>NZ_RHOI01000034.1 GCF_003946165.1 Lacticaseibacillus baoqingensis | reverse complement strand
GGGGTAGTATACGCTCAACTACCCAAAAATATTTCTAGAACCTCACCTCATTCACTTGACTGTTCACCACAAGACTCTATGCCACCATGATACCGCTTAGCCTTTGCCTTGGCGAGTTGCAAGCTGAGCAGTGCTGGCTGTTGGGTCGTATCGCCACCATACCACGCCAGCTAAGCCGAGGGAGACCAATATTTAGATTGGTCTCCCAGATCGCGAGGTAACTGGTTTCCGGTTACACGCGCTGATCACCCTTTTTTCATACAAAAAGGTCTAAGAAAGCGTCATCATTGCTGATGCAACAATCGTTATCAAATTGCGGACTGGAGGTAAAAACTCCTACGCACATTCTGAAAATCTATGTTAGAATGAAAGGGTAAAAAAATTTAGTTTTCATTCTTTAGGAGGAACTATACATGCCATTAGTACACGGCACTGAATTGTTTCAAGCTGCTCGTAAGGGTCACTACGCTATCGGTGCGTTCAACACCAACAACCTTGAATGGACCCGCGCGATCCTCAAGGGCGCTCAAGAACTCGGCGTTCCTGTTTTGATCCAAACTTCCATGGGCGCTGCGAAGTACATGGGCGGCTATGAACTTTGCAAGCAACTGATCGAAGCAACGGTTAAGTCCATGGACATCACCGTTCCAGTTGTAATTCACCTTGACCATGGTGATTTCGAAGCTGCTAAGGAAGCTATTGCTGCCGGCTATAACTCCGTAATGTTCGATGGCCATGACTTGCCTTTCGACGAAAACGTTGCTAAGACCAAGGAAATCGTTGCCTTGGCTCACAGCAAGGGCATTTCCGTTGAAGCTGAAGTTGGTTCTATTGGCGGCGAAGAAGACGGCGTTGTCGGCGAAGGCGAATTAGCCTCTGTTGAAGAAGCTAAGACCTTAGCTGCAACCGGTATCGACTTCTTAGCTGCTGGGATCGGCAACATCCACGGCCAATATCCTGCTAACTGGAAGGGCCTGCACTTCGACCGCTTGCAAGAAATCGCTGACGCTGTTGACTTGCCATTAGTACTTCATGGCGGCTCTGGCATCCCTCAAGATCAAGTCGAAAAGGCGATCTCCATGGGTATCTCCAAGCTGAACATCAACACCGAATGCCAACTTGCCTTTGCTAAAGCTACTCGTGAATATATCGAAGCTGGCAAGGACAAGCAAGGTAAGGGTTACGATCCTCGTAAGCTCCTTGCCCCTGGCACCCAAGCCATCACCGATACCTTCAAGGAAATCTGTGGCTGGATGGGCACCAAGCAAGTTAAATTGGTTCCTGTCGAACTATAATTTAACGGCTCATCAAAACACCGATCATCTGTTGATGATCGGTGTTTTTTTGTCGCCATGCCCCTGCTGGATGGTGTTTTTTTGTCCCGCAAAAGCTGTTAAACTTAGGGTAACTTGGGAAAAGATCCGGAGGAAAAGTGTCTCGTCAACCACCACCGAAAAAATTCGGTGGCTTGCAGCTCGCGTGTCATTGACACAGTGGTCAAACGCCTTTCAGGCTCCCACCTACTGCGACTGCATCATCGGGCAGCTGACTTTGCCCGTCAGTTATCAGGTTTACCCGATAACTTCTTTAGTAAAACGTGGTTGGTTGTTACCAGCCACGTACTGCTGACCCAGAGTCACTAAGTTCATCGCTGCAATTCGATCATCATTACTTTGGTAACCACACACTGTGCAGCGATACTCATGACGCTGGCGATCACGCTGAGTCTCATCGATTCGGCCACATTGCGCACACCGTTGGCTGGTATACTGAGCCGAAACGGCAACGACTTCGTAACCTGCTAAAACGGCTTTGTAGCGAAGAAATTGTTCTAACTCAAAGAAGGCCCACGAATGGAGTTCTCGGCGTGCTTGCGCTTGGCTTCTGGATTGTTGACGCACTCCTGTGAGGTCTTCGACGACAAATAACGTTTTAGGTGATGCATTTGCGACGAGTGTCTTTGACAAGCAATGATTGACATCACTCATCCAGCGGTTCTCTCGTCCTGACAGCCGGCCTAGGCGCCGTTTAGCAGATTTCGTGTGCTTACGCTGCAGTTGCTGGCGAAGGCGATTATATTTGGCCCGCTTGTTGGTAATTGCCTTGCCAGAAACAAAGCTGGTGTGCCCAGCAGTATCATGGCTGACCAGTACAAAACGTAATCCTCGATCAATGCCGACAATGTTTTCAAGCTGTGTTCGATCGACAGCAGGCAGTTCCTTGGTGGCTGCGATATGCAAGAAATAATGGCCTCCAGTGTGCACTACAGTGGCTGTACCAAGTTTCCAGTCAGGTGCCAAGTACTGCTCAAATCCTTGCACATGCGGGGTGACGCGGATGCGTTTGGCCAACGTGTTAAGCGAAAGGCGACCGTCTTGCAACCACGACCAATCCCGGTTGCGTACCAGCTTGAGTTGCGGCTGACGATACTGTAATGGCTGTCGCAACCAAGTGAGGTCTCGTGGACATCGCGTCCATGCGCCTGTATAGCGATCCTGGAAGGTATATGGTTCATCCTTCATCTGAGTCTGGACGGTCTTGTAATTGCCAACAACGAGCCTGATCGCAGACTGTGCCATCTGAGCTTTTAACCCAGACTCTGTGCGCAATTGTCGATACAGTGCCTCATGCAGAGCATATTGATCAAGCACAAATTCGTGGTCGAAGACATACTGCGACACCAGTTGGCAGCCCAATGCAAACTGGCGCATCGTTTCTTGTAACAACAACGCATCCTCTGCAGTAAGTGTGATGCGCATCTTTAGGGTGACGGCTTGTTTCATGGCTATCCCTCCACAGAAATTATAGCAAACACACGTTCCCGTGTAAAGACGTCAAACCAACAAAGGAGAAGCAGGTACAGGACAGCATTCCTCACCTGATTAAAATCAGGGGTTTCCTGCTAAAACACTATCAATGAAGAAGTTCATCTTTGCCTTACTCGCCTGTTGCGCCTGGTGGCTGGGTGGTGCTCAACCGGTACTGGCCGCATCACCTAATTTTACGGTTAAAACTGAGCTGCCAAGCAATCAGCTTGATCCTAATGTGCACTATTTTGACTTATTGGTGCAACCTGGCAGCACCCAAGACCTCACTCTATTGCTCCAAAACACCGACACCGGCAGCCATCGGTTTCGCATCAGTCCCAATCGTGCCACCACCAGCGCCGCCGGCCAAATCGACTATAGCCAGCATGCCGCCTCTTCCCCAACGGGTTTGGCCGTTGATATCGAGACGCTATTGAGCAAGCCTAAAACGGTGACGGTGGCCCCGCGCAGTACCAAACGCGTGCATGTGCAGCTGCAAGCGCCAAAAACGGCTTGGTCAGGGATCTTGCTAGGCGGCATCCGCATCGAAAAACTTGACCACACGACAGGGGAAACGCAAGCCGGTGTGGGCATCACCAATCAAGTCAGTGTGACGGTTGCGGTACAGTTGCAAGCGACTAAAACTTTACCTGCGCTAACCCCGCAGCTTCAATTCCATGGCGTGAAAACTAAACTGACCACCGCTGGCGCCTTGGTTTTTGCGAAGTTGGAAAATCCGCTGCCCGCGATCATGCACGATGTCACCGTCACAGCCGCGATCACCCAAGCCGGCCATTCAAAAGCCCGCCTGAAAACGACTCAGTCGGCGTTGAACTTAGCCCCTAACAGTACGTTTGCCTTAGCGTTGAACACGACCGCTAAGGCCTTACCCGCAGGCAAGTACCACTTGGACCTGACGGCGACCAATGGTCAACAGCATTGGACATTCGGTCATGACTTCACCATCCAAAAAGCGCCGCTTGAAGCGGCCAAACAAGCCAATCAGCCCGCCGTCACCAAACACCAGTCACTGCCTGCGTGGTTCGTGGCACTCTTGCTGGCGATCTTGGCGGCATTGATCGGCGCCATCATCATGGTGCGGCGCCGGCAGCCTTGACCAGCACAAAAGCCCGTCCAACCAAAAAGTTGGACGGGCTTTTGTTTGCTCAAGATCACGGCCCTTCGACTAAGTTCCAGGTCATCTTGGCATGATAATCCATATGCGGTTTGCCTTCGTTAGCGGGAATCAACAAGTTGACATCGTTAACGTTCCAATTCACTTTATACACCCCTGCTGCGCTGTTGGCGGCGGTATCCATGATGCGCGCCGCAACCCCCATCGTCAGCTGCAGATTATTCGGAGTCAAGCCTGATTGCGCGGCACCATCTTTAGTATTAGCGGCATTTTGCATCGATAAGGACGCATCACTGATCGTATCGCTTTGGTCAGCTGAAACCAGGTTTCCCATGGTTAAATCAAGGTGCCAGCCATCAGCATACGTCCCTTTTTGCGTGACTTGGGCGCACACTTTGTGCCCGGTAGTATCCGCATCATCTTCAGTCGTGACCGTATTGGACTCTCCTTGCGGCAGCTGATCCGTCGGCCATTGTGCCAGCTGATCACTGGCTGCCGTATCCGGTAATACCGGTAATTTCTGTTGGGTATCGCTGACCGTGGCTTGGCCAAAATTCAAGTTATCCGGCACGCTATCCAAAGTCAGGCCATGTTCTTTCAGGCGATACGTGATCTGGCTGCCCCCAAAGGAGAAGAAATCCGTTTGGACTGAACCATCATCTGAAAGCCACTGCCAAGAAAACGCGTCCGCATCCCCTAAGCTGTCCACCAACCCACCGACATTCGGAATATCTTGGAAGGTGGGATTGGTCGATGGGAAAAACGGAATGTGCGAATAGCCGCGGGCACTGTTATAGCCGATCTCGGTTGACCCGGTGGCTACGGAATACCCCTCTGGCGCTTTAAGCTGCGTGATGATCACCCGCAGGTCTTTACCGATCGGCACTTGATTAGGCTTGTTCAATAAAGTGTCCGGATCTTGAAGCAGCAAGGTGCCATTATCTGGGATGGTGATCGTGGCCGTACCTAAGTCGGTGCTGCCATCCAAATACTGCAGCGTAAACACGGCTCCACCGATCGGCGTCGAGTTGCCAGCGGTATCTTTGGCTAACGTTTCCACACTGAAGGTATCATGTGCGATCGAGATCCCTAAATCACCCGTTGGAATATTGGCATCCTTGGAATGATCAGTCACCGCCCCATCATAGCCTTTTTGGGCATCAGTCGTGTCAGTGTAAACTACAAACTTGCCACTGCCGGCGACGTAATTGATCTTGATCAAGCGATCCATTGGCGGCGTGAAGCCCACCGCACTCGTGTCCACATGCAATTTCATGACCACATCCCCGCTTGGCGGGGTGGTGAGGCCTGTTGCGGCTAATAGTTGCGGTTGCGTCAGCGTGATCTCGCCATTTTGGTCTGTCGTCCACGTGGTCGTTTTAGGGGTGCTCAAGCTCGTGGTCGTCAAGGTCACAGCAACGTTTCCAACTGGGGCAGTTTTGGGTTTGTCCGCAGCTTGGCCACCCAGCCGTGAGCTGACATGGATCTTGACGATGTTTGGGGCATCCACATACTGCACCTCACTAGCACCCGTCACGCTCAGCGGATCACTGGTTGCAGCCGGTTTGCTGCTGAAAGTCGCACCGACGCCGGTCACCCCAGTGCCGACGGTATAGAAGATAAAACTGCTGGCCCCATACTTCTTGTAACCATTCGGGGCGGTATCTTCCATAACCCGGTAGATCTTTTTCGTGCCTGGAGTCGCTGGACCTGGTAAGGCCACTTTGATTTGGCCATTTTGGTCGGTAGTGGCTTTATAGGCGTTGAGATTATCGCTGCCGGTCAATGCCCCGCCGCTGGTGTTCACTTCTTGTAAGACCATCTTGGCGCCTGGCAGTTTGATGCTGGTGTCAGTGGCGTCGGCTTTGGTCAAGGTCAAAGTCGGCTGCGGCACATCGGCGATATTGATGATGCCTTTGTTATCGGTGCCTTTTTCAAGGCTGGCCACTTGATCACTTGAAGTCAGCGTTTGTTTTTGCGCCTCGGCGACTGTCTTACCGACAGTCATGACGCCGGCTTTTTCACTCCAAGACAGATAATAAGGCTGGGCTTTGGCATAGCCTGCCGGCGCCGTGGTTTCATCGACTTTAAAGATGCGGATCAATTGACCGTCAGGCGTCGGGGTCACTTTGAACTGCTGCAAGCCATTATTATCGGTAGCCGCCGCAGTCGGTTTGAACACGGCGCCATTGGTCAGATTGCCTGAGCCCATGTCAGTTAAGGTGAAGCTGGCACCGGCGAGGGCTTTGGCGGTGTCGCCGAAAAGCGACTTTTTGACCGTCACAGTTTGCCCCGCATCTGCGGTGGCTTTTTGATCGCCAAAGTTGACCGTACCATCGGCATCGATTTTCACGACATTGTCCGGCGTATGATCAGCCGTTGACACCTCCGCTTTGTTGCTGACTCCGACCACGCCTTTATCCGCTGATACAGTCACGTAATAAGGCGTTGGGTTTTTGACATACCCAGTCGGGGCGGCGCTTTCGATCAGCTTGATCACATGTAATTCGGCAGTACTTGATGCAGTCGTGAAATCAGCCGTCATGCCGTTGATGCCCAGGGGCATGACTTTACCGGTGCCGGTATCCGACACGGTGCCGTCAGCATTAACGGTCTCTTCAGTCAAGGTAAAGGATGGATTACCCGCATTGTTGCCGCCGACCAGCGGGATGTAGCGATCGTCGAGGGCCGTCTTTTTGACCTTAAAACCAGCCGTTGCCGCCGTGCGCTTATTCCCAAAGGTGATCTGATTGTTCTTGACTTGCAAAACGCCATCTGCTGAGCGATCGCTGCCTTTGGTATCCCCGTATTCGCCGACAGTATAGTTGCCTGCCGCGTCGATAAAGATCTTATAACTGTTAGCAGTACCAGCATAATGAGCCGGCATCACACTAGGATCTTCGGCAATCACGATCGTGCGGGTGCTGGTCGTCGCCGGTCCGAGCTTAAACGTCACATCCCCATTGGCATCTGACTGGCCGTCGCCTAAGAGCGTACTGCTGTCGGCGGTGACTTCCTTAGCGATGAACGTCACGCCGGCCAAGCCTTTGGTGCGATCGGTAAAATCAGTTTTTTTCAGGGTCAAAGTGCCCCCATTATCCTGATTTTGCGTCCCGCTGCCACCGGCGATCTTAGTGTCAGCAAAAACCAGCGTACCATTGACCACTTGCAGCGGCCCGGCTTTAGTCGCGTTCAAATTGTCAGCAGCAGTGCCGACCCCGGTGACCCCGGTTTGGTCATTGTAGGCAAAATAGTAGCGCGTCTTATCCAGCGTATAGCCCGTTGGCGCGGTTTGTTCTTGGATAAAATAGAACCCATTTAAGCTCAGACTCGCCAAGGCAAAACTAGTGGTGCCAGTTGCATCCGTCGCGGTGGTGAGCTTAGCAGTATCTTCAGTGGCGTTGCCATTCCAGATCTTGAAGGTCGCATTAGCCAACGGCGTTGAGCTGGCAGCATCGACTTTTTTGATCTTAACGCCAGCTTGCTGCCCTGCTTTGGCTTGAACGGTCAAAATGATCGTTTGCCCATCAGCAGAAACCGCGGCATTTTTGGCGTTGGTCAAAGACAGCTTGTCATCACTGCTTAAGCTGGTCGTGAAACTGCCATCGTAGGTATATGGCGCATTGGCGGCAAAGCTGATGCTTTGGAAAACCGGTGCTTGCGCCGGATAGTAAAAGGGATCCGTCTTGCTATCTTGATACCCTGTTGGCACCATTTCGCCGGTACCATCACTGCCTGTTGTGGCTTCCATGCTCCCCATTTTAACCGTGGCATTCGGCACTTTGACCCCAGCGGCGGTTTGCACGGTCACTTGCTTGACATGGTACAAGTTGGCGGCAATGACTTTGGGCGTCTTGGTATTGTCGACTTTGAACTGGTCCGGCTTGGCTTTGGCCGTGCTTGGCGCTGCGGCCAGTTGAAGATTGCCGCTAGAATCTAACGTGAAGCTTGGCGCATAATCTGGCAAGTAATAATCATGGCCCGTACTGCCCGCTGCGATCCGCGCATAGTTGGCATTATAAGGCTTCAGTGAATAGGTGGTTCCTGGCTTAAACTGGGTACTGCTGCCAGTCGTCGTCCCATCGGTATTGGTGGTCATAAACGGTAAAATCACCGCCGCCCCGGCTGCGGTGAACGCGCCGCTGCCCCAAGTTGTCGGATCATAAGGCGACGCATTCATGACTGCCTTGCGGATCATGGTCTGCTTGGCAAAATCAGCGGCTGAAGCACGATCCGCCATGATCGCCAGCTGCCCGTTAGTTTGCATCTCATAAAGCGGGAAGCCGGCGACCCAGCCATTGCTGCGATCATGGGCTTCGAATTGATAGCCGCTGGTGGCGATGCCGTTATCATTGATCCGGATCCGCAAAGGCGTCCCCATTGGGGTGGCCCCTAAGGAACTGGCACTCGCCATCAACACTGGGGTGATGGTGGCATACCCGTCGCCAGAATTGTCGGGTAAGATCGTATCTTTAACGGCTTTGAAGGCAACCGCCGCAGTGACGATCCCGCTTTCTTCGTTATTCCAAGCAAAGTTAAAGGTATTGGTCGTCCCAAATTGGAAGATCTGGAAAGATTTGCCAGTCGTTTTTGACGTATCGGCAGGATTGTCAGGATTAGGCGTGTATTCGCGGTAGTTATAAATCGTAGTGGTGCCATCGGTACTTTGCTTAGGCCCATCCAAGAAATAGTGGTTGGCTTTGAGCAGCGCGGTGGTGGCTTCTGGGTCAAACTTCAAGTAAGTGCCTAATGCGCCGATGGAAAACTTCAACCCGACTTCCTTGCCATGCGTGCCAGAAGGGTAATCAGCAAGATTGGCTTGCAGTTTGAGATCAACGGTATCACCAATGTTATAAACATCGCCTTGATGATCTAACAAGCTGGCTTTGGTCCCAGAGGTGATGTCAGAAGTCATTTCACTGCCGGCAGTCGTCGTGGTATCAGTAGTTGTGCTGCCAGTGCCGCTGGTATCTGGCGGTGTTTGCGTCGTCGCATCAGCCGCCGATTTGATGGTGATCGCACGGCTGGGATCGGTGACGCCTTCTTGCAATGGCGTTACCGTGATCCCAGAAGCGCCTAAGTCATCGCTGGTCACGGTGAAGTATAACGTCACCGGCCAAGCACTGGTGTCGCCTTCGCTATTGGCGGTGATGCGATATTCATCTCCGACGACATCAAGCTTCCAGTTGCTCATTTTGCCATCAATATTGGATTTAGAGGCATTATAAGACAAGCCGCTGGTGCTGCTGAGTTTGAAGCCGAGATAATTGATCGTGGTCGGCTTGCTGGCACCTGCAGGGGTCCCCACGGTAATCGCCACGGTGTCGGCTTTTTTCACGCTGGTTTTATCGACGCTGACCGTCACGTTAGCATCGGCGTTAAGGCGCACTGACGCCACCCCGGCCATTTGTGCAAAAACCGTGACCAGCGTCGCAAAAATGTAAAACCAACGGCTCAGCCGCTTTTTGGTTGATTGTGGTTCGCCCATATCTTCCCCATCCCTTCATCGCCTGACAGGAGACATCTTCAGGTTTCATGTTAACAGAAAATCGATAATATATTTTTCAATATCGTTAAGAATCATTTGTCGAATTTAAATCCGCCGCGTCGCCGGTGTTTTTACAGACTCGCTAACGGTGAGATTTATTCCTAAAATCACGTCGCAGCGATCAATTTCTGCAACGCTTGCGGTGCGCGATCCACGGTAAATGTCTGGACCAGCCGCGCTTGGATCATCAACCGTCCCGTACCATCATCATCACACGTGATCAAGGTCAATTCCGGATCAGCAGTGGGATTCAAAACGCTGACGGCAGTCGCTGGGAGATAGCGGCGGGCATCGATTTGATACGCATAAACATGCGTCATATCGGTGACATACGCCACCATCCCCAGCGTGGTTTTGACCAAAGGCCCAAACAAGACCCTTTCATCTTGGGCCATGTGGTGTCCGGCCAAAGCGTAATTGGACTGGCCCATTTTTTGGTGAGCATTCAAGGTGCCGGCTGCAAACGCCAACTCGGCATTCCCAACGCCTAAGACGATCGGCAGATTCAATTGCACCGCTGGGATCACCAGCTTGCCTACCGCAGCGACTTGATGCTTGGCCACGGCTGCTTGACTCAACCGCGCCAGCGACAACGGCTGCACTTGATCGAAGCGATAATCGGCAGTTTTGGCGTGATGCTGATTGGCGCGCACCACCTTTTGACTCACCGTGACATGATTGTGCTGCACCAACAATGCGGAAAGCTGATCTTGCCACAGGTACACGCTGAGAAACGCTGCGGCCGCCACTAACAAAACCGTCAACAGTAATTGTTTCAAGGGTTTAATCATGGGCTTGCACCCCTTTCAATTGCCAAGGGGCGATCTGGGCTTTTTTGGTGCCACGCACCGCCAAGGTGGCTGGCCGCTTCAAACTTTCCAGGCGGTAAGTCCCGATCACGGTGACACTTTGGCCCGGTTTGAGTAAGATCGCACCATTTTCTTGGTAGTTTTGATCCAGATAACTCAACTTGCCTTTGGCGACGGTGGTACTCGCCAAGACACTGGTCGTACCGCTGGCGGTTTGTTGGGCGAAGGTGACATTATTATCAAACACATACTGCGGCAATGCCGCATCCTTGCCGCGATTGTGCAAGCGGTAGCGCACCACCAAAGTCGGCTGAGCCAAAAAATCTACACTCGTGCGATAGCTGAAGCCGTCCAGCGCCAGTTGGCTGCTAGCGGCTTGAGCGGACGGTTCAGGGGCGCCGACCACGGTTTTTTCCGGGTGAATAGTTTGCATTTGCCACCACTTGATGCCTAACTTACCTAACGCGAAGACGCTCAAGACCAAGACGACGCCAGCTAACACTTGATTGATCCGTCGCCACTTGTGCATGTGCGTCCCCCCTTTGATCAAACAAAACAAGCGCTGGCACCGGTGATCCGGCGCAACCAGCGCTTGTGTGAACTCATTTTGCTAGTTGCCGCCGATTGAAGACGACGGGTAAACTGATGCCTATACTGAGCACGCTCACCAGCACCACCAAAGCGGCTGGCAGCGTGATACTGCCAGTTTGCGGCAACCGCGTGCGCTGGGTCGTCGCCGCATTGGTATTCGGCAACTGCTGCCGGTTCGTGTCTGGTGTTTTGACTTTAGTATCTTCTGGGGTCGTGTTGACCACCACTTGACTCGGGGTCTTGTTCGGCGTGGCCGCCGCCCCGCCGCCGCTAGTGTCAGCCAGCGGCAAGCGCGGGTCGGCAGGATTCAAGGCCCGATTGGTGAAGGTGACTGCCGCATCAGTTGTTTGAGTCGCCGCGGCCACTTGCTGTCTTGTCCACAGGCTTAATCCTGCTAACACCAAGACTAATGTGAGTCGTATCCATTTATGCACTTGCACTCGGTTTCGCCCCCTTCCGACGTTTGAGGAGCAGCCAGATCAACACGATCAATAGCAGTAAGATCGCGATCATGATCGCATAAGCCCACCATGGAATGTGCATCGCAGACAAGGTGTAACGGGCTGCTTGAACCGTCGAGACATGGAAGTTCTTGGTAAAATGCCAGACCTTTTGATCGGCAAACTTCAGATCATTAGACGTGTATGTGGCATGCAGCGTATAATCCCCAGGCGCGATCGACCCATTCCAAGGCACGCGCGCTGTGAAATTCGAGTTTGGCGCCACAGAGGATGAATTCAACGTGAGCGACTTCAACGTCCGATTTTGCCCTTGCTTGGTCACGCGCGCCGCCAGCGTCCCTTTGTTTAAGAGGTTCGCCTTAGGATTTTGAATATTAGCGCGCACTTCGGCACCGCCGCTAGCGGCACTGCCCACGCTCACCTGCTTCAAGCGCAAACTTGGCAGTTGGTCGATCCCATTGGATAACCGCACGGCGACGGTATAGCCATAGGTATTGCCGATCCCACGTTTCACCGTTTGGTTCACCACTGGGGTGACGCGAATGCCGCCTAAAATGATCCCGGCAAACTGCTGCTTTGGCATCGTCAGCGGCAAGTGGTACGTAGCCGTGGTTTCGGCTGGCATCTTGATTTCTTGATATTGCTTAGGAATTTTGATCAGCGTTGGTAAGGGGTATTTCAGCGTCGGATCATAGCGGGTCGACAAATTGGTGTAGTCGATTTGTCCCGCATCGGTCGTGCTGGTAGCGGTATCGCGTACGCGCACGGTCAACGGCGACTTGCCATTATTGATCAGCTTCATTTGTAATTCGGTGTGCTGACCTGGCTTCATTTCAAGGTCATAAAACATCGTGGCCTTATTCACCTGGTATTCATTGGTGATCGGCACCACAGACAGCGGCACCGCCTTCACGGCATCCGCATGGACCATTTTTGGTGCCATCATGCCTAGACCTAATATCATTAGCCCGCTTGCGAGCCACCCCGTTAACGCTTTACGCATACCTACTACACCCTTTTTTTAATCAATTAACTCCTAAAACGAGTCATGCTTAGTTTAGCATATCACGCTAAGCATGACTCGCAATGATGGCTTACTCGGCAACGATAGCTAAAGTCCAGTCGATGGTCGCTGTATAGTCGCCAGCAACCGCTGTCCCTGCAGGAACGTGCAAGGTCACATTCTTCGTGTCCCATACGGCTTGCGTGGTCCCAGTGGCCTTAGAAGACGCCACGATGTCGGCTGCTTGCCCAGGGGTCAAGGTAATATCACCGGCAACCGTTGGGATCTCATTGCCAGCGGCGGCTGTTGTGGTCCATGCCAAGGTATCGCCGCTGCCAGTCAAGGCTTGGCTCTTGGCCCCGCTCAAGTTGATGGTCGCGTCTTTCAACGAGCCGGAAAAGGCATTCAAGGTCGCGCTTAACTTCCAAGTTGGCTTTGCTGCAGCCATATCCGTCACTTGCGTATAGATCTGATGGGTATCACCATCCGTGACCGAAGTCGTCGGCTTGTTTTGGGAAGCCGGGTTGTTAGCAGCTGCAGTGTCGCCAGCGGCTAACAAGGTAATGGTTTGTTCCGCGGAAGTAGCTTCTTGGGTCCCGAAGTTCAAGACATTCGGGATCGCATCTAAGGTCAAATCGCCGACTTCACCGGTCCCTGGGTTATTCGGATCGTCTGTAGGGTGATTAGGGTTGATCGGGCCAGTTGGCTTCGTCGACTTGGTGAACGTTACATAGGCATCGCCAGTTTCAGTTGCCGGGGTGTCTGCTGTTGCGCCGCTCTTGGTTGCGGCTGTGGTGTCAGCTGGATCTGTTGTCGGGTCACCTTCCGCCGCAAAAACCGTCGTTGCCGCTGCGGAGCCGCCGATCACCAATGCAGACAATAGTGCCATTGCGGAAAGTGTCATATTCTTCTTCATATTTTATTCCTCCATTTAGGTGTATTGCGGACCCAACCCGGCGTCCGCGGATGTATATCTCAACTTATGACTATAGTATATTCCGATATTTTTTGAGAATTTTGCACGTTTCAATAAAATCCTTTATGCTTTTTGGAAAGTATAGACTTTAAAAAACCTTGTGGGAACAATTTCATCACTATCAAGACACCACATTTATCAATAATGTTATCTCATAATCACCATTTACGAATGGTTTTCGCTATGTCTTGACACATCGCTGCTTGGCCTTGACCTGGTGCAGCCCACTCAAAAAGGTGCCCCAATCGGAGCACCCTTTAGGTGAAAATTTACGAGGTTTTGAGCTGGCCCATTTTTTGCCGCTTGTTGGCATGTGCTTGCAGCAAATAGGCCATGAGGTGGTCGCGATAAGAGCGCACCGCCATGGCATGGGGATACCAAGGAAAATCGACTGGGTGGCCATGTTGCGGATCATCGATGCCGACCACGACATCCGGCGTTTGCGTCGTCACCTGCGCGACCCAAGGCACGGCGCTGACAAATTCGACCAGCTGTGGGTAATCATCCGCTAACTGATCCACATCCAAGCGCACCCGCAACGGCTTTTGCGGCGTTTGCCCTTCAAGATACGGGATGATCAAGCGCGCAACGCCTTGCACAAACCGGGCTTGATCGCGCTTGATCCCAGCATAGATCGGCTTTTTTGGCAGTGCTTGAACCAATTGATCAAGCCCTTTTTCAACCGCATCATCGCCAGGCCCAGCGTGTTGGCCAATGATGTCTTGAGCTTGCGGGAAGTCGCCGCCGCATGCGCAATACCCAAAGATCAACCGCAACAGATTCAAGCGCAGCTCGGTGCTAAACGCGCCGCTTTGTGGGCGGTAGAACTGCGCTTGCAAAGCGGCTAATACCGGCTTAGTTTCCGGTGTCGTCAGCAACGCCAACTCTTGTTGCGGCGCTAAGGCTGGCGGCTTTTGCACGTCAAAGCGCGGCTGGGTGAGCTGATAAAAATTAAAAAACGCCGCATCCAGAGTATTCAGCGGCGGCCGCACCCCGCCATGGCGCAATTTGCGGTCAGTGACTTGCCGGGCTAAAGCCATCAACACCGGATTATCCGCCAAGCAGGCGCCTTTGCCAGCCCGCAGGCGGCATACTGCTAAGAAATATTGTTGTTGGCGTTTGGCCAAGGGCAAGTCGTGCATGATCGTCAATGTTTCGCTGGCGTGTTTGACATCGGCTTCATCGACTCGGACAAACGGCCAAAAGCATCCGCGATGGGCCCACCAATACAACGCATAAAATAAGTAACGAATGTTGGTTTCAGGACCGGTAAACGTCAAAGTGGCCAGTTTTAACTTGACCCGAAAGCCTGCCATCATTTCCGTCAGCGGCCGCAGCTTGCGAGAGACTGTTGAGCGGCTGACAAATTCCCGCTGGCAAAAAGCCTCTAAACTTGGCGTCGTCCCGGTCAGACAATAATCGACCAAGCGGTAAGGCAAACTATGGCGCACGAGAAAAGACCGATAAGCATCTAAGCTGACCGGCAGCGGTGCGGCTTTGAGCAATTCCTTGCGCACCTGTACCCGCGGACGCTCCACTAACGCGGTCACGTCGGCTAAGATTTCTTGGAAAACGGCATAGGTCGGCTGATAATTAGCCTGATTCATCATCGCTAAGTCCGTGATCGTCACGTCTTGGTGGGCGTGCTTTGCCAATAAGCGATAAAGTTGATATTTCAACTGAGCAGAATGATCCAGTAAGACTTTTGCGTTTTCAGGCATCCATCATACGCCTCTTTATACTATGATAGCCCTATCATATCACGATACCGCCACCACACGAAACCAGCCTGGCTGAATCGGCGCTCTTGCCCACAAAAAAAGCCTTTGCGACACGCGCAAAAGCCTGGTTGTGTTTGATGCCGCGATCATTCCAGTGCGGCTAGGGCCTGTTTTTCTTTGCGGATCGTCACTAACTTTTGGATCAAGCTTTCTCGATAAGTGGCCAGGTCCAAGGCGTTGGCATACCAGGTGAAATCCGCCGGCAGATTTTTAGCCGGCGAATCGTCAGCGCCGATCACCACGTCGCATTCTTCGTCACTTTGGACCTCACTGACGCGAGCCACCCATGGGACACAATTGAGAAAACCGGTCAGTGCTTGGTACCCTTCGATCGCCGGATCCACATCCAACTTGACGAAAACGCGCGCATTGCGTGTGCAGCGGCGCA
This sequence comes from Lacticaseibacillus baoqingensis, assembly GCF_003946165.1. Taxonomy (GTDB): domain Bacteria; phylum Bacillota; class Bacilli; order Lactobacillales; family Lactobacillaceae; genus Lacticaseibacillus; species Lacticaseibacillus baoqingensis. Next base: position 13,538 of record NZ_RHOI01000034.1, on the reverse strand, counting down.
CATATGGCGTGGCCAAACGCGCGATCTCAATGGCAAACGGGTCACAATTTTGGCGAAAAACGTCAAATGCCGCATCTGTCGGTAAGGTTTGGACCACGGCTTGGACTTTTTCCACGACATTCGGCGCACTTTCATCCACGCCGCCGCCGATCACGTCTTGCGCTTGCGGGAAGTCGCCGCCACAAATCAAATACCCAAAGACCAGCCGCAACATGTTTAAGTATAAGTCGGTGCCGATATCTCCAGACGCCGACTGATAAAGGGCATTGCATAACGCGTCAACGACTGTCGCTGACGCCGGATTGGTCAAAACCGCGATTTCTTGAGCAGGGGCTTCTGGCAAGCGCGAACGCATGTCAAACCGCGGCTGCGAGATCTGAAAGAAATTATAAAATGCGGTATCCGTACGGGTAAACGGCGGCCGCGGCTGCCCGGCGCGCAGATGCAGGGTCACCACTTTTTGATCCAACGCATCCAAGTAGGGATTATCCACGATCGCATGATTTTTCCCGACGCGCAAATGCGAGATCGCCAAGAAATATTGCATCTGCCATTGTGTCATCGGCCGCTCGTTCATGATCCCGATTTGATTACATTCTTCATGCAAGGTGCTGCGCGTGACATTTTCAAATGGCCAAAAGCTGCCGCGATGGGCCCACCAATAAACAGTATATAGGAAGTAACGGATGTTCATCTCACTGCCGGAAAATGCTAATTTAGCCAGCTTCAACTTGACGCCAAAATGCGCCATCAAGTTATTCACCGGCTTGAGCTTGCGCGAGATCGTCGAGCGGCTGATGAACTCCCGCTCACAAAATTGATTCGGACTAGGCGCGGCGGCGGTGACTGCATAATCGATCAAACGATACACCAAGCTTTGCTGCACCAGATACGACCGATACGCATCCAAACTCAATGGCAAAGGTGCAGCCACTAACATTTGCTTGCGCACCACGTCGCGGCGCTTGCCGGTGATCGCCACAAGATCGCCAAGCAATTCTTGAAACACGTTATACGTCGGCTGATACTTCGCTTGCATCAGCCCGGCCAGATCGGTAATGGTCATGTTCGTGACGTACGGTCGCGCCAAGAGCGAATATAGCTGGTATTTTAATTGATCGGCCCGCTCCAAAAAGATCCCCGCGTAGTCCATGACACCCCTCCTAGTCAATATCTGTAAAGACAAACGTCGCGCCGTGACCGGAGTCGGCCACTTGGCGCAGCGGCGCGTCAAACAACGCGGCCACTGCTGGTTCGGCATGTTCCCATTGATCATATTGGCGCGCTCCGCTTGGTACCGGGCTGAATATCCCCGGCTCATCGGCTGGCCGTTGCGCCAGCACGTAAGCGGACAACGTCTTGGCCTGATGCATCGGCCACCCATCTAACAACTCGCCAACCAGCGGAACTTGCCCCGGCATACTTTGCGTTTCGTTAGCCAAAAAATCATACAGCGTCTGCGCCGGCAAGACTAAATAAGTCGCTTTTCCTTGCGGCCGCGGCGCGCCGGCACTGACTTGATCTAACACCCCTGCCACTAAATCGGCTGTTGCCACCCCTAACAAGTATACGGCCTCTATGCCAGCTGCAGCGCTTGCTTGGCAAAAATCAGCGACCGCCGCAGCCGTCAACGGCAGCTTGGCTTCGCGATCAGGCAAGGAAACCGCCAACAAAGCGCGATCATGGTGCTGACCTTGCTGCCGCAGCTGCCAATAACAAGGCCGCTCATGATCAAGCGGGCCAAGATGGACCACTAAGCTGTGCGCGACTTGTGGCATCGTCGCCAAGACCGTTTCTGGCGACAGATGACTGGGCTGCCGCCACGCCTTGATTTTTGTCAACCAGCCCACGATGCCGCCTCCCTCCATTAAAAAAATACCCAGTTGTTGCTTGACTTCGTTGTGCTTCCTTATCTCACTCTGGCCGCAACTGCCGCTAATACCCGTTTTAAGCTGGCAGAATCAGGGGCTTCATCAAGTTGCCGCTGGACTTCCGGAGTCAAGTATTGCTCTTCGGCCGCCCGCCGTGCCGCCACGGCATCGGCATAATTGATGAACATTTGATTCAAGACATAATGGCCGCGCAACATCAACCGTGCGACCCAGCGGCCGGCAGTTTTGTCAAAAGACACCCCTGGCACCCCTGAGCGGTTATTGCGCCGCGGGATCAATGACGCTTGTAAGTTCACGCCATTGGTGATCCCAAACCCATTACGAGACCCAATATTGCGCACAAATGCCGGATTAGACCGGGCATTATTGATGCTCACTTCACGCCGCCAGCACCCACAACTGGTGGTCGTGCCATGGCGGAGCCGATACCCATCAGTGACCACCACATTGCCACAATCACACTGACAACGCCAAAGCGCGTTACCATTATGCTGATCTCGTCCTGCATATTCTTGGACGACTAAGCGACCATAGCGCTGCCCGGTCATATCGATTCGTTTGGTCATCTTCATCACTCCTTACTCAGGTACCACGTCTTTCCCCCAAAGATGGTGCGACCCGATAGACTGTTTCAAATATAAGCTAAAATGTGGGGTCGTGGCGTGCAGGTTTTATAAAGATTTCTCGCGCCAAATGAATTGGTCCCTACTTAAACCCGCATTTACCCGGAGACGTTCGTTTTTCACGGCAAAAGTCTAGACCTTTTGCCCATAAATGCCGACTGCACGCGGTTTTTCGCCGCTAATGCTGGCAGCGGCTGCTTGGTGTCGTGTCATTTTATTGGCGCGAGCCGGCGGATCTCGACGCGGTCATACCAGCATTTAAACGAAAAATACCGCTTTTGCGCGCTTATGTATAGGCGGTATTATTTGGATTCGTAGGCACCAATCACGGCAAACAAAAAGTGCTTTTGGCGCTGCTCATCGGCAGATCCAAAAGCACTTCAAGCTTAGGCTTGGTAACGCGAAACCCCATCCAAGTAGGTTTCCGCTAAGCTCATGTCTTTGTTTAACACTAAGAAATCGGCATCCCGGCCAGGCAAGATGCTCCCGCACTTATCATCGATTTTCGAAGACTTGGCCGGTACATAAGACGCCATCATCACGGCTTCTTGCGGGGTGTTGTTGTTCCAGTCCACGACGTTTTTGATCGCGTCGTTGAGCTTCAAGATCGACCCAGCCAAGTTGCCGCCATCTTTCAAGCGCGCCGTGCCGTCTTTAACGATCACTGGGAATTCTCCGAGCATATAATCGCCTTCAGGCATCAAGCCGGCAGACATGCAATCGGTGATCAGTGCAATGTGTTCTGGGGTCTTTTCGCGGATCAAAGACGCCGCCACTTCCGGCCGCACATGATGGCCATCGCAGATCAATTCATCATCGACCAAGTTCAAAAACATGGCCGCGCCAACCATCCCCGGTTCGCGGTGGCTCAAGCCTGACATGCCGTTGAAAGTGTGACAAAAGACGCCGGCGCCGGCTTCGATACAAGCTTTGGCTTGTTCAAAGGTCGCAGAACTGTGCCCTAAAGCGACCGCCTTGCCGTCTTGGGCCATATGCTTGACGAATTCAACGGCACCATCACGTTCTGGGGCCAAGGCCATTTTTTGCAACATGCCTTTGGCCGATTTTTGCCATTCATCATATTCTTCAATAGAAGGATCACGGAAGTACTTCGGGTTTTGCGCCCCTTTGTGTTCTTCGGTGAAAAATGGGCCTTCAAAGTAAATCCCTTGGATCTTAGCGCCGGTTTCTTCGCCGGCGTGATCGCCGATAGTTTTGCAGACGGCATTGAGGTGCTCAAAATCAGCGGTCAATGTCGTTGGCAACCAGCTGGTGACCCCAGTCTTCAAAAGGCCTTCAGACATTTCGTTCAAAGCCTGCCAGTCATTGTCCATCACGTCATGCCCTAGCGAGCCGTGGATATGCGTATCGACTAAACCAGGCGCGATCCATTGATCACCATAATCTTTGATCTGCCCAGTGGGCTTTTCACCATAAGCAGGAATGTAATCGCCGAACTTATGGTCATCGGTGACCTCAAGCCAGCCACCATTTTCAGTGGTGTTCTTCAGGAAAAACTTGTCCGCATGGATGTAGTAGCTCATTACATGATCTCCTTCATTAGACATTGCTGTTTTCAACATTATCAGTGTAGCACGGATACCGTTAGTGGTCTAGGCCAAAAACCAGCTGCTGCTTCACTTGCAGTATAGCAAATTCGCGCCTGTCTCGGGTAGTAAAAAGGCGCCGCGACACTATCGCCGGCGCCGATCCTTTATTTCACGATGGTCCAATCATCCAACGTCTTGCCGTTGGCGTCTTTGAATTGCAGCCAACTGTTGGTGTTGCCAAAGTACAAAAACAACCCCACTTCATTGGTACTTTTCAAAATAATATCCGCCGTTGTCACAAAATCCTGATTGAACGCTGCTTGGTGCTCTTGCCGCAGCTGCTGGGCAAAGCGGGCAGAAAAGCCCAAAGAGCCATCGGCATTCAGTTTCGGCTCAGGCAGCATGTGCGCGCCGGCAACTAAGCGCATTTCGTTGCGCTTTTGCCAGTAAATGGTGGCTTGCGTGCCGGCAAAATCAGTCGTAAACGCCACTGCTGCTACCGCCTTTTGCCAGCGATGTTGCGCTTTGGCAGGCTTTTTCTTAGCCTTAGGCGCAAACGCCGCTCCAAGCAACGTCAGCACCGGCAGCAGTGCGGCGATATAAGCTTGCGCTGGTTTTTGCTGATTCTTAGGGACAGTGAGCTTCGGATCGGCGAACTTTAATCCCGCCTTAGTCGCCAAAGCACTCAACATACCGCTGATATATGCCGGCTCAGTATCGGCAAGCGGCAGGATCACCAAGCTGCGCGTCACCACCGCGGCATCAGCAACTTGATCGATACCCAGCAAGTCACTGCCTTGATAATAAAGCGTCGTCGCCGTTTTTTGCGCCGGATGCACCCCCGGGAATACTTGCAATGTGCCTTGATCGTTAGGCAACACCAGGTTCAAGTGATCGTCTTGTAATTGTGTTTCCATCATCGTCGTCCCTTTAAGGTTTTGTTCCATTATAGCGAATCACAGCCGCTCACGGGTAAATATTAAAAAGCTTATGTTTTGCAATCCCAAAAGCCGCCTTGTTACGCTAAGAGTATAGACAATTTGCTGGGGGAACTGATCCGAATCGGATCAAGGAGGAATTTTGATGAAGAAACCAACCACACGCCTGCCCAATAAGCGCGTTGCAGTGTGCAGCCTGGCCCTGATCACCCTATTAGTGTCCGGCAATGCCGGCGTGGTGCATGCGGCGGTGGGCAGTGCTGAAACCACGGTAACGTCACCACCAACGCACCAAACCGAAACCAACTCTGCAAGCAGTGCGGCAATTGGCCACAACGACGGGCAAGCACCGATCACCAATCGTTCTGCAAGTACCATCGCGGCAACACCAACTGATTCAGCGCAAGCCACGCCAAATGTCAAACTCGACAGTAATCAGGCTAAGCCTCTGAACATACCGCAAAAGATGCTCGAACCAGCAGTTCCAAAGCAAAATCATCTGTATGATCAACTGATTTTATCAACCACCATTAATTCAAAAGACTATGGCGACGACTTTACTTTCAGCCTTACGATTCGAGGCTATAAGGACGGGCAAGCGACCACGATCCCTGAGTCACAATGGGGACCCACTGCGAAAAATCTATCCATTGAGGACTTTACCTTTGATGGTTTTGCCAATAATGAGCAGCCCCGAGATGTCGGCGAATATAGCGCACGACTTGATCCAAACATTATTGATCAGATCGCCAACGAACTCGGTGCGGAGTCGGCAATGGCATCAGTTCCCGGTTTTATCATTGGCAGACGTCCTTTAACCATTGAAATTGGAGCGTTAACGATTATTGAGGGACAACCGATCGACCTTGACGATTTGTACGTGGTCATTTCAAATCTTGCCCCAGGGGATGAGCATGCTTTACTTGGCTACTCCGTTACCCCAGACGCTATTGACCTGCCTGTCGGGACGCATAATGTCACGATAGACGTGCATCTGCCTGAAAGCATCGCCAAAAATTATATCACTAACTATCCTAACATTCCGGCAATTAATGTGATTCCTGACCCAGCTAATGTGCCAAGCCTTCAACTTGGCACCACCACCACCTACAGCGGTTTTTCAGATGTGCCTGAAGACCTGATTCAAGCCAACCCAGTCATGGAGGCGGCCTTGGCTGAGATCGCAGGTGAAGATAGTCGGCCGCTTAACTTGCTTGAATATGAAGTCGATGGCCAATGGCGTGCCGAACCGGCTTGGGATGCAGGTGAATATCAGGTGCGGATCGCCCCTGAGTATGTCAGCCAGATCCGCGCTGCTTTCCCGGACCATTTTCTGGATGATGCCATGTTTACAGGGCTCTATACCATTTTGCCGAAAACCATTGACCCGAACAATCCTGATCCAACAGATCCGCAACTGAGCATTGGCGGCACCAAAACCTATTCTGGTGACGCCAGCTTACCAGCCGACTTGATCGACCATGATCTAGCGCTAGGTGTGAGCGCCGACCAGCTGGAATATCAAGCAAGCGGCACGCCTGACTGGTCCAAAACCGCGCCGACAGACGCAGGCACCTATCATGTCCGCGTGGAGCCTGAATATGTTGCGACCATTCGTGAGGCGTATGCCAACTATGACTTGCCAGATGAATTCTTCTCTGGCACTTATACCATCACGCCTAAATTAGTCGACCCAAACGCACCGCATCCGCTTGATCCTCAGCTGACGATTGGCGGGACCAAAGTCTACTCTGGTGACAACCGCTTGCCAGCTGATTTTCTTACCCACAACCTGCAGTTTGATCTAGCCGTCAGTCATCTTGAATTTCGCGGCGTGACGGCGGCGCGCGTACAAGACTGGACAGCGACTGTCCCAACAGCTGTGGGCCGCTATCACGTCCGCGTCAAACCGGAACACGCCGAAGCTATTCGTGACGCCCATGCAAACTTCGAGTTGCCAGACGACTTCTTCATGGGGACCTACAACATCACCATGCTGGATACTGACGGGGAAAATGGCGGCGATGGCGAAAATGGCGGACAAGACGGTAATGGTAACAACAATAACAGCGGCAACAATAACAACAACGCTGGCGGCAGTAATGCCGGCCAAAACGGCGGCAATCCGACTAAACCTGGTACCGGTGCTGCCAACCAAAATACCGGCACCACAATCGGCGGCGGCACCACGACCGCACTGCCCGCAACCGCAGCTAAGACTGCAGCAAAATCGGCCGCATCCCAAGCCAACCTCCCAGCCACCGGGGAACAAACCCAAGGCTTGCTCGCCTTGATCGGTGCTGCCTTGTTAGCGGCGCTGGGATTGCGTACCCGCAAGCGTCGAAACGATTAAGCCGCATCACTTAAGCATCCGCATCAAAACAGGCCTCATCACGGTTGATGAGGCCTGTTTGGCGTCCAACCACCGCAAACCACCAGACGGCGCAAGACAAATATTAAAAAGCTTATGTTTTGCAATCCAAAAAGCCGTCTTGTTACGCTTAGATTATAGATAATTTGCTGGGGGAACCGATCCGAATTGGATCAAGGAGGAATTTTGATGAAGAAACCAACCACACGCCTGCCTAATAAGCGCGTTGCGGTGTGCAGCCTGGCCCTAATCACCCTATTAGTATCCGGCAATGCTGGCGTGGTGCATGCGGCGGCGATCACCACCGCACCCACTGCAGCTGAAAAGCCGACAGACAGTAAAGATTCGGCTGATAATCATCCTGCCACGTTGCCTGCACCGGCGACCAGTATGGAGAATAATGCTACCGCAGTGCCTGCACCGGCGCCTCAAACAGAAAAACATGGTACCATGCTGCCCACACCAAAACCGCGTCCTGAAACTAATGATATCGCCGTTCCCACGCAAGCAGCTAATACGCATGCGGCTGAATCAAAGGCTTGGGAGTATGATGCCCTCAAGATCGAATTCCATTTTGCTTCCGCTGCTTATGGTGATGCGCCGACTATCACCGCCTCAATACAAGGAAGCCGTGACGGTGAAATGGTCGACATCCCATCTGACGAATGGGGCCCGACTTTACACAATCTATCGCTTGCTGATTTTTACTTTAATACTGCCAATGGTGACTTCCCGCGTGATGTTGGCATTTATACTGCATACGCAAAAGACACGACAATTTCTAAAATCATGACAGAACTCAATACTAGGGAAGCATCATCTAGTTCTACCGAATTTGAAATCTTACCTCGTCTTTTGAACACCATGATCACCCCTTTAACTATTTTTGAAGGCCAACCCCTCGATCCCGATAACTGGCAAGTTGACATCAGTAATCTTGCTCCAGGCGATGAAGACGCTGCCGTGTCTTATACCGTTACGCCTCAATCTTCTGATCTTTCTGTGGGGATGCACAAGGTGAAGTTAGACGTGCATTTACCAGCAAGCATCGCCCATAACTATGTCACCACCTATCCTGACATTCCGGCACTTAATGTGGTGCCCGCTCCGCCTGCCATGCCAACTCTGCAACTCGGGACGACCACCACCTACAGCGGCTTTTCAGATGTGCCTGAAGCCCTGATTCAAGCCAATCCGTCAATGACGGCTGCGATGGCAGAAATCGCCGGTGAAGACCGCAAGCCGCTGGACTTGCTCGAATATAACGTAAATGGTGAATGGCGCGCCGAACCGGCTTGGGATGTTGGTGAATACCCGGTGCGGATCGCGCCAGAGTACGTCGAAGCGATCCGTGCCGCCTTTCCAGACTATCCCCTAAATGATGCCATGTTCACGGGGATCTACACGATCTTGCCCAAGCTGGTGGATCCGAACAACCCTGATCCGATCGATCCCCACCTGACAATTGGCGGGACCAAAGTCTACTCTGGTGATAACCGCTTGCCCGCCAATTTCATCTCCCACAGCCTGCTGTTTGATCTAGAGGCCACGCATCTTCAGTATCAGCGGGTGGGCACTGCAGACTGGACAGCAACTGCTCCAACCGCCGCTGGCACGTATCGTGTCCGCGTCGATCCGCTGTACGCCGAAGCGATTCGTGAAGCCCATGCGAACTTCGAACTGCCAGACGCCTTCTTCATGGGTACCTACACCATCACCATGCAGGATACTGACGGGGAAAATGGCGGACAAGACGGTAATGGTAATAACAACAACGCTGGCGGCAGCAATACCGGCCAAAACGGCGGTGATCCGGCCAAACCTAGCACCGGTACTGCCGGCCAAACTACTGGCAGCGGCACCACGACCGCACTGCCGGCAACCAAGACCGCAGCAAAATCATCCCCATCGCAAGCCGCGCTTCCAGCTGCCGGGGAACAAACGCAAGGCTTGATCGCCTTGATCGGTGCTGCTTTGTTAGCGGTGCTGGGATTGCGTATTCGCAAGCGCAAGGAACACTAAGCTGACGCATCTAAAAGAGCCTCATCGTTTGATGAGGCTCTTTTTTGCGGCTAACTGCCTAAAGCAGCATTGTAATATAACTTTTCCAGAAATTGGTGCGGAAAGCCATTCTTCCACGGCTTCTGATGCCCGCAAAAATGAACTAGGACTGGATGTTGCCGCACGCTTTGTAAGACCTTTTTCGAAAATCGCTGGGTGGCGCCCAGCATGATATTGGTTTGGGCATTGTACCGGGGATGCAGCGGCTGCCACTGATCATGCAAGATCGCGTTCAGCGCATCTTGATCGTGATAGCGACAAAGCATCACGTTGGCTTGCGCATAGGCCAACACCTGTTGGGCCACATGCTCAGCTCGCCAACGCGCGACATCGATCAACAGCATTCCCGAGTTGAAATACCGCTCATGCGGAACATGAGCCAGATTCATTTTGGCAAAACGCCCCAGATCGCCGCCGTCTGCAACCGCCCCAATGAGCTTGGTGCCTAAGTCAGTGGCATATAGCGAACGCAAGCGCCCGGTATTGACCATGTCGACATCCAGATATAAGACGCGCTGCACCGGCTGACCAGCCAGCAATTGATCCACTAAAACCCGATAATAGGCCGCTTTCGGGATCCGGTCGCTGGTGGCAACATTTGGCGGCAGCGCCACGTTGGGGGTCAAAAGGTGCATCGTCACCCAAGGGTCATCTTCGAATCGCCACTGCAAAACCGCTTGGTAATGCCGCGACACCTGCTCACACACCACGTAAAAGTGAATACGTTCACGCGGGTTATGCGCAATGATCGTCCGACATAAATTCAGCGCTTGGGCTACCATTTGGTCATCGATCACCATCATAATATTAATTGGCGCAACTGCGAAGTCAACGCGCTTTGGTGCTACTACCATGCACAACACTCCTTGTCTGATCAGGATGTATATATAGATATACTTATATTCACCATAACTTAAGTGTAACAAGACGGCAGCAGTGCAAGCAAACGTGGCCATCAAAATAGACCCTATCGCCAAGGATAGGGTCTATTTTGATGGCGGCAGGCACTTATGCCAACGGCGCCAAATGCGCGATCACCGCTGAAGCAAAATCCGAGGTGCTGGTATCGCCGCCAAGATCTGGGGTCTTGATCCCTGCAGCCAGCGTCGCATCCACAGCGGTGGTGATGATCTGCCCCAGCTGGTTCAAAGCGGGGTCTTGGCGCTTCGTGCCAAGCCAGTCCAATAACATCGCCGTACTTAAGATCATCGAAGTCGGATTGGCGACATTTTGACCGGCGATGTCTGGCGCCGCGCCATGCGCGGCTTGAGCCATCACTTGTGTCCCGTTGGTATTGATCGAAGCCGACATGCCTAAACTGCCGACCAACTCACCCGCCAGATCAGACACAATATCGCCAAACAAATTCTCGGTCACCACCACATCAAATTGTTGCGGGTTGCGGACTAAATGCGCCGTGAAGGCATCGATATGCATGTCATTGACCGTGACTTGCGGATAGTCTTTGGCCACGGCATAACAGACGTCGCGGAAAAAACCGAAGCTATACTTGAGCACGTTCGCTTTATGCACGATGGTGACCTTTTGCCGGCGCTTTTGGGCCAAGTCAAAAGCCACCCGGGCAATGCGAGTAATGGCCTTGCGTGTGAATACCCCGGTGGTGATAGCCACATCCGGGGTCACCATCGCTTCGCCAATGCCTTGATACATATTGCGATCGGATAAAAAGCCTTCTGAATTTTCCCGGACGATCACCAGATCCGCTTTCCCCACTAGGCTATTCGTACCCGGCAAGGTGCGGCTAGGACGAATGTTCGCATATAAATAAAAGGTGTGGCGCAGTTCACCAGAAGGATTGCGCGTCCGCTGCATCGCTGGCGGATAGCCGGCATTATCATGCGGCCCCATCAACCAGCCATCAACATGCCGCAACCCTTGCTTGGTGCGTTCAGGCACCGGCTCATGATCTGAGGCAAACGCCTCATAGCCAATCGGCAATGAAACATAGTCAAACCTCGTCCCTTGCCCAAAAGCCGCAGTGGCTGCTTGCAATACCTGCAAGGCGGCCCCGACGATCTCTGGTCCGATCGCATCACCTTTTAAAACCCCTAGTTGATAGGTTGCCATGATTCTGCCCTCCGATTAGGTTAGTCATAGATCCAAGGTGAATTTAACCGGCGTTGGATCACTTTGTCTGGAAGCAGGCTACGGGTGTTCATCTCATGTAAAATTGCCTCCTGCGAATGGTCGAGATGCTGAACCACGGCTTGGGTAACACGACCGGAATCTCGACTCACCATGGCATTGAAGATCCGCCAATGTTCTTCCAGTGCTCGCTGACGTCGACTTCTAATGGTTAAGTTCGCGTCTCTGAAATAGATTAAATACGTCGAGATATCAGTCACCATTGCTTTGAGGTGAGGCATTTCCGAATATGAATAAATCATGCGATTAAACAAAGACAATGAATTGACCACATCGGATACCTTATCATGTTTATTCATATCCTCTGCTTCTCTAAGCAGATCACTCATACAATCATAATCACCCTTTGACATTCGCTGCATGGCGTTTCGAGTAGCCAATGAATCCAGCTCGAACCGAATGGAAAAGATCTCACTCGTTGCTTCAGAGTCTAACCCTGTCACCGTCACCCCTCTACCGCGTTCTCGGGTCACCAACTGTTCATCGATCAATCGATCAATTGCATATCTCAGTGGTGTCCGCGACATATTTAAGACATTTGCCAAACTATACTCAAAAAACTGCTGACCGCCACTGATATTACCTAAAATGATAGCCTTTCGCATTGCCAAATACGTCCGATCGCATAGCGGTAAAGACGCGTTTTCATCAAGGTACTTTTCAATTTCACCAGCAACTTGATGAATATTACTATCAGCCATACTTCCACCTCAAATCGTCTTGAAATACCATTTCTGCGCATTCCGATACAAAACGTTATCGACAGCCTCCGAATCATAGGAAAGTGCTTCTTGGATCCGATAGATATCAGCCATCGAAAAACAGTTATCAGCCTGAGTTTCAGGCAGCTCAGTACCAAACATTAAGCCCTGCGGATTTTCTCGATAAAGCAGCGGTAGTACAATCTTCATCTGATTCTTTTGGTTAACGGCGTGACTAAGACCAGTCACTTTGAGTCTAACGCCATGCGCTAAATATTGTCGCAACCTAATTAATGATAGGCACACCGTATTAGGAAAATAAACAGAAACCTTTGGCAACTTCAGTATCAAAGTTTCTAATTCTGGATCTACCTGTGAACCAGGTGAGTAAAATTCAGTTGACCACTTGGCCAAACTATAAACACGATTTGCTAAAGTTTCAATTTCTGTAAGTGAGTTTTTGCCAACCCGCGAGAGATCGAATCTAATCCCGCGAATCCCCATCTCATCAAGCGCCATAATTTCATCATCAGTAAACGTATTGGGGATCTGCGTGATTCCAACGTACCGTTTACCTAACTGCGGCAAAATCCCCATTAAGTACCACTGATCATCGCCATGAAACGCGCTAGAAACTACTGCGCCACCAACAAAATCCAGTGGCAAACTGTGGCACTCCTTAAGATACCGTCCAACTAAGTATGATTTTCGAGGAGGTACTTTGCGCGCATTGATTGAAAAGGGTCGTTCGATAATATGAAAATGAGCATCGAAAATCTTTTGCATAGTGTCACCTGTCTGCAGACAAATACAAGTACATTTTACGCCTTTATAGAAAAAATCTGCTTTAAACCGAAAATCTTCACAAAAATGTGTAAATATCCTAAATAAACTCTAAACATTAGGATAGTGACTTTTATTGTCAAATTCGTATATTTAACTGCATATTATCCGTAACAAGCCAAAAGTCATACTTAACAAATAGAATATCGTCCAGCTAACGAAAAATCTGGTCTATATCCTTTAAAGTAACAACTTAGCTTACACCGAAAAGCACTACCGTAATAGAAGCTATTTAAAACGAATTTTGTGCGTAAGTCTATCAGTACGATGTTAGGATAATCCAAAACTTAACACATAATCCCAAAAGTTTTACAAACGCAAATTGCAAGAACAAGTTAGCCACCCCATGGCACGACACCGTGAGATGAACTGTTATCTTTGATGAGTTGAGTT
>NZ_RHOI01000033.1 GCF_003946165.1 Lacticaseibacillus baoqingensis | reverse complement strand
CCGGTCACGTCGCGTGCCGCGACGCACCCAGGCTGCCTTACCTACACCCCTAAAAGCGCGATTAGTCACGCTCTCACATAAACGCGATCACCAAGGCAACGGGGTCGCGGGTAAGTCATCCTGGCCTTGGTACGGCTGCGCCGCACCCGACCAGGCTGCCTTACCCACACCCCTAAGTGCGCCTTGGGTCACGCTCTCACGACAAAGACACGTCCAGTGTGTGCTGACGTGTCTCGGGCGATTCCTTGCAGGGCAAGGCGCGGTTGCCGGACCGCGTTTTGTTGGGATACGATGCCTGAGTTTGCGCTCAGGGCTTGGCCGTTTTGGCCTCTTGGCAGGTTTGAGCCTGCTTTGAGGGTGGTACGCCAGTGTCTCGCCCTTGCCCGAGTCTTTCCAGGCCATCTTCGGGATGTACCCCTTAGCGTGTGTGAGGCCCAGGTTGCCCCGGCTGGCTGCCCCACCGTTGATGTCTGGGAAAACTTATGGAGTGCGCACCACCATACCCAGCCACATGATCGTGATCAAGATACCACGCTTTGCCGTTAATGTAAACCCTTTCTGGAATCTTTTTTTTACGGTTAGTCCAATTTAACGGCATCCCATAAATATTTTGATACTTAGGCGATCTGCCTACCTATACCAATCAACAGTTTTGTCCATAAAACCAGTTTTTGTCATGACCATCTATTTTTATATTTATATGATTGCTTAAATCGTCACCAGGCGTTCTACCAACAAAAAAAACGAGCCGTTTCCGGCTCGTTTCCAGTTAATCATTCACGACGGTAAAGCGTTGCCGAAGATGCGCCGGATGTTCCAGCTCAGCCAACAATGCCGCCGCCAAGTTGCCGGTGGTCACGATGGACTTGCCAGCTGGATCAGTCATCAAGTCGTCTTGCCCCAACCGATAGTTGCCGGCAGGGCCATCGACAAATTCGAACTGCGGCGAGATCGCTGTCCAGCGTACATTATCGACCCATTGCAAATACTGATATTCATAAGCTTGCTGTTTAGGCGTTTCGACCCAATCCGCACCGGCATTTTTGGCCAACACGCGATCGATCACCAAACTCCCATCCGCTTCACGCAAGGAGCTGGCGCCTAGGATGAAGGCAACGATCGTGTGTTCATCCCCGCGAAAAGTTGCGATCAAGCGGGTGGCCAGATCAAGGTGTTGATACGCCGCTTGCCGTGATGCAAAGGCATCGACTACGGCATCATAGCCTTTAAGCTCCTCAGGGGTCAAGGCCAAGGCATCTTTTTCCACGATCGCCACGCGTTGGCCAAATGCCGCTTCGGCTTTGGCCGCATTGCGCACCATGGCAGTAACCGTATGCTGATGGGCTAAGGCTAATTCGACAACGGCGCGGCCGGTTTTGCCGGTGGCGCCGATCACTGCAATTTTCATGTGTCCTCCTAGTTGGCCGCTGCGGTGATCGCTGCGGTGACCGCTGCTTGTTCTGCTTCGATTAAGTCGACGCGGCTGGTGATCACCTTAGTATCCATGGTGATCTCCCGCGTCAATCCTGGGGTGTTGAGCTTTGGCGTAAAGAAGGCCTTAAACTCAGCCAAGCGTTGCGGCGTGTGGAAAATGCCGGCGATCACGGTAATGTAGGTGGTAAATTCCATGTCCCCGCCGACAGTCGCTTCTAGCCACGGCCATTCTGCCCGCAGCCAATCCCATGCGGCTTGCTGGCCTGCTGGGTTGGCTAAAACACCACGGAACCAAGCCCGCAAGTCTTGCGGCTTGATCAGTTCGGCAACTTTGAACCCTTGGATCAACATCGTGATCTGTTCCGGCTGGCGCGTTCCGGTCAATGCAGCACACAAATCTTGCTTGTAGCCGGCATCACTAGTATCTTGATACGCTTGCAGCAATTGCTTGAACACCGCCATGGTATTGTGATGGCGGATCTCACTGGCTAACACCAAGCTGCGAATCGCCGCCGGCAGGTTTTCCCAGCGGTTGCGGTATTGGGCAAACAAGCGGTGCGCGTCGGCGATCGCCTGGGCATTTTGCGCATATAATGCGGCGTTGAGGACATATGGCCGCGACAGCGCATCATCATTGGCTTCATCCGCTTGCGGCTGCCAGCCTAAGCGGTGCAGGTTGCGATCACTCAACCGCGCATAAAAGGCTTGCAGCTGGGCTTCTTGAGGCGTTTGCGGCGTGACGAACTTCTTAAGGTCATTGGCCAAACGATACAAGGCGGCATTGACGATATTGCTAGTCGTCGCCGCAAAGCTGGTCAATAACGGCACGACATCGGCATACCGCACCCGCCGGCTTTCTGCTAGCAACCGCAAGTCTTGCAACAATTGCAGCTGATCGATGGCATTAAGCGAGTCGCGATGCGCCAAAATATCTTGCAACAAGGTGTCGTCATATTGCACTAACGCATGCGTTTGATTGCCCACATTCAAGCGCAATGGGGCTTTAGCTTGCTGACGCAATTGGGCATAATCACCCAGGTCGATGGTGGCTGTCGTCAACAATTGCGGGGCGTCAAAGTTTGCCTGTAACGGGATCTGCCACTGGCGCTTGGCATCTTGGCCGGATCCGAGGAAAAATTGGGCTTGTTGGACCTGCAAGTGCCCGTCAACGACTTTTGCCGTCAAGACGGGATAGCCTGGCTGCGTCAGCCAGCCGCGCATGATCGCGCCGACATCGATGCCCGCCGCTTGGCCTAATGCCGCCCAAAGGTCATCCCCGGTCGCATTGCCATATTGATGCGCGGCAAAATAGGCTTTCAACCCTTGACGCAAAGCGTCATCGCCGATCAAAGCACGCACCATCACTAACATCCGCGCCCCTTTGGCATAGACGATCGCCCCATCAAACAGCGAATCGATCTCGGCTGGATCTTCGACCGCGACATGCACCGCTTGTACCCCATCGATGGCGTCGCGCTGCAAGGCAGCAGCCGCTTCATCCGTTTGGAAGACTTCCCAAATGTGCCATTCTGGATGCAAGGCGTCGACGGCGACATATTCCATCATGTTGGCGAAGCTTTCGTTCAACCAGAGATCATCCCACCACTTCATCGTCACCAAGTCGCCGAACCACTGATGCGCCAATTCATGGGCGATCACCGTCGCCACACGCTGCTTGGTATCCAAGCTGGTATTGGCAGGATCGACGATCAAATAGGCTTCTCGATACGTCACCAAGCCCCAGTTTTCCATTGCCCCAGCCGAAAAATCAGGCAAGGCCAACTGCCAAGAATGCGGCAGCGGATAAGGCGTTTGATAGAAGTCTTCATAAAATTCGATCGACTGCTTAGCGATTTCTAAGGCAAAATCTAGGCTTTCTGGGCGATGCGCCTTAGTGGCAAAAACGCCGATCTGCACGCCGCTAGCCGTGGTCGTTTGCTTGGATTGCAACTCGCCAAAGGCAAACGCCACCAAGTACGTGGACATTTTGACCGTTTCTTGAAAATAGTGCACGCCAGCTGCTACATGGTCTTCTGGCATGTTGGCAATAATGGTTTCCCCAGGTTGTTCATCATACTTGATGGCCAAGCTGAACGTTGCTTTAGCTTCCGGTTCATCCACACACGGAAACGCCTGTCTGGCTGCAGTGGTTTCAAATTGGGTCCCGATCAATTCCTTGCGCTGGCCATCCACTTGATAATAAGACGGGTAGATCCCCATCATGCTATCGGTTAACGGCGCCGTATATTCGATTTGCAGCGTCACCTCCCCGGCTTTTGGCAAGGAGATGCGGATCGCTTCAGCTTGGTCATCAACGTCAAAAGCGACCGCTTGCCCAGCTGCGGTGACAGATGCGATGTGGAGGTACTTCTGGTGCACCGCGATCTGCGCTTGGCTGGCGTGCCCTTGGATCGTCGTCGTCCCCGCGATGGTTTTGGCACCGCGATCGATGTTCAAGGCTACCGTATAATGCGCCGGTTGGAAGGTTTGATAAAAATGGGTCAAATTAGCCATGATGTCACCTGCACTTTGTTTAGAATACAATTATTATACCGCCGACTGCTGGGAAAAACACCCGCGCGCCGATCGTGAAAAAAGACAATCCAAGTCCCAATTGGTAACGTTCACACCCGTCAGAACGGTTGACAGCGTTTCCAAAAGCGAGGACAATCAAGATACTGACTTGTGAATTTTGCGTTAAGCGTTTTTGCTGACCTTCGCAAGTTAGAGATGAAGAGGAGCGAGAGTTATGCCGAAAGTATTAGCAGTGAATGCAGGGAGTTCGACCTTAAAATGGAAGTTGTTTGATATGCCAGCCGAAGTCGAGCTGGCTGATGGGTTGATCGATCGCCTCGGACAACCTGAGTCGAATGTGAAGGTCAAATATGGGGATAAAGTTTATAAAGACAATCACCCAATCGAAAATTATCATGAAGCAGTGATTTCTGTCTCGACTCAACTCAAAGATCTGGGATTGATCGATCACCTTCATGAGATCTCTGGTATCGGCCATCGGATCGTTGCCGGCGGTGAGCACTTCAAAGAATCTGTCTTGATCACCGATGACGTGCTGACCCGCATCCAAGAGCTTGGTGCTTTTGCCCCGCTACATAATCCGGTTGAAGCCAAATACATCGATATTTTCCGCCGGATGATGCCATGGGCAGTGGAAGTGGCTGTTTTTGACACGGCCTTCCACCACACGATGCCGGCTGAAAACTACTTGTACAGCATCCCTTACGAATATTATCAAAAATTTGGCGCCCGCAAATACGGCGCTCATGGGACCTCAGTGCGCTATGTTTCCCAGCGGGCCGCAGAGTTCTTAGGGCAACCCGCGGCCCCGCTGCGCCAGATCGTGATGCATCTAGGCTCCGGCTCTAGTGTCACTGCCGTGCAAGATGGCGAATCAGTCGACACCTCCATGGGCTTTACGCCGCTTGCCGGGATCACGATGGGCACCCGCAGCGGCGACGTTGACCCTTCCTTGCTGGCGTATTTGATGGATTGCTTGGATATCACCGATGTCCACAAGATGATCGACATCTTGAACAATGAATCAGGGCTTTTGGGCTTGTCGCAACTGTCCAACGACCAGCGCGACTTGGAAAACGCCGAAGAAACCAATCCTCAAGCCAAACTTGCCTTGGATATTTATGCCAACCGCGTGGCCAAATATGTCGGCAGCTATGCCGCAGTGATGAACGGTGTCGACGTGTTGGTCTTCACCGGCGGCGTCGGCGAAAACGGCGCGGATATGCGAGCGCGCATCATGCAGCATCTCGAGTATCTCGGCGCCAAGATCGATCCCGAGAAAAACAACACCCGCGGCAAGGAAATCGACTTATCCACCGCTGATTCACAGGTCAAAACTTTGATCATCCCTACCAACGAAGAATTAATGATCGTCCGCGACGTTTATGCCCGTGAACACTAAGGCGATCAACTACAGCCCTGGCGTATGACCCCATCGGTCATGCACCAGGGCTGTTTGTGCGTTACCTGAGGTGTCAAGTCTGTGTATTCTTGTACAATCTAGGGTTTTCACGCGTTGACAGTGGCTGGCTGGCTTGGTAACGTAAATTTTGAGGTGATAGATTTGCACACGATCGCACTTTTTGGCGGCCAAGATCCGCAAGGCTTGACCGCTCAGCTCACCAAGAGCTTGCTTGCTGCTTGTGAAGGCACGACAGAATTCATTGATCTCAATTCCTTGACGATCCGCCCTGACCGCCAAAATGCAGCCAATCCCCAACTTGATGCTTTAGAAGCCAAGCTGGCAGCCGCAGATGTGTGGGTGCTGGCGAGTCCGACTTATTTCGGCACCGTTGCCGGCACGCTGAAGCAAGCCTTAGACTGCCTGCGGCCGCGGCTGACGCGCATGACGCACAAAGGCGACACGCTGCCGGATAAGTACAAAGGCAAAGTCTACATCACCGTCAGTTCCTGTTTTGCCACCGGATTAGACAACACCTTCACGCATCAAACCGACGCGTGCTTGACGATGCTGGACAAAGCGATGGCGGCTGCGGGCTTGCGCAAAGCCGGCGAGTTGATCTTGCCGGGGACTTGGGGGATGCACGCCTTGCCGCCAGCCAAGCTGGATCAAGCCAAGCAGCTTGCCGCCAAGCTCCCAGCTAAAGTGAGAAAGGACGATGAAACTTTGAAACGCTACCTGCTCTTATTTTGCATGATCGCCGTCATGGCCTTAGCCACCATGGGCATCCAATTGCTGATCCCGGCGGTGACCACAAATTTCTGGACGCGCTATGTCAGCTTCGTGGTGATCTTCTTCGTCTTGTTGGCGGGGCTTTTGCACTACGCCACCTTCGTGCGGCATAAGCACCGCTGATCGGCAATGTCGATACATAAAATAAGGTGCCGCCGTCAGCAGGAATTTCTGCTGGGGGCGGCACCTTTTTGGTTTTGGGCGGAGCGCGTTTGTTGATTTGGTAAACTGGCTTGGCTTTGAGGGGCTTCGTCGAGCTGCGGGGCGCAACGGCATGGCGCATAAGTCGTCTCGTGCACGCGATGGCGTTGCCATCACGTACTCAAGCCGCCTTATGCACATGCCTAAAAGCGCGCCACTTTGCTCTGGGGGTTTTCGTCGAGCTGCTCCCCGCATGGGTAAACGTTCTAACCGGTCTTTGCGGCGTGCGGCTGACGCCGCCCACCACCAAGCCCGGTTATCCCGTTACCCATAACCGCGGGGTTCCGCTCTGGGGGTCGTCGAGCTGCGGGGCGCAACGGCATGGCGCATAAGTCGTCTCGTGCACGCGATGGCGTTGCCATCACGTACTCAAGCCGCCTTATGCACATGCCTAAAAGCGCGCCACTCCGCTCTGGGGGTTTCGTCGAGCTGCGCTAGGACAACGCGAGCGCAAAATAAAACCACCGGCGCTGGGTTGCGTTGCAACCCAGCACCAGTGGCTATTATTTTGACTCGTTAAGTGCGTCCTTGCTCCGCTCTGGGGGTTTTCGTCGAGCTGCGCAAGCCAACGGGGTCGCGGATAAGGCATCCCGGTCACGCCGCGTACCGCGTCGCACCCAGGCTGTCTTACCCACACCCCTAAACCCGGCTTGCTTCGCTCTGGGTTTTTCGTCGAGCTGCGCAAGCCAACGGGGTCGCGGATAAGGCATCCCGGTCACGCCGCGTGCCGCGTCGCACCCAGGCTGTCTTACCCACACCCCTAAAACCGGCTTGCTCCGCTCTGGGTTTTTCGTCGAGCTGCGTGGCGCAACGCGCTAGGCCTAGCGGCACTGCCGTCATTGTGGCTACGCCACAACGCCGACAGTACACACTAGTCTACGCGCTAAGTGCGCGCCACTCCGCTCTGGGTTAGATGGCGACATTTCCTGAGAATTGACTGTTGTACAGATCAGCATAGAAGCCGTTTTTGGCCATCAAGTTATCGTGGTTGCCGGTTTCAATGATCGAACCGTGGTTCATCACGATGATGTTGTCGGCATCGCGGATGGTGCTTAAGCGGTGCGCGACCACGAAGCTGGTGCGGCCTTTGAGCAGGCGCGCCATGGCGTGTTGGATGTGCACTTCAGTCCGCGTATCAACTGAGCTGGTGGCTTCATCAAGGATCAAGATATCCGGATCGGCGACGAATGCGCGGGCGATGGTCAATAACTGCCGCTGCCCTTGCGAGATATTCGATGCCGATTCATCCAAGATCGTATTGTAGCCTTCAGGCAGCTGCCGCACGAAGTTATCCACATGGGCCGCTTTGCTGGCGGCCATGATCTGCTCGTCTGTGGCCTTTTCATTACCATATTTGAGGTTGTCCCAAATACTGCCGGTGAACAGCCAGGTATCTTGTAAGACCATAGCAAAATGGCTCCGCATAGCTTCCCGTGTCATGTCGCGGGTGTCTACGCCGTCTAAGCGGATCGAGCCGCCTTTGACATCATAGAAGCGCTCGAGCATGTTGATCACCGTGGTCTTGCCGGCCCCAGTTGGGCCCACGATGGCGATCATTTGCCCTGGTTTGACTTCCAAGTTGTAATCTTGCATCAAGAGTTCGCTGCCATCGTAGCCGAACTTCACATGATCCATGACCAGCTTGTTGGGATCGTTGGCCACAGCAGGGACACCGCTTGGCGTATCTTCCATGTCTTTTTCGTCTAAGACTTCAAAGACCCGTTCTGCAGAGGCAATGGTGTTTTGGATGGTGTTGGCTAAGTTGGCCAGCTGCGAGATCGGCTGGGAGAACTGCTGGGTGTATTGCAAGAAGGCTTGCACATCCCCTAAGGCCACCGTCCCATTGGCTACCCCGACTCCGCCGAAAATGGCGACGAAGACATAACCAATGTTGTTTAAGAAGATCATCAACGGCATGATGATGCCAGAAACGAACTGGGCCTTCCATGCGGCGCTGAAGAAGCGCTCGTTTTCAGCATTGAAAGCTTCCATGGCGATTTCTTCGCGGTTGAATGACTTCAATACCACTTGGCCGGCAAAGTTTTCTTCGACTTGGTTGTTCAACAACCCCAGCGCTTTTTGTTGCGCTGCGAAGAACTTCTGAGACTTTGGCGCCACGATCCCGACGATCACCAAAGATAACGGAATGGTGATCAGCGCGATCAAGGTCATTTTCCAAGAAATCGACAGCATCATCCACAAGGTCCCAACGAAAGTGAACAGCGACGTCACCATTTGGGTCAAGGATTGCTGCAGAGTCGAAGCGATATTATCCATATCGTTGATCGCCCGGCTCATGATGTCCCCGTTGCTGTGGGTGTCATAGTAGTTGATCGGCACTCGCTGCATCTTGTCTTTGAGTTCCTTGCGCAAATCATACACCGTGCGCTGGGCCACGCGCGTCATGATATATTGCTGCAAGAAGGAGAACAGCGCCGACGCCAAGTACATCAAGATCACGGTGATGATGATGCCTTCGATCTTGGAGAAATTGATCGGAAATTCCGTCAATTTGATGCCGGCTTTTTGTTCGGCGACGCCTTTCATGTACCCTTTGAAGATCTCGGTGGTGGCTTTACCTAAGATCTTAGGCGTTTGGATCTGGAAGATCGTGGAGATGATCGCAAACACTAACACGACCCCGATGCCGATCCAACGCGACTTCATGTACCCAAACAAGCGAGACGTCGTGCCCCAGAAATTCTTCGGCTTTTCGACTAAGCCCCCACGGCCGCCAGGACCATGGCCATGGCCTGGCCCCATTGCAGGGCGGCTAGTTGTTTTTTCGGCCATTAAGCTTCATCCCCCTCTCTGATTTGTGACTTGATGATTTCTTGATAGGTGGTGTTTGTTTCCTTCAATTCGGCATGGGTGCCGCGGCCGACCATTTTACCATCATCTAAGACCACGATGGTATCGGCATCAGCCACGGTGGACACCCGCTGACCAACGATGACGACCACTTTTTGAGAGATCTGTTCGTCGTCTTTCAACGCTTGGCGCAAATCGGCATCGGTCTTGAAGTCCAACGCCGAGAAGGAATCATCGAAGACATAGACACTGGCGTCTTTGACCAGCGCCCGCGCGATCGCTAAGCGCTGGCGTTGGCCGCCAGAGAAGTTGCCGCCGCCTTGTTCGACGTGATAGTCGAGTCCTTCTGGATTTTCGGCGATAAAATCACGCGATTGCGCAATGTCTAACGCATGCCAGATCTCTTCATCAGTGGCATTGGGATTGCCATATTGCATGTTTTCCCGCACAGTGCCTGAGAATAAGACCGCTTTTTGCGGCACAAAGGCGATGGTTTGGTGCAGCTGCTTCAAGTCAGCCTGATCGACCGGTGTCCCATTGACCCGCACTTGACCATTTTCGACATCATAAAAACGCGGGATCAAATTGATCATCGTGGTCTTGCCGCTCCCAGTGCCGCCAATGATCGCCAAGGTCTCCCCGGCATGGGCGGTGACATCGATATCTGTCAGTGCCGGCTCTTCAGCACCGTGATAGCGGAAGGTGACATGATCAAATTCCAAGCTAGGCGTCTTGCCGATCGGCTGCGGGTCGCTTGGCCCGATCACGGTGGTGGTTTGGTCTAACACTTCATTGATCCGCACGGCAGAAGCTTGCGCCCGCGGAATGAACATCAAGATCATTGCCAACATCATAAAGCTCATCAAGATCTGCATCGCGTAAGTCACAAACGCGATCATGTTCCCAGTTTCCAGGGATTGTTGCGCGATCAAATGACCGCCCCACCAAGTGATCCCGATGTTGGTTCCAGACATGATCAGCGTCATCACTGGCAGTGCCAAGGCCATGATCGTGTTGACTTTGATCGCATTGTTGGTGTAATCCAAGTTGGCATCGTCGAAGCGGTCTTGTTCGAACTTATCTTGCCGGAATGCGCGGATGACCCGCACCCCCGTCAGCCCTTCACGAAAGACCAAGTTGATCTTATCGGTTTTTTCCTGCATTTTGCGGAACAATGGCACCGCAAACTTCATTAAAATACCCACGAAGATCAACATGATCGGGATCACGATCACGAAGATCGTGGTCAAGGTATGATTTTTTTGATAAGCCAAGAAGCTGGCACCGATCAACATGATCGGGGCCATGATCATCATCCGCAAGATCATCATCCAAGCGTTTTGCAGCTGGGTGACATCGTTAGTAGTCCGGGTGATCAAGGAACTGGTGCCAATGGTATCCAGCTCGTCGTGAGAATAATTGAGCACTTTTGAATAGACATCATGGCGCACATTTTGGCCCAGTTTCTGCGAGGTCCGCGCCGCTAAAAAGACGTTGCCCACCGCGGCCAAGACACTTAAGATCGAAAACGCGACCATTAACATCCCGGTATGCCAGATGTAATCGATGTCGCCTGTGGCAACACCGTTGTTGACGATATCCGCCGTCAAGTTCGGCAGGTATAAGGAGCTGATGACCTGCACGACCATGAACAAGATCGCCCCTATAACAGCCCCAGCCGACATGCGGCCTTTGGCGAGTTTAATCATGTTGTTCCTCCTTCTTTACCGTCCCGTGTTGGAGCCATTCAAGTTCTTGTGCGAGGCGGCGCTTGAGTTCCGTGATCGGGATCTGTTCCCCTTGACTCAAGCGATTGTAGTAATATCCGAGTGTTTGCATGAATAACCCCATCACCATGCGGATCAACAGTTGCAGATCCTCATCAGATTGGAGCAGCAAGCGCGAACGGTCAACATGCGCGACCAAATACCCGACCAGCTCACCTTTGCCTTGTGGCGGTTTGGGCGGATGGACCGGACTCATTTTAGAAGCCGAATGAAAATCCATATACATGAAAACATTCCGATAAAATGGGGCATATGGGCCATCGACTAAGTCATTGATGACATGGTCGAACACTTCGGCGATCGCGGCATAAAAGTCCCCTGCTTGCGCGTCGATCGTGTCTTTCATCCATGTTTTCGTACTTTGACGCATGCGGTCTAACAGATAGAAAAAGACATCGCTTTTATCCTCGAAATATTGATAAAAGCTGCCGCGAGGGATACCAGCGTCTTTGATAATGTTTGAAATGCTGGCTTCTGCAAACGGGGCGCGGGTAAATTCCGCATAAGCGGCAGTAACTAACCGTTGGCGTTTTTCATCTGGTAACCGAAAAAAAGTCGGTTTAGGCATAAATGGCTCCTTCCTAGGGCAAAACAAAAGACGTTAGCCGCGGCTAACGCCTGAGTAGCCCGCGATATCATGACGCTTCGTCATGTGACAACTTGTCATTATACGCTGCTTACTATAAATTACAAGGGACTTTTAGCAGAATTTTTGGCGGCGGCCACCAACCGCGCAATCGCCGCATGCCGGGTGAGATTGACCGCCGTCACGGCCCAATTATCGCCAGTCACCTGCACCTGCGTGACACTGGTGTTTTTCAACAGCGTCGTCGGCAAGGCTTGCGGCGCCAAGGTGTGGATCGCCGCGCTTAACACCACGCCATGTGCGACCACCAGCACTTGCGCCCCTGCTGGCTGAGCTGCGGCGATGCGCTTTAAGCTGGCCATCACCCGCTGGTTTAATGCCGGCAGGCTTTCGGCTTGGCCAGTGGGGTCTAAGCGCTGGAAGTTGCGGATCAACTGGGCAAAGCGGTCGCCTTGCGTCCACGCCCGCGTCATCGTGATCAATCCATAGCGGGCCAGCGAATTGCGCACCAAAAGGCGATCGCGCTGCCCTTCTAAGCTGCCAAAGTAATATTCCCGCAAGCCGGTATCTTGCTGCAGCACCACTGTCGGGTGAGCACGCAAGATCGCTTGGGCCGTCGCGGATGCCCGCAGCCGGTCAGAGGAATACGCCGCCGTAAGCGGCAACTCTGCCAGCCACTGTCCCAATCGCGCCGCTTCTGCTTGGCCTTTGGCCGTAAGCGGGTCATCAGAGATGCCTTGCAACCGACTCGCCTTGTTCATCGCTGTTTCCCCATGGCGCACCAAATACAATGTGACTGTCACATTAACTTCCCCCTTCGCTTGCTGGAACCGCATACAGTGGATAAGTTTTGTCAGCTATTTATTTTCATGCTATCATATTCACGACATTCCCCATAGAGACTAAAGTCGGAGGCGTTATCGTGAAAATCGCGCAGATGTTGTTGACTTATTTACAGACCCACCCCACCGCGTATCATCGGATCCCGCGTGAAGCCCAGAACGTCGTCGCCTTCCGCCTACCAGATACGGTGATTTTTCCTTACCAACAGCAGCTTTTCCCCAATGACCGCCTCGAAGCCACGCGCGTCGATGACGACTTCATCCAACAAGAACCGGCGCTGATCGCTTGGCTAGCCAACTTGATCGACCCGGATGAACCGCCAGTGCCGCAAAGCCTTTGGCTGACCTTGAGCCATGTGACGCAAGCACACGCGAACTTCATCGAGGTCTCTTTTGAATAAGCCCTACTTCACCATGGCGATGCGCGCCATTCAAGCGGCGATCTTAGCGTTCTTCTTTTGGGTCGGCGAATACGCGATCGGCTGGGGATGGCTCATCTTCTTGATCATCCCGACAGTAGCTTACGCCTTGATCTGCTTGGTTTACGCCATTATCTTGTGGCGCAACGCCCGCTGACTACCCGCTATCTCAAGCATACCAGCACGCCTGGGTGCATCCAAGGAGTAACCATGAAAAAATCATCCGGTATCGGCTGCGCGGGCATCTTTGCCATCATGATCGTCGTCAGCCTCCTCGTCACCTACTGGTACGTGGCCTTAGCCCTCATCGTGCTGGCCGGTGCTTTCTGGTGGTATTGGCGCAAGCAAAAAACCGCCGAAGACGCTCAAAAAGCCGCAGCCGCTGAGCGCAAGACTCAAACCCAACGACAAATCGAGCAATTGCGTCAATTCAAGCAACTGCTCGACGAAGGCGCGATCACCCAAGCCGAATACGACCGGCAAAAGCGCAAGCTCTTAGACGATGATGGCCCAGACGACTTACAATTTTAACCTGCGACCGCTATTCCATGTTGGAACAGCGGTTTTTTTCATGCAGCAAAACCAATTGGCCATGCCACGCCGCCTTGCTTATGCGATAATCATTTTGAAAGGAAGTGTTTTGATGAGCGATGCATTTGACGAACTTTCACATTTTTTAGATGACGCAGACCATGTGAGCCATGAGTACCCTTTTACCGAATTATTCACGCCCGCATTCATGATGAAATATACGCATTCCGCCTCGATCCGCGCTTTTTTAAGTGACCTGGGTGTCACCGACGCCGCGACTTTTAAGGCGCTGCCGCAAGCCCAATTAGACGCTAAAGTCCAAAACGAGACTCGCTTTGCTGATTGGCAAGCCATGCTGCAACAAGCAGACGATGATCTGTTTTCCCGACGTACAGGACTGGGGCTATGACTGTAAATGAAGCGATCGGGTTGGTGTTATTGGTGCGGATCACACCTTGAGGGACCACTTTTTCGCTATCTCACTATTTATCGTGTCCGGTTGCAGCAGCCGGGTCGCAGCGATTACCCATGACAAGGAGGCAGCCTAATTGGTTAAAGTTGGTATCAGACGCCGCAGTTTCAAGAAATCTTTTTCCGCCAAAACCAAAGGACGGGCCACTCGCAGCATCAAGCGGGCACTGATCCCGGGTTATGGCAAACGCGGTGCCGGGTGGGCCCATCCTAAGCGCAAGCTATACAACAAAGTCTACAACAAGACGACGATCGACTTGCGCACCGTTGGTAAGTCCACTCAGCACCGTAAATCGACCACAGCCGCCAAAAGCGTTGCAACGGGCAAAAGCGGCAATCGCAACGGCTGCCTTTGGTCGTTCATCATTATCTTAGGCATTGGTTTGTTGATCACTTACTGGTACATCTTTTTAGCGGTCGCCGTAATCAGTGGCAGCATTTGGTATTACACCACTAAAAAGCGTCAACAAGCTGCCGCTCAGCAAGCCGAAGCAGCCCGTCTGCAAGCAGCCGAAACCAGCAAAGCTGATCAGATCCGCAGCTACAAAGAGTTGCTAGACGAAGGCGCGATCACTCAAGCAGAATTCGATCAGCAAAAGCGCCGCATCCTTGATGAGGATCATGACGATGACAAGCTGGAATTTTAATCGCACATCGAATCTAACTTAGACGATGGCAATGTGACAATAGATCCCGTCGTGGTTCGTGCATAAAATACACCAACCACTTAATATTGCACACTAGCAGCCCAGCCGTGAATCACTGAGTGGAGTTCAACGACTTAGAGGCAATCATTGCAATCAAAGCGCTTCCGCCAATGGGCTGCGGAAACCTTCACCGCATTTATCATCAACAACACGCAAAAGCCTTACCCCGATGAAGTGCTTCACGCTTATGAAGCAGGATCGCCGTTAAAACTGGAACATTTGGGGGAACAATGAGCAAACCACTTATCCTTGGCACAATATTTATGGCGGCACTATCGCTCACAGCATGTGGGTCAGCGACTGGTCAAACAAACGCGAGTCGCGCCAAAGCCAGATCCAGTAGCTTGGCAAAGAAGCAATCAGCATCAAGTTCCAAAGCAAAAGCATCAAAACTTGCTGCGAGTGCATCAAAAGCCAAAGCTGAAAAAGCGGCCAAAGCAAGCGCTAGTCGTCTCGCAGCGGCTCAAGCAAAAGCTGCCAGCGCATCCGCAACAAGTCAAGCTGCTTCAGCTTCTCGTACCTCATCTGCCGCAGCCAGCGCGGCAGCACATTCTGCAGCAGCCAGCAGTCAGCAAGCGGCCCAGGTTGCCCAATCAAGTGAAGCTTCCTCATCATCTATTTCGACTGATGAAAACACGCTAACTGGTTTCATTAACAAGTACGGCGTGTCTCCTGCAGTCTACAAGATGCAACACGGTATGAGTGAACGCGATGCCCTCGCAAACACACCAGACATTATGTGTTCTTCTGGTGAGATCCAATTGAAATACGCCTTGGGAATCACCAGCAACTGATTACTCTCCACTTCAAGGCAGAGTAATCAACGTGGTATTTAGCCACTAACCAACCACCGTTTGCAACTGCCGGCGAAAGGTTTGCGTCAAGTTTATATTCATGTTAAAAAGCTGTAACTGAAAAGTTATCATGGAATTTTTCATCGTGTTAAATAACTGACCATCTAGAAAATATCCTCCAGCAATCCTTTCTTACATTAGTCATTTGCTGCTTTGATCAAATTTATTGACTCTCTTGCCCCAATCGCCTAACGTACTTACTGAGGAAAGGACGGTTCGACCGTTCGCTACTTGATGGCTTTGCCTGATAGCAGTTACTGCTTCATTTAAGCCAACTTCGAAAGAGGTTGGCTCTTTATTTTGGCGTCTAGAATTTTTGGTGTTGTCACATAATTCCAAGCCGGAAGTTCCAAATATTGTTAATAACGGAACCCTTTCCTCAATAATATTTGAAGGAATCGATTTTTTCGCAAAACAAAAACCCCGAAATGCCTTCACAACGGCAATTCGGAGCTTTCTTTTCTTTTGATTTGTTCTATGTCTCACCCGTACGGGATTCGAACCCGTGTTTTCGCGCTGAGAACGCGACGTCTTAACCCCTTGACCAACGGGCAATATTCCTGTGTTCTGTTTATCAGAACAATAAATATTCTACAGGAATTGGCGATAATGTCAATATCATTCTGCCTTTTTCTTCACACCGAGATGGATCACACGAGAGAATCGCAGGTAGGCGATGAAGTGAAAAACCACACCGGCAACCAGCAAGATCCCCGCCAATGTGTTGGAGAAAAACGACGCGATGATCGATAAAATATAGATCCCCACACTGCGCGCAGGGTCCATCCGGATCCGATTATAATGCTGCTCGATGCCTTCCAAATTGCGCAATTCGACATGCCGCTCCAAGAAGCGATAAACCACCAAGAAACTGGCAGAGATCAACATGGCCACGATATCATAAATGATGAACGCGACTTGAATGTCTCGCGCATTGCCATTGGTCAGCGCCTCGATCAACAGCACCATCGCGTAGTTGACCAAGGTGACCGTGAACAACAAGCCCAGGTTCAAGATATTCAACATCCGGTTAGTCTTTTTCACATATTGAAAATAATCATGATGAAAAAGCCAGCTGGTCCCGACGTAAAAATACGACATCGCATACATGATAAACAGCGGCCCTTGCTTGCTGATCACGGTGGCGAGGCTGCCAGGGCGGATCGTTTCTGGCTTAAATTCTAAAATCAAGATCGTCAATAAGATGGCAAAAACCCCATCGCTTAAAGCATTGATCCGATCTTTAGGCATATACTCACCCCTCTTTTTCCGATTATCTACATTTTACTCAAAGGTCAGTCAATGTCAACTGCCAGGACCTGCTCAGACTACACCAACACGACCACCTTGCCAAAGCTGTCGCTGGCTTCTAAAGCCGCCTGCGCGTCTGCGGTGTGCGCTAAATCAAACGTCTGCCTCGGGGCCACATCGATGTGGTGTTGGTCGATCAGCTGCAACAGCGCATTAAAAGCGGGACCGTTAATGGCCGCACCAGATTCAAAGTTGGTCAAGCTGGCACCATTCGGCAAGGCAAAAGGATCAAAATCCGGCACCGTCCACTGATCGCCCAGCCCGCCGGTGACGCAACAATACCCGCCTGGCAATAGATGCGCCAAGGAATCCTGCAGCGTCTTGGCACCAACGAGCTCCACGATCGCGTCATAGCGGTTGGCGGCTGGCAAATGCCCTGCTTCATCTAACACCGGGTGGTCGCAGCCGATGGCTTGTAATTCAGCAAACTTCGCTTGCCGGCGGGTGCTGCCGCTGACGGTGACTGCCGGATTCATCGCCTTGGCCAACTTGATGGCCGCGACACCGACGCCGCTAGTGGCGCCGCGGATCAACAGTGCCGTTGCCTCAGTGATATGCGCATGTTGCAAGGAGCCAAAAGCCGTGAAATAAGTTTCCGGTACGGCGGCTAACTCTGCCCATGACAACTTCGTGGCAACTGGATACAGCTGTTCATTGGGCAACAGCGCATACTCGGCATACCCGCCGTCGAATTCTCGGCCCATACCGCCCATCAAGCTCACCACCCGCTGGCCGACGGGGAGTTGGTCAGGTGCAGTCGTCTCGGCGATTTCGCCGACACATTCGATCCCTAAGATCCGGGGAAAATGCACACTTGGCGATTCGCCTTTGCGGGTATAGATCTCTGAGTGGTTGATCCCAAACCCTTTGACCTTCACCAAGCTCCAGCCTGGTTTCACTTGCGGCGTAGGCACCTCCTGCAGCTGTAAGGCTTCTGGCCCGCCAGCATGGTTGATCACGATTGCTTGCATCTTGTCGCGTCCTTTCTGATCATGTCTAATACCGCTACCGTATCACCGTCCTTGCACGTGCGCAAGCCGCTCGGCACTGATTTTGCGCCATAGAAAAAGCCCACGCTTGGCGTGGGCCTGTGTGGATCAATTTGCCAGTGCTTTGGCAGCTGGTTGTTGCGTCTTGGTGTGATCATGCTTGCCATAATTGATCAAGCGCATAGCGTTGAAGATCACGACTAAGATACTGATCTCGTGAACGAACATCCCGCTGGCCATGTAGATGAAGCCGGCGATCAAGCCTAAAAGCAAGAAGGCGACGACGGCAATCGCGATCACGATATTTTCCCGGGTGTTCAATACCGTCTTCTTGGCCAGCTTGAAGGCATGGACCAAGGCGTCAAAGCTCGACTGCATCAAGACGATATCCGAGGTTTCGATCGCCACATCAGTGCCTGATCCCATGGCGATGCCGATATCGGCGGTCGCTAGCGACGGGCTGTCGTTGATCCCATCCCCGACAAAAGCGACCTTGCGTCCTTGTTCCTTGAACTGCTTAACAAACTTCACCTTTTCATCTGGCAACAGATCGGCATGGACTTCATCAATACCCAGCTTTTGGGCCACAAAATTTGCGGTTTGGGCATTGTCCCCAGTCAACATCACCAGATGCTTGGCGCCAGCTTGCTTCAGTGCGGCTAATTGGGCTTTCAGATCAGTGCGGATCACGTCAGCGATACCAATGATCGCGGCGACTTGGCGATCTTGAGCGACGATCACGACTGAGCTGCCGCTGGCTTGCAGCTGGCTTAAGTCAGCTTGTTGCTGGCTGGATAACGCGACGTTGTGGCTGGCAAGCAATTTAGCATTGCCGGCGCACAGCTGATGACCGTCGACCGTTGCGCTGATGCCTTGTCCCTTCACCGTTTGACTATCGGTGAGGGTGGTGTGCTGGTAATCGAAGCCTTGCTCATCGGCATAAGCGATGATCGCGCGGCCCAGCGGATGATCAGAAACAGCTTCAACAGCTGCGGCGGCAGTCAGTGCCGCTTGTTTGTCTTGGGTGTAAGTCAAGACTTTGGTGACTGCAGTCTTGCCTTCTGTCAGCGTCCCGGTTTTATCAAACACGAAGGTATCGATCTTGGAGAAGGTATCCATCGCTTCGCCGCCTTTGACCAAGATGCCGCGCTTGGCGCCGTTGCCGATGCCGGCGACATTGGAGACTGGCGCGCCGATAACCAGCGCCCCTGGGCAGCCCAGCACTAAGACCGTGATGGCCAACTTGAAGTCCCGGGAGAAAATGAAGACCAGCAAGGCGATCACCAAAACCGCTGGTGTGTAATACTGTGAGAACCGATCGATGAACTTTTCGGCATGCGACTTCGTATCTTGGGCATCTTCGACTAATTCGACGATCTTGGCGAAGGTGGTATCATCGCCGACTTTGGTGGCTTTGATCTGAACATAGCCGTTGCTTAACAAAGAGCCGGAATAAACTTGATCCCCTGCGGCCTTGCTGATTTCCTTAGACTCGCCGGTGATCGCTGCTTCGTTGGTGTAACCTTGCCCGTCAACGACCACCCCATCAACTGGGATCGAGCCGCCGGTTTTGACCAAAACCACGTCGCCTTCATCGACATCATCGACATCAACGTCTGCCGTCGAGCCGTCTGGCTGGACCACTGCGGCGGTGGTCGGCGCCATTTCGGTCAATGACTTGATAGACTCACGGGTCTTGGACAGTGTTTTTTGTTCCAAGAAATTCCCGAACAAGAACAAGAAGGTCACGATCGCGGATTCATTGTATTCGCCAATGATGAATGCCCCGACCACTGCAATGGTGACCAGCAATTCAATTGAGATCACCTTGACCTTCAACGCCTGAAACGCGTGCAAGGCGATTGGCATCACGGCGATGATCGAAGCGACGATCAAAGCCGCGTTATAGATCAATGTGTTTTGCGCCAGCCACTTGCTGGCATAGCCAATGACGATCAGTGCCGCGACGATAGCGGTTAAATGATTCGTATGCTTTTGGAGCCACGCTTGAAACTTCATATTGACACCCCATCTCTCTTATTTACAAGTACAGCTTACCGTGATGGGGCACAATTAAACTTGACCTATATCAAGTTTGGTCAAAAAAAACCGCCGCCCAGGAATTTTTCCTAAGCGGCGGGGTTAAAACGCACTTACTCTAGTTTCAAGCGCGCGACCACGGCTTTGATCGCCGCGATTTGCGCCGGGGTATGGTAATACTTAGCCTGCAAGTCCTGCAAGCTGACCGTATGATCGATAAAGACGTTTTCCGACGTCGTATGATTCGGATCGCGCACCCCATAAGTCACATCCGTCTTGTTGATGCGATACGGGATTTGACTATCAGCTGTTTCACTGTCTACGATATACGGATATAAGGCAGTGTTGTTGGCAAAATGCAAAAAATTATCTGCCGTCACATTATCGCCACGATATTCTGCCAACAGCACCCCAACGGTTTTTGGATCTAATGCTTGGGACTGAGCGGCCTGATTAGCTGCCGGCTGCGCGCTTTTAGCCGGCGCGGTGCCATTGGCGACTTTGGTGAAGCCATTGCGCACATCCGCGTTTTGCGTGGGGGACAACGCCGGTTCGCCATCGCGGGATTGATCGACTAACACAACCGGCTGTGAATGGTGAAAGGCAAAGACATAAGTGATCCGGTTAGGCAATGGCGGTACGGTGCCATCATAGTTGTAGATCGCCACCACGTTGTAATCATAGTTCCCGTTGCCTTGCGGGCTCCACCCGATCGTCCCTGGGTCGCCATTGATGGCCATGCCGTTTAACGCGTCAGGATAAGTGACCCCAGTCGACGTCTTCAAAGGATGATGGCCATCATATTCGGTGTAGGCTTGCCCCATTGTCGGCGCCCATTGATCGATGAATGCCTTGAGTTGCTGATCTTTGGCCGCGTCCCAAGGCGTCTTGGCTTTGGCCTGCGATGACGCTTGTGCGGATGCCTTTGACGCACTCGTTGTTTGCGACTTAGCCTTAGCCGCCACGCTGCTTGAGGTTTTGGTACTGGATGCGGCTCCTTGTTTGCTTTGTTGCCCGCATCCTGCCAGCAGCGCCACAGCTAATCCTAGCGTCGCGCCGATTGCCATGAGTCGGCCGAAGCCGGTATTGCGTTGATTCATCATCATACCCCTTATTCTTTGAACACCCAAAAGTAACGATCGCCCCAAGCGGCCGAAAAAATGCTTGGATCGATGCCTACTGATCTCTACGTACCACCATAATAGTTTATGCCGCACATTTCAATGATCACAAAAAAAACGCCGACAAAGACGTGTGTCGACGGTTGATTTTATCGATTATGCTAACACCACCACATGCTTGCCCACAAAATGGCCGGATTCCAGATTAGCTTGGGCGGCACCGACTTGTTCAAGGCCGTGATACACCTGGGCGATCGGCACCTTGAGCTGGTTATCAGCAATGGCTTGCAGCACCTCATTGAAAGCCTGCGCCGGCAGATCTTTGGCTTCGCCGGCGTAACTGGTCAAAGACTTGCCGCTAGGGATCATAAACGGTGAGAAATGCGCGATATCCCAACCGCCGCCAAGCCCGCCGGCGAAGCACACGCGGCCGCCGGCAGTGACTGCAGCAAACGTGTCAAACAGCGTCGTCGTACCCACCAGCTCCAGCGCCTTATCCACGCCATCAGGCAAGAGCTTGTGTACCTGAGGCGCAAGCTGGCCATCATCAATTAAGACATGCGTGGCGCCAAAGGCCTTGAGCTTGTCGACTTTGGCGGGATTGCGCGTGGTGGCGAACACCGTGGCACCAGCCATTTTGGCCAAGGCGATGCTCATCAAGCCGACCGTCGACGAGCCGCCGCGGATCAACACACTTTCACCAGCTTGCAAGGCCAAGCCGGTGTGCAATGAGCCGTAGCTGGTTTGCAGCATTTCCGGCAAGGCGCCGACTGTCGCCCAGTCGAGCTTGGTGTCCAGCGGGATCATCGCAGTGTGCGGGACCAAGCAGTACTGCGCATAAGCGCCATCGATGGCGCGGCCTAAGCCGCCCATCATCATTGCCACCTGCTGGCCAACCGCGTAAGGCGAATCTGGTGCAGTGGCTGAAACAACGTCGACGCCTTCAATGCCCAAGATCCGCGGATATTGAAAATCGCCATCCGACTCGCCTTTGCGACTGGTGACTTCAGATTCGTTGACCCCAAACGCCTTAACTTGCACCACATCACACCCGGCCTTGGGCTTTGGCGTTGGCACCTCAGTTGGTTTCAAGTCACTTGCCGCACAAGGGCCAGTCAGTTTAATTGCTTGCATAAAAATTCCCTCCTTCTAACGGGCTGCGGCGCTCAGCTGACGGCATACTCCAGCCAGCCATATTGCGTCGCCCCATTTTCCACCAGCGTATCGCCGGAATTCAATTGCCATAAGCGGTCTTGGGCCTGCAGGTGTTGCGCCTCACAGTAAGCTTTCAACGCCTTCAAGCCGCGATCGATCCCAGCAGCAGTGTTTTCGATCCACACGCGCACATAACGGCCGGCAGGCTTTTCCAAAAGCGGCAGATAATCGGCGCTGTCAGCTTGATCCGTGGCTTTCAAGATCCGAAAGCCGGCATCTTTGTAACCCGCCGGATCACTCACCGGCAAATCGGTCAAAAAACCCGACGTCGCCGTATCCAGCAGGGTCATAGCATCGAGTTCTTGATAAAATTCTGCAAACAGCTGCGCGACTTCTTGCTCGGTGCAATCAACGGCCTTGCGTGAACACCAAAACGTCGCAGGTGCCAGCGTGGCTACTTCAGGCACATACAACTGCGGCGCTGAAGTTTGGGCTTGTTGGTGCAGCCGCTGATCCAACACCGCTTGAATGCGCTGCAGCTTCTTGATCTGGTCGCTGATTTTGGCTTGCGCTTGGCGCAGCACCGGCAGCGCGGGCTGACCGCCGCTTTGAATGGCCTTGATTTGTTCCAGCGACAACCCGATATTGCGCAATCCCAGGATCGTCATCAGATCATAAAGTTGTTTATAATCATAGTAGCGATAGCCTGAATCGCTTTTCTGCGCAGGTTTGAACACCCCTTGTTCGTCATAAAAGATCAGCGTCCGCCGGGTGGTATTGGCCAGCTTCGCCATGTCACTAATTTTAAGCATTGCATCGTCCTTTGCCTTGACTGTTACGCGACGTGATAGTTTATAACTAGTTTAGCACAGTGCGACCAGGCACCATTGCCGCTTTTTGGTGATACGCCGCCGGAACAACATCAGTGTAAACTGTCCCGCAGCGTGACAGTCAACCCATTAATTTCAAGAAAGGATCCATCATGTCAATTCAAGATGATATCTTTAAGCACCGGCAGCCAGACGCCGCCAAGCTCAAGCACTTCGGCTTCACCTATGACCAAGCCCAGTGGCGCTATCAAACCCCGCTGGTGCAAGGCTTCGAGTTAGTCGTGACGATCAAAGACGACACGGTCACCACCACCGTGATCGATCAAGAATCCGGCTTGCCTTATGTTTTGCACCTGGATCCGGCCAACTCTGGCATGTTTGTCGGCCAGATCCGCGGTGCATATGTCGCCACACTTGAAGCAATCGCCAAGGATTGCTTTGTGCCCACCATGTTTACCACCGGGCAAATGGACGCCATGATCGACGCTATCGGCAAAAAGTACGACGAGCACCCTGAATTCTTGTGGGCCAACTTTCCTAACAACGCGATCATTCGCCGCAGCGACAACCGCAAGTGGTACGCCTTGTTGGTGAAAGTCTCCGCTGATAAATTGGGCCTAGACGGGACCGATGCCGTGGATGTGTTGGTGGCGCGGGCCGATCCTGCAGTCGTCACGGCACGCCTGGCCGCCAAAACGGCGCTGCCGGCTTATCATATGAACAAAAAGCACTGGCTGTCTTACCAACTGGACCACGGTACGCCGCTGGAAACGTTAATGGGGTATGTTAAAGACAGTCGGGAGCTGGCCAAATAACCACAGTGTCACGTTGAGCGCTCCACGCACTTTCTCGGCGTGACCCTTTTTGGGTAATATATTCACTTGTCAGCGCCGCGCCTTCGCCCTACCCTTATCGCAGGAGGTCCAATTCATGCAAAAATCGACTATCATCCCCGCTGTCAGTTTGGCTGCAGCAGCTGCCTTGCTGATCAAGTACCGCAAACCTGCCGCCAGCCTCATCATTGGCAATCAGCCAAAATACGCGCCTGCTGCTTTCACCTTAAACCCCAGCTCGCCTTTATACGGCAAACATATTGTCTTCTTAGGCTCATCCATTACATATGGGGCTGCCGCTTTGGGGCAATCTTTTGTCGACGATCTGGTGGCCAGCGACGGCATCATTGCCGATAAGCTGGCCGTGACTGGCACCACTTTAGCCGGGCATGAGCACAGCAGCTACATTTCCCGCTTTGCCCGCTTCCAGCCGCAAACCCAACCTGACGCTTTCGTCTGTCAACTTTCCACCAACGACGGCCGCGCCGGCAAACCCTTAGGTGCAATCACAGCCGCTGGCGTCAGTGACTTTGACACCACCACGACCATCGGTGCCATCGAAGCCATCATCACCCGGGTCAATCAGGAATGGCACTGCCCGATCATGTTTTATACCTGTCTGCGCAAACCTGACGCTGAGTATCAACAGCTGATCACCAAGCTATATCAGCTCCAAGCCAAGTACGACTTTGCGATCCTCGATTTGCGTCATGATCAAGCTTTAGCCAGTGCCACCAGCGCGCACGCTTTTGCAATGTTTGACGATGCCCACCCGACGCAACTGGGCTATGCAAAACTGTGGACGCCGATTTTTCGCGCCCGATTAAGCGCCCTTTTGCGCTAAGTCGGCCCCGCATCACCGCGTTTATCACACAACGTCAAAACACACCAGCCCAGCTGCCAGGATCATGGCAGCTGGGCTGGTGTGTTTTAGCAAGCGCCGCTGATTTATTTCTTAAACCGCTTCAAATAATGCGCCGCAAACAGCTTATGGAACTTGACCCCCAAAGTCGGATTGGCCGCGTCGATATCAGCGTACATGGCGTTGGTGATCTTGGTCAACAATGCCGCCAACTGATCTTGTTCCGCCTCACTCAACGCCTGCAGAAACGGCGGTACTTCTTGGGCGGCAGACGTAATTTCTTGGCGGCCTGCATCAGTTAAGCTGACGAGATTCACGCGGCGATCTTTGGTCGATTTGCTTAACGTCACCAAGTTGCGCTTGGCTAGTTTGGCGACAAATTCACTGGTCGATTGCGGCGACATCCCCAAATGCGTCGCCAATTGCCGCTGCGATTGGTGATCTTCATCTGTCAATGCCAGCAAGATCTTGCCTTGGCCTTCCACTGTTAAATGCGGCCGCGTTTGCTTGACGATATCGTCGTAGATCTTGCTGAGCTGCTCATACTCTGCCAGTTTCCCCGCTGCCAACTCCGCTTTGGCTTCATTTGCCACCACACATCATCCCATCTTTTTGTTTTCTTCAGTATACAGCATTACCCAGCAGCGCACTTGACATATTAATCAGGGGCCCTTATGATATTTTAGTCAGGTCACCTGATTAAATCTCAAGGAGGCAAATATGACCAATCCTAACATGATCCAAGTCAATCATATTTCTAAACACTTCGGCAACCACGCTGCCGTGCAAGACGTTTCGTTTAACGTGCATCAAGGCGAGATCTTCGGCTTGCTAGGCCCAAACGGCGCAGGCAAAACCACCTTGATCAAAATGATGACAACGCTGTTGCGTCCAGATCAAGGCCAAATCTTGCTTAACGGCTTTGATACGCAAACCCAAAGCCGCCTGGCCAAACAGCAATTTAGCGTCACTGGTCAAACCGCCGCCATTGATCAAGACCTCACCGCAACTGAAAACCTCATGATCTTTGGTCAATTGTCAGGCTTAACGCACCGCGCTGCTCGCCGCCGCGCCACTGAGTTATTAGCGGCCTTTGATCTAGTCGCCTCAGCACATCAAACCCTGGCAACATTTTCCGGCGGGATGCGGCGGCGCTTGGATCTGGCAGTGAGCTTGGTGGGCAAACCTAAGCTCTTGTTTTTAGATGAGCCTACCACCGGCTTAGACCCGCGCACGCGCGATCAAATGTGGCGCGTGATCAAAGACATGGTGGCAAGCGGTTCAACAGTTTTACTCACTACTCAATACCTGGAAGAAGCCGCGCAATTTGCCGATCGCATCGCGTTGATCGATCACGGAAAACTGCAAGCGATCGGCACCCCTGCTGAACTGGGCCAACGCGTCGGCGGCAAACAACTGCGCCTGCAAGTCACTGCCGCCAAGATGCTGGCAGAAGCCCAACGGATCCTTCAAGCAGCCATCAAACAGCCGATTCAAGTTGGTCAGCGGTCATTAACTGTCGCCCTTGCCGATGACCAGCTGCCAGTTTGTGCCGGCTTGCTTGATCAGTTGGCGGCAGCCAAGATCGGCGTCAGCCAATTTGCCATCACCTCACCATCATTGGATGAAGTGTTTTTTAAGCTGACTGTCGGGAAGAACTAAGGAGGAAAGGCATTTGTTTAATCAAAGTCACACCTTAAGCAACATCCTGACCATGACGCAGCGCAACCTGCTGAAAACCTTGCATGATCCGGATAATTTCAGCGATGTGCTAATGGAGCCGGTGCTGTTTACATTGCTATTTGGTTATTTGTTCGGCGGCGCCATTGCCGGCAGTGTTCACGCCTACTTGCCGCTGTTGGTACCAGGGATCTTGATCCAAAGTATCCTCAACGCAGCATCAGGTTCCGGCCAGCAGCTGCGCGAAGATATCAATCACGGTGTCTTTGATCGCTTCAAAACGCTGCCGATCGCCGCGATCGTACCGCTGGCTGGCCAACTGCTAGGCGACGTCTTGCGCTTGCTGCTGGCAGGGATCATGGCGCTGCTCACCGCGTTGGTCATGGGCTGGCGGCCGACGGTGAGTCTGCCAATGCTTGCCGCGGCTTTATTATTGGCGATTTTCATCGGCTGGTCAGCTTCTTGGCTCTTTGCCTTGGTGGGATTGATGGCCAAGAACGCCGAATTGATCGGCAGTTTATCGATGATGATCATTTTGACACTGACGTTCTTATCCAACGCCTTTGTGCCAGTCAAAACGCTGCCTAGTTTCCTGCAAGTGATCGTGCAGGCCAATCCGGTCAGCTACACCGTCACGGCGCTGCGGACCTTGCTGACTACCGGTATTTGGGGGCTGCATGCCACTGTTGCCTTGCTTTGCGGCATCAGCATGATCGCGATCTTCATGCCGTTGAGTTTGCTGGCATATCAAAAGCGCGCCTAAGTAACACAAAGCTAATCGAACAAACCATCCTCTCGCTTCAAAGCAGCCGTTGACTGTCACGTGGCGAGATAGTTTATAACTGATTCTGGCGCAATCAAGCAGGTTCCTTTAAGCCGTACACAGCGATTGCGCCGCATCAACAGTTAAGCCAAACTATCTCGCCGCGTGACATTTTGTCATTACGCCTGCGAGCGACAGGAGCGGATATTTTGATCGAATTTAAAGCCATCACCAAACAATATGCTGACGACACCGCGCTGCAAGCCGTAAACTTGCGCGTCAACTCGCGCGAGCTATTCGTCTTAGTCGGCCCTTCTGGCAGCGGCAAAACCACACTGCTTAAAACCGTCAATCGCCTAGTCGTTCCTACCAGCGGTCAAGTCTTGATCGATGGCGAATCGGTGGCTGACCAAGACCTGCAACAACTGCGGCGCCATGTCGGCTATGTGCTCCAGTCCAGCGCGCTGTTTCCGAACATGACCGTGATGCAAAATGCCGCAGTGCAACTCGAGGCATTAGGGTGGGACAAGGCCCAAATCAAGCCGCGCATCGAACACTTGCTGCAGCTGGTCGACTTGGATCCCAAGCTGTATGCCCAGCGCAAGCCGGCACAGCTTTCTGGCGGTGAGGCCCAACGCGTCGGCATCGTGCGCGCCTTGGCGGCTGACCCCAAACTGATGTTGATGGACGAACCTTTCTCTGCATTGGACCCAGTGGCCAAGCGCCAGTTGCAGAACCTGATCTTGCGGCTGCATCAAAAACTCGCCACAACGATCATTTTTGTCACGCATGATATGCAAGAAGCGCTGCGGCTGGCGGACCGCATGGCGGTGCTGCACAATGGCCGCCTGCAACAAGTCGGCACCCCGCAAGCAGTGCTGGCCGCCCCGGCCAACGCTTTTGTCGCGGATTTCTTCAAAGATGTCATTGCCGCACAGCAAACACTGGCGCAAGTGGTGGCGGCGGGCTTTGGCCGGCCGGCTCACCACGCCGCCGACAAAACCTTATTCAGCTCGACTTCCATTTATACCTGGGCTGCACTGCTGCATGCCGCTCCAGAATCGGTCGTGCAAGTCGGTGCGACACAACTCACCGCAGCCGACTTGATTGCCTACCTGGCCACTTGCCCAAAAGGAGGCCTAAGCCATGTTTAACCAAGCCCTTCACTACGCCCAAGCCAACAGTCATGAACTCTTAGTCGCCTTAGGCCAACACATCGCCGTGTCAATCATCGCCACGATCATGACCATCTTGATCGCGATCCCGCTGGCCATACTCTTAATGAATCACCGCCGTGCCGGTGAGTTCGTGCTGCAAATCGCCAGCATCATTCAAACGATTCCCAGCTTGGCGATTCTCGGCTTGTTGATCCCTTTTGTCGGCATCGGCACGGTGCCTGCGATCATCGCCTTGGTTTTGTACGCGATCATGCCGATTTTTCAGAACACTTATGCCGGATTGACCAACATTGATCCATTGTTGATCGAAGCGGCTGATGCCATGGGCGTTTCGCGCCGCTATAAACTGCTGCGCGTGCAACTGCCGCTAGCGATGCCGATGATCCTCTCAGGCATTCGCATCGGCGTTGTGATGATCATTGGCACCGCCACCTTGGCAGCGTTGATTGGCGGCGGCGGACTAGGCACGTATATCCTGCTGGGAATCCAAAGCAACAACAACGCCGCGTTATTGATCGGCGCCGTGTTGGCCGCCGGATTAGCCTTGATCGCCAGCGGATTGATCAAGCTTTTGTCCCATACTTCGTTGAAACACCTTGTGATCGGCGGCGCGGCGTTGGCCGTGGTCGGCGGCGGGACCTATGGCGTGCATGCCGCAACTGTTTCGCAACCCGCAACGATCACGATCGCCGGCAAAATGGGCGGCGAACCCGAGCTTTTGATCAATCTCTACAAAGACCTGATCCAAGCCGATGAGCCAAACGTGAATGTCACCTTAAAGCGAAATTTTGGCGGCACCAGCTTCTTGTTTAAGGCGCTGCAAGCTAAGCAAATCGATATTTACCCGGAGTTCACCGGCACCGTCTTGCAATCGCTGGTTAAAACCGATCAGCCTATCAGCCACGACCCGCACCAAGCTTACCAAACCGGCAAAACCGCTTTAAGCCAGCAGTTTAACATGACCCTCCTGCCTCCAATGGCGTATCAAAACGGCTACGGCATGACCGTCACCCAAGCTACCGCTGCCAAATACCACCTCAAGACTATCGCTGATTTAGCCCAGTACCCAGAACTGCGCGCCGGCTTTGATCCGGACTTCTATCAGCAAAGCGATGGCTATCCTGGCTTAAAGCAAGCTTATGGCTTGGCGTTTCACAACGTCAAAACCATGGAGCCGTCATTGCGCTATCAAGCGCTGGCCCAAGGCAGTTTGGCTGTGACAGATGCTTACACCACAGATCCGCAAATCAAGAAATATCACTTGGTGTTGCTGCAAGACACCAAGTCCTTCTTCCCGCCTTATCAAGGCTCGCCTTTGATGCTGACGAGTTTTGCCAAGGCGCATCCGCAAGTCGTCAAAAGCTTAAACCGTATCGCCGGTAAAATCTCGACCGCAAATTGCAAGAACAAGTTAGCCACCCCATGGCACGACACCGTGAGATGAACTGTTATCTTTGATGAGTTGAGTT
>NZ_RHOI01000032.1 GCF_003946165.1 Lacticaseibacillus baoqingensis | reverse complement strand
GCCGGTTTCGGTGCCTCAACAGGCGCCGCCGGTTGCTTTTTCTTAAAAAAACGGAACATCCTATGCCTCCTTTGCGCTGATGGTTGGCATCAACATGAAAAGCCAACCAACCTTCAGCTTTTCGCCTCATTTGTTGATTGGCTCTCACTAACAATACGCAGATCATCATGCTTCAATCGTCAAATTGGCAACATTCCTGTGATGGCATAAACGATGATGTAAATGAACAGGATCGGCCAACAATACTTGACATACTTCTTTTGAAAATCGACGAAATTCAACTCAGTTTGATCCGTCAACATATACAATGCTGGGATGACTGGCGAGATCAATCGGAATGACTGCCCGACCATCGAAGCCACAGCGGCTTGCATTTGCGTGATCCCAAAGTTGTTCATGACATTGGCCACGACTTTGGCGATCCCAAAGTAAAACGCATCTTGCGGCAAGAAGCAAATTGCAGGGGCAGAAATGATGGAATAGATCGGTGCCATGTGACTCCCCAAAGATGCTGGAATAATGG
Organism: Lacticaseibacillus baoqingensis; assembly: GCF_003946165.1. Taxonomy (GTDB): domain Bacteria; phylum Bacillota; class Bacilli; order Lactobacillales; family Lactobacillaceae; genus Lacticaseibacillus; species Lacticaseibacillus baoqingensis. Next base: position 30,521 of record NZ_RHOI01000032.1, on the reverse strand, counting down.
CAGTGATCCCTTGCGCAAGTCCGGTCGCCATCCCTGATCCGGTCAAAACACCGGAAAATACCCCAGCACCAAATGATGCCAACGCTGGTCCCAGTGCATCTGCAGCCACCGCATCTAACCGTTCATTGATCAAACTCACTTCGCGATAATTCAAGGTGACCACTAACGCTGTGCCGATCATGAACAAGATAGCCCCATGAGCAGCCCCAACGATCAGCAGATATAAGATCCCAAAAGTTAAAATCAGGTTGAACGCATACATCTTTGGCCGCTTCAATTCAGGATTCTTGTTGCGGATCGCGTCTTGCATGCGCTCCAGCATGGCCTTGTCTGGACCGCCGGCGCCACTGGCATCCCATTCAAGCCGACGCCGTTCTTTACGACCAAAATACCAAGCTAAGCCGATCGCAAATACTTCAGCGGCTAACATCCCTGGCAGTAATGACTTGAACAAGCCATTCACCGAAACCCCTAACGCCGTGGCATTAGAGATCGTTGGCCCGCCCCAAGGCAATTGATTAAAGATCCCGATAGGCGTTACGATCAAAATAGCCAAATACAATAAGCTCATGTGCAAGGAGCGATACAGCTCAAGAAACGCTGCGACACAGATGATGATCGTCGTGGTCGTATCCCCATTCATGGTCACAACAGTGGCAGTCAACACCGTGGCCATGGTGACCTTCAGCGGGTCGCCTTTGGCCTTGCGAATGAAGAAACAGCATAACGGATCAAAAAGCCCAACGTCTAACATCAGGTCAAAATACATGACCGCAAATAAGATCAACAAGCCTGGTGAAACCACGCCTAAACTGACATCGCCAGTCTTGCTATCGACCGAATAAAACAGTGCATCGGTGATCCACTTAAACATGTCACCAAACGTCGCACTCGTAAAGAGCACGATAATGACACCAAAAACAAGCGGCACGATGACTAAAGCGCCTAGGATGGATAATTTATTTTTGGATAACAACCATATAAAGCTGATAATCATCAGCAATGCTAATGCAATAATCATAAGCCTTCTCCATATTGATCACTATTTGATGAACTTGACCTCTTTGTTGATTATTGCGATTTCTTCTTCCTTGCGCCGGTTATATTCAACTTTTTTCTGTTCAAACAAATTATTGCCTTGCGTGTCGATCGAAACGATTAAAGGGCCATAGTCTTTCACTTTACATACCCAAAGCGTCTCTGGCATGCCTAAGTCTTTCCACTGGGCATCAACGATTTTTTCAACTTTAGTCGCAGCGAACACGGCGTTGCCGGCAGGGTAAACCAGATGCAAGGCATGATATTTCTTACAGCCGGCTTCAGTTCCTGGACCCATGCCGCCTTTACCAACGATCAGCTTAACGCCGGTTTGCTTGATGAACTCTTCTTCAAACTTTTCCATCCGCATGCTTGTGGTAGGCCCAACGGCAACCATTTCATACTGATCATTGCCAAGATCGCGAATGATCGGGCCAGCATGCAAGATCGCTTTTTTAGCAACGTCGACAGGCAGCGGCCGGTGTTCTTCGACTAGCCGGCGGTGCGCCACGTCACGGCAGGTGACCAAAGTCCCTTCCAAGTACACAATGTCACCAATGCGAATGTCATCAATATCTGCATCTTCAATCGGGGTGGTTAAATGCCATGTTTTCATAGTTCTACTCCTTTGTTATAAGGTAAGTCATAGTTCAGGTCTGCATCAAAATTGATCAACCCGCGACGATGGGACCAGCAGCCTGTAGATACTGCAACACCGATCGTCGATGGATGCCGCGCCGTATTGACCACGTTGACACCCATGACGGACTTGCGGCCACCAACCCCCTGAGGGCCTAAGCCAATGTTATTGATGCCGTCTTCTAACAAATGTTCCAACTTCGCTGCATTAGCATTTGGGGAAACCGAGTCGACCCGCCGCATCAAAGCCAGCTTGGAATTCATCGCCGCGGTTTCAACAGAAGTGGCCACGCCGACACCGACCAATAATGGCGGGCAAGCGTTGATCCCATAACTGGTCATGCGATCCATGACGAACCGGACCACGCCTTCATAACCTTGGCCTGGCATCAATACCATCGCTTCACCAGGCAGCGTGCAGCCACCGCCGGCCATATAGACATACATCTCACAACGATCAGAATCCCCGTCCAGATCTACGAATACGGATGGAATGCCGTTACCAATATTGAGGCCGGTATTATATTCGTCAAACGTCTCAACGGCATTATGCCGCAAAGGGGCTTCCTTGGTGGCCCGATAAACGGCTGACTTCAAAATATCATTGAGTTCTGCCAACAACGGGAACTTTGCGCCGACTTTAACAAAGAACTGCAGTGCGCCAGTATCTTGACAGCTGGGCCGCTTCATTTTTTCAGCGAGCAACTGATTTTCTTTCATCGTGTCATAGATCAGTTCCTGCAATGGATCGACTTCCACTTTTGCTAATTCCTTAAGCTTGCTGGTTACATCGTCTGGCAAGCGCCGACTGACAACGGCAATATAATTGGCCAAGATATCTCTCATTTGGGTGCCCTTCGCTGAGAAGGTCGGTTCTGCATATTGATATTTCACAACCATGATGGTGCCTCCTTGTTGTTGATGCCCTTAGTATCACAGTTGTGCCATGATTCATCTAACCCTTAGTCACCACGATTAAAGCACGGAAAATCAACTGATCGAGGGTAAAATTGAAAGCGCTGTCTCGATTTTAGACAAAAAAATACTCGTGGTTAGCGAGTATTTTGAGCAATAGTGGAATGTTTCACAATGGCAAGATGTCAAACGTTGCCTATAGTCAATTTTTGCGATTAAGCAATGGCCGCAATGTTGTCACTAAGTCGTGACAGCGAAGCGCATCTTGATGGAACGTACATTCATCACAAGGCGTCCGCTGTTGTGCCAATTGCTGTTTAAAGGCGGCTTGCACGGCAACTTGATCCGCTGGTGACAGGGCTTGCTTAAAGCCATGATCTTCTGCAAGCACCTCAGGCGTAATGCTTTGGCGATAGGCAGAAGGCGTCTTGCCAAAGTGCTTTTTAAACATCGTGTTAAATGCTTTAACTTCATGAAAGCCGTTTTGATAAGCGATATCGACGATCAGATCATTAGAATGGGTCAAATCAAACACCGCATGTTGCAACCGGCAGCGGACCAAGAATTCGTAGAAGTTGATCCCAAGTTCATTTTTAAACAACCGCGAAAGATACGCACTCGAATAATTATAGCGTTGCGCTAACTGATCAAGTCGCAGATCATCGGCATAATGGCGCGAGATGTACTCAGTGGCGCGTTTTAAAACGGGATTATCTTGCGCGAACTCGAAGGTCTCTGCTCCGGCGCTGAAGAAGTTCGTATACAAGCTGGCAGCGATTTGATAAACCGCCGCTGATTGCTGCAATCGCGTCGTTGACAGTGTCAATTGTGACAAATAAGCGCGCAACTGGGCAAATACGGGGGAATTTTTTTGTTGTGTTGTCTCCAAATGGATCTGGCCTTTGCCGATCTGCGCGCCTTGGCTGATGAAAAAACTAGGCGCAATATGCAACCGCACTGCGACACTATTCACTTGCAGGGCAAACGTTGCATGGCCTTTGTTGGAGTTGATCACGATCATATCATTGGCAAAAAGATGATGGCGATCGCCTTCGACATTGACTTCGATCTCACCGGTCAGCAACCACAACAGCTCGATTTCATGATGCCAATTATAATGATAACTGCCGATCTTATAAGTCAACACATCATAGGCGACATTGATTTTTTCTTGATACTTATCACCATTTTTCACCGTAGATGCCCCCTCAAATATGTCAATATGCCCGTTTAAATAAATATATCGATAATCCCCAAGCCGCAATGGCAATGATCACTTTTAAGATCTTTGTCGGGATCTTCTTCATCACCATGGGCCCGATATACCCACCGATAAAGAATCCGATCCCCAATGGAATCACCAACAGCCAATAGATCTTGACGGTCAATGAATAAATCACCACGGCCATTAAATTTGCCGCAAAAATCGCAAAATTCTTGAGCGCATTCGTCACGCCTAACGAAGTCGGCAGCGTGATCGTCAAAATAGCCAGCATCATCAAGCCCGCAGAGGCGCCGAAGTAGCCGATGTATAATCCAACCCCTAAAATCGCGATCCGCTTTAACCACCGGCTGCCTGGACCATCGGCCTCAACTTTCACGGTGTCTTGATCAGGTTTTTTGCCCCAAAGCATCAAAACCCCTGCCATTGCAACCAGAAAAGGCACCACGCGTTCAAAGGAGTCAGCCGGCAAAGCGACCAATAATAGACTGCCTAAGATCCCGCCACAAAGTGACCAAACCGTGACTCGCCACATCAACTGCCGGTACTGCCGCAACTCTTTAAACGATGACAAAGAAGACCCTAAACCGGTAAAAATCAGCGCCGCCGTGTTGGTCACATTAGCATTGATAGCGGGAATCCCAATGGCTAGCAAGGCTGGATAAGAAACCAGCGACGCCAATCCTACTGTCGTACTCAACAATCCTGCAGCGATTCCTGCCAGCAGTAAATAAATAAAACGCGAAATTGTCAACATCGTCCTCACCTCATCTTGATAATGACGATGTATTCATTATATAACAAGTTGATTTTTAAGATAATCTTGGCCAACCAATTATTTGGTTCTCATCATAAAATCGTTTTCCCGTAACCCAACTATTGTTTGCACCAAACCGCATATTTTCTATCCCTGCTCCCATCCATGTCCGGTTAGCTTACAGAAAATGTGGACACCCCGGCAACATTCATCTATTCTTAATACTGCGAGGCAGGAGTCACTCCAAATTCACAGTCTCCAGGGAGCAATCATATGAAAAAGAAACCAGCACTAATACTCGCACTCATGGTTGGGCTCGCGACGCTTTTCACCGCGGTGTTTGCCCAACCCACTCCAACTCAAGCGGCTGAAAAGACGTATACCTTTTACACCGATGTGGGTTATGCGCCGTTTGAATTTGCGGACAAGAATAATAAGTATGTCGGCATCGATATCGACTTGATCCATGCGATCGGCAAGGCTGAAGGCTTCAAGGCCACGGTGAAGCCAGTCGGATTCAACGCCGCAGTCCAAGCGCTGGAAGCCAAGCAGATCGACGGGGTCATCGCCGGGATGACGATCACCCCAGAACGGCAGCAGAAGTTTGCCATGTCTAAGCCGTATTATCCGACTGGTCCTGTAGCTGCGGTGAAAAAAGGCTCCAATATCCATAGCCTTAAGGATCTGCGCGGCAAACGCGTGGCCATCAAAACCGGGACGGCGGCGGCTGATTACGCCACCAGCATCCAGAAAAAATATGGCTTCACCACCGTTACCTTCGACGATTCCAACAACATGTATCAAGATGTGATCACCGGCAATTCCGTTGCCTGCTTCGATGATCAGCCAGTCTTGCAATATTCCATCGCCACTGGCATGAAGCTGCAGATCGTCGCCAAGCCAGAAACCGTCAAGTATTATGGCATCGCCTTGAACAAGGGCCGCAACGACGACTTGCTGGCCAAGATCAACGCTGGGATCAAAAAAGTCAAAGCAGACGGCACTTATGACAAGATCGTCGCCAAATATCTAGGCAATGGCACTGTGGCGTCGCAACAAAAGAAAAATGCCAAGACGCAAGAAAGTGATCGCAGCTTCTTCGGCCTTTTGAAAGAAAACCGCACGACGTTGTTAGACGGCTTGAAAGAGACCTTGTATCTGACAGTCGTGGCGATCGTTTGTGCCACGATCGTCGGGGTGTTGATCGGCTTGTTGGGCATGATGCCCAATCGCTTGGCCCGCGGGGTTTCAACGACTTTCGTGTATATTTTCCGCGGCTTGCCCTTGCTGGTCTTAGCCTTGTTCGTCTACACCGGGATCCCGAGTTTGACCGGCACCAAGATCCCTGCGTTCATCGCCGGGATCGTCACTTTGACCTTGAATGAAGGGGCTTATACTGCGGCCTTTGTCAAAGGCGGCATCGATGCCGTCGAGATCGGCCAAATGGAAGCCGCCCGCAGCTTAGGGCTGCCATGGCGCAAGGCGATGCGATACGTGATCTTGCCGCAAGGGTTGAAGATCATGATCCCCAGTTTCATCAACCAATTCATCATCACCTTGAAGGATACTTCGATTTTAAGTGTCATCGGCTTGATGGAACTTACCCAAACTGGGAAGATCATCATTGCCCGCAACATGGAAGGCTTCAAGATCTGGACGATGGTCGCCTTGATCTATTTGATCATTATCACCTTATTGACTTGGTTATCGCGCTGGGTCGAACACCGCGTCAACAACTAACGCAAACGTGCACCAAAAAAGCGCTAAGCAGTCGAAAATTTCGGCTGCTCGGCGCTTTTTTGGTGCCCAGTGAGTACTGCAAAGCCGCTTTGGGAAAAGCTGCACGGTGTCTGGTTAATCCGCCACGGTAAACCCATAGTTGCGAATGTGGGCTTTTAACAACCCTAAGTAGCGCTTGGCGGTAGCGCTTAACTCGATCTTCTTATGCCGCAAGTAGCCTAAGGTCATGGAATCATCGACATCCAGCGGGATCGCCACGATTTTTTCATCGTTGAGCTCACTGGAAATGATCCCGCTGGAAATCGTATAGCCGTCCAAGCCGACCATTAAATTAAAAATCGTCGCGCGATCTGAGATCTGAATGTGTTTTTGATGCGGCAAGGTACTCAAGATCTCTTCGGCAAAATAAAATGAATTCGTGTCCCCTTGCTCATAAGACAAATACGGATACGGCGCCAGGTCCGCCAAGGTCAGGCGGGCTTTTTTAGTGAGCGGATTATCACGGCCGACAAACACATGCGGCAAAGCGGTGAATAGCGGCGTGAATGTTAAGTCTTTTTCGGCGATCAACCGGCGCATCACGGTTTCGTTAAAACTGTTAAGGTAAGTGACGCCAATTTCTGATTTAAAGTGTTGAATGTCATCCAAGACGTTTTGCGTCTGGGTCTCGCGCAAGGTGAATTGATACTCTTCGCCGCCGATTTCTTTGACCAGCTGGACGAAGGCATGCACCACAAAAGCATAATGCTGCGCCGAGACGCTAAAGCTTTGTTTGCGCACGGTATCTTGGCGAAAATGCTCATTGAGCAAGTTGACTTGATCCAATACCCCGCGCGAATAGTTGATAAACTCCCGCCCGGCATCCGTTAAAGTGATCCCGACTTTGCTGCGGTAAAACAGCTGCAAGTGATATTCTTTTTCGAGTGCTTTCATCGCTTGCGACAGCGACGGTTGGCTGATAAACAGCTGCTTGGCCGCTTCATTGATCGACCCGGTGGCGGCGATTTTTTCTAGGTATTCGAGTTGTTGGATGCGCATAGGAACCTCCTTATAGGTTTTGCCTATTATAGCATCTAATTAATACGTATTATCTATTTTATCATCAAACTGTTAGACTGATCTCATCAACTTATTCGGAGGACACATCCATGACTCAATCTCGTTTCCAACTCGTCGGTTCCTTGCTTCGCCCGCGCAACTTGCTCGCTTATAAGGATCAAATCGAACACCGTGAAGATATTCAATACCCGTTTTATCAAGATTTTGCCGGCTACCAAGACACGGAAAGCCAAGCCATTACCCAAGTGATCAGCGAAGAAAAAGCCCATGGCATCGATGTTTTGACCGACGGCGAATATTCCAAGTCGATGTGGCATCTGGACTTTATTTGGGGCTTTGGCGGCATTGAGCGCCACATCGCCGATCACGGCTACACTTTTGAACACCATGACGGTGGTCATTTTGAAACGCGCCAAGATATCGCCTTGAAGATCACCGCGCCGCTGTCTGGTAACAATCATCACTTCATCGATATTTTCAAGACCCTCAAAGCCCAAGCTGGCGACACCCCGGTGAAAACCACGGTCTGGGGCGCAGCGCATGCCTATACTGAATTAGCCGTCTTCGACCATCTTTACGGGGAAGACCAAGTATATCAAACCGCAGCGGATCTTAAAGCTGGCTTGATCAATGCTTACAAAGAATTCTTGCGCGATTACAAAGACGCCGGCGGAGAGATCATTCAATTTGACGATTGCCTGTGGGAATTATTTGCCGATGACAACGACCAAAGCTTCTTTGCAGAAGGTAACGGCGGCGTGGCGGCCATGGCCGATGAATTCGTCGCTATCAACAATGCGGTTTGTGATTACGGTCATGAACTGGGCTTAAAAGTCTGGACGCATAACTGCCGCGGCAACTACGCTTCGCGGCACGCTGCTGGCGGCAGCTACGCGGCGATCGCCACGAAATTCTTGAAAGATCAGCACTACGACCGGTTCTTCTTGGAATGGGATGACGAACGCGCCGGCGACATCTCGGCCTTAAAAGCCTTGCAAGACCGGCCAAATGTCGAAGTGGTTTTAGGCTTGTTATCCAGCAAGCGCGCGGACTTAGATGATGAACAGCGCGTCTTGCGCCTGTTGGATCAAGCCAGTGCGATCTTACCCAAAGAAAACCTCTACCTTTCGCATCAATGCGGCTTTGCGTCTTGCGATGGCGGCAATGAATTAAGTCCCGCACAAGAATGGGCAAAGATCGATCAAGGCCGCAAGCTCGCTGAAGCTTACTGGGCATAACTGCCTGCACACTAAAACACCCTGGCGCCGCGATTCATAGAAATCGCGGCGCTGGGGTGTTTTTTTGATGCACCCGCTCAACTCAGCGTCTTGGTTGGCGTTAAAACGCAAATGGCTTGACTTGCCGCACCACATCCACGATCGAGCCATCACGGCCTTCGACCACCGCAACGACTCGCTTTTGCCATTCCAGCGGCGCTGGGGTGCCGACGAGCGCATAGGCTTTATCCCGCAAGGCTTCGATCGTCGTGTGCGCGATATTGGCCGCATCGAGTTGGGCAATGATATCTTGGCGCTGCGGATTGACCGCGATGCCATAATCGGTCACCACCACATCCACACTGTCGCCTGGGGTGGTGACGGTAACGACGGCATCGCACACCGTTGGCATCCGCCCGCGCGTCAAAGGCGTCACGATGATACAACACTTGGACCCGGCGGCGGTATCCGGATGGCCGCCTGGCGCCCCGCGCAAGACCCCGTCAGAGCCAGTGACGACGTTGACGTTAAAGTCCACATCCACTTCCAGCGCTGACAACACGACAAAATCCAAGTTGTTGACGAAAGCCCCTTTGTTGGCCGGGCTGGCGTATTGATCCAGACTGCATTCTAAGTGGTTGGGATGCGTGGCAAAATGTGCCACCGCCCCTTGATCAAAATCTTGGGTATCTAAGATGTAGTTGACCAAGCCTTTGTCTTGCAAGTCACAAATCGCCTTGCTGGTGCCGCCTAAGGCAAAACTCATTTTGATCTGCCGTTGGGTCATGTATTGTTCCAAATAGCGATTCACCGCCAAAGACGGGCCGCCGACGCCGGTTTGAAATGAAAAGCCGTCTTTAAAATCCGGACTGGCGGCGATGACTTTCGCCACCGCTTGGGCCATCATCAATTCCCGCGGGTCTTGAGTCATGCGCGCTTCTTTAGTCGCGATCTTGCTGGGATCGCCGACTTGATCGACCACGCACACCGCATCCACATCCACGCCGTTGATGGCAGCAGGAACATTGGGAAAATCCACTAAGGTATCGGTGACCACGATCACATGATCGGCATAATGGGCGTCATCGATGGCAAATCCCATCGAGCCGCAGTTGTTTTTCCCACGGATGCCGCTGGCGTTGCCAAATGCATCGCTAGAAGCCGCGGCTAAAAAGGCGATGTCAATATGCACCTCACCCGCTGCGATCGCCCGGGGCCGGCCGCCATGGCTGCGAATGATCGCCGGCGTTTGCAATTCGCCGGCAGAAATCGCCTCGCCGATCACCCCGCGCACCCCGCTGGTTTGCACGCCGGTGATTTGACCGTTTTTGATATATTGGGCCATGTTGGCTTGCGCATCCCCCAAAGACGTGGCGGCCACGGTAATGTCTTTAAGGCCGAGGTCTTCGATCAAGACTTTGGCCGCCATTGCCGCCACCTTGTCGCCATTGCGATATTCAGTATGGAACGAAAACGTCATCCCATCATGCGCCCCACATGCTTCACAAGCCGCCTTCAGCGAGTCAGCCAACTTGCTTTTTTGCGGTTTAAGCGCTTGGGTGATCGTCGGCGCGGCTTTGTGCAGGCTTTGACCGTCTTTGGCATACTTGCCTTGATACCCAGTGCGCCCTGCCAATAGCGCCTCTGGGATGTCACGTTTCACTGCATTTAACATTTACTCTCCTCCTCATAGCTCTCCATGATAGATGCCGATCGCTTTTGCTTGGGCTAAAACGCGCCGCGCATCATCGAAAAACGGGACATCCACCAGTTTGCCGTCGACGGTGTAGACCCCGATCCCAGAATCTTGTTGCGCGTTGAAAGACCGGATCAGTTTTTCGGCATAAGCGATCTCGGCTTTGGTTGGGGCAAAAGTTTGATGCACAAAGGCGATTTGGCGCGGATTGATCAAGCTCTTGCCGTCAAAGCCCAACTGGCGGGCTTGAATGGTTTCCGCTTCAAAGCCGGCTTCATCGTCTAAGTTCGGCCACATCGTATCAAAACACTGCACCCCCGCCGCCCGCGCAGCCATCACCACTTGCGAACGGGCCGTAAACATTTCCACGCCGCCAGGTTCGCTTTTGACATGCAAGCTCTTGCGCAAGTCGCCTGCAGAAATCGCGACGCCAAACAATCGCGTGGAGGCGGTACAGATCTCGTAGGCATGCATGATCCCGATCGGGCTTTCTAACGCCGCCATCAATAGCGTCCGACCGGATTCGACGCCAAACTCTGCTTCGGCTGCGGCAACGGCTTTTTCGACGGTGCGAACATCATCGGCACTTTCACATTTAGCGATGCGGATCCCATCCACGCCAGCGGCAACACACACGCGCACATCTTCTTGCCAATGCGGAGTGTCCAAGCCGTTGATCCGCACGATCACTTCGGTATCGCCATAATCGATGTTTTTTAAGGTGTTGAATAAGGAAAAACGCGCGCTGTCTTTTTGATTTTCGGCGACGGCATCTTCCAGATCCATGATGATGCTGTCAACACCATAGATATAGGCATCTTTTAAGAGATTCGGTTTTTGGGCATTCATGAACATCATGGAACGGCGAATGCGCACTTTTTTAGGAGTCGGTCTGTTGATCATGCCAACACCTCCCAAGCAATACCGGCGGCGCTTTGGTCCGCGCTGCGATAAATGGCTGCTTCGATGCGGGCTTTTAAGGTACAATCCAACGCCCCTTTATCTACGATCTCAATGGTCCCGCGCTCGACTGCCAGCCGTTTTAAAGTTTGTTCGGCGACGGCCTTGATCTGGCGGCCATATTGATTCAACACACTGCTGGAGATGTGCAACGATAATTCTGGCGCTGGGCGCACGGTGACTTGGGCATCACTGGACTCCAAGGTACCAGCGATGGCTTCATGTTTGATTTGCATGTGATTTCCTCCTTCTTGAGCCACTTTCATCTAACAACGCCTTAAGCCGGAAGTAAAAGTCCGAAAATGCATTGCCCACCACGCTGATTTGGCATACCCCAAGCACCAAAATCAGGGCCAAAATGCGGTATACTGCATTTAAGCTATGAACGAAAGGAATGATGAGCCGTGGATGAACACGATTTCACCTTATTGCTGACCTTGGCGCAGACTTTAAACATCACCCATGCCGCAGAACGGCTTTATCAGTCGCAATCGTCGCTTTCCAAGCGGCTGATCGCCATCGAAAACCAGCTGGGTACGACCTTGTTCATCCGCGATCGCAAAGGGATCCATTTGACCGCTGCCGGAGATATCGCGATTCGCCGGATCCAAGCCGCGCAACATGAACTCAGCGAAATGCATCGGGAGTTAGCCCTAGCCAAGCACGTGATCGCCGGCCATATTCGCTTAGGCGTTTCGATCAATTACGCCCACTACGCTTTGCCGGATGTGTTGGCCGAGTTCATGGCCGCTTACCCGCAAGTGGCCGTGCATGTCACCAGCGGCGATTCGCGCGCCTTGTATCAGCAGTTATTAGCAGGCAATTTAGAAATGGCGATCTTACGCGGCAATTTTGCCTGGCCTGGAGTCAAAGTCCTCTTGCAGCGCGAAGCGATCTGCGTGATCAAGCCGCCGCATGCCGCTTCTGACTTGCCTTACATTGGCCGCAAAACCGACTTGCCGATGGTGCATCAAATCAACCAATGGTTCAAAGAACAAGGCCTCACTCACGCTGCCCCGGTTCAATATGTCGATGACTTAACGACTTGCGTGGCGCTGGTGCAGCGCGGGCGCGGCTGGGCGTTGGTCCCAGAGATCGCCTTAGGCCGCTTTACCGGCAGCATCACGCCGGCACATTTTGCCAATGGCGAACCGTTTCAACGTGCCACTTATGTGATGCTGCCTAGTGCGCTGGCTGCCCAGCCGCAGCTGCAAGCTTTCCTGCAAACCTTGACTACAAAGGAGTGAGTGCGATGCCGCCAGAAATTATCACGATCTACCCGACCGACCAAGCCGGGTTAGCCCTAGTCGATGGTTTATTAGCCGCTGAAGGCATCAAGCGCGACCCTCATCTGGACTATACCTGTGCGGTGATGCAAAATGATTCGATCCTGGCTTCTGGCAGTCTTTTCAAGAACACCTTGCGCTGCGTCGCCGTTAGCAGCGCGCATCAAGGCGAAGGCCTCATGAACCTGCTGGTGTCGCATTTGATCGCAACGGCCCAAAGCCGCGGATATACGCATTTGTTTGTGTACACCAAAGTCAAAGCCGCCAAGCACTTTGCCGATTTGGGCTTTCATGAAATCGCCCGGGTAGCCGATCAATTAGTCTTCTTAGAAAACCGCCGCGACGGCTTTGCCCAATATTGCCAAGCGCTCACCGCCAGTCCCAAGCGGCCGGCTGCGGCGATCATCATGAATGCCAACCCATTTTCCAATGGCCATCGGTATTTGCTGGCGCAAGCCGCCAAAGCCAATGCCGTGGTGCATCTGTTCATGGTGTCTGATGCCGCCAGCTTCATCCCTTACGCGGTGCGCAAACAATTGATCTTGGCAGGCATCGCCGATCTGCCCAACGTGATCCCGCATGATACCGGGGATTATCTGATTTCCAGTGCGACATTTCCAAGTTACTTTTTAAAAGCACCCGCCGTGGTGATCCGCACCCAAGCGCAATTAGACACGGCACTGTTTATTCAAATCGCGCACACCTTAGGAATCTCTCGCCGCTATGTCGGCACCGAACCCACCAGTACCGTCACCAGCATGTATAATGACGTCTTAAAACAAACCCTGCCTCAACACGGGATCGCCTTAAGCGTGGTGCCGCGCTTGACGCAAGCCGGCCAACCGATCAGCGCTTCGGCGATCCGCCAAGCCTTGCATGATGGGCAGCTGGAAAAGATCCGCCCTTGGGTCCCAGAAACGACTTACGCCTTTTTCAACAGTGCCCCAGGCCAAGCGGTAATCGCCAAACTCCAAGCGGCCGCTGCCGTTAAACACTACTGATAGGCATCAAAAAAACGCGACCAGACCTGTGCGTCTAGTCGCGTTTTTGGCATAAATGCGCGCGTGGTTGGGGTCATTCATGGGTGTTTGGCAACGGCCCAAAATGCTGCCGCAAGTCGGCTAACAGGGCCTGGTGGATTTTAAAGCTATCCTCGGCAAAGTGAATATGTTGATGCTGATCATAACAAAATGCCGTGATCGGCTCGTGCATGATCGCTGCCAAGCGGCTAGGAGACAAATCAAACCAGCGCACATACGCATCAAATAACAACAGCACCCAACACACCCGCGACACAAATAAGCCGACCGCCAGCCAATAAGCCGCCCCAAATACATACAGCCAAGGAAAAGCCGCCGCGATCACGGCATGATCGCCCCAATGACTTTGCACCGCATAAAACGCCCACGTCGTCAGCGCCCCGCCGCTGACGACGATCAATAACGTCTCGCCGAGCGTTATTAACCAAATTTTAATCATACCCTCATGCCTCCATTTGTTCCCAGTGTACCAAAGAAAACGCTTGCTGTGGGCATTTGTGAATAAGTTAATTTCCGTGATATTGCCAGTTTTTAAGTCATTTCGCCCCAAAAAGGGTACCAATTGCGTTACAATGTCCTTGTAACCGCAATCATCTTTGATCCGGCGCAAGGCCGGATCGCCCAAGGAGGAATCGTTCATGGCTTATAAAACCATTAACCCCTATACTAATGAAACATTGAAGACCTATCCTAACGCAACAGATGCTGACCTGGAAGCCGCTTTGGCCACCGGCCACAAGTTGTATCAACAGTGGCGGCAAGAAACCCCAGCCAGCCGCCAGCCGGTCTTGCACAAAGTCGCAGAATTGATGCGGGCAGAAAAGACGCCGCTGGCGGAAACCATTACCAAAGAAATGGGCAAGCTGATCGGTGAAGCAGAAGCCGAAGTCGATCTTTGTGCCGATATCGCTGATTACTTTGCCGATCATGGTGCCGAATTCTTAGCCCCAACGCCTTTGCCGACAGATGCTGGCAAAGCCTATTACATCAAACAAGCCGTCGGCGTTTTGGTGATGGTCGAACCATGGAACTTCCCATATTATCAGATCATGCGTGTCTTTGCGCCAAATTACATCGTCGGCAACCCAATGATCTTAAAGCACGCGTCTAACACTCCTAGTTGTGCCGCTGCTTTTGCTGACATCGTCGCTCGTGCTGGCGCGCCTGAAGGCAGTTTGACCAACTTGTTCATCAGCTATGATCAAGTCAGTGCAGCCATTGCCGATCCGCGCGTTGCCGGAGTCGCTTTAACCGGTTCTGAACGCGGCGGGGCTGCCGTGGCGCAAGAAGCCGGGGCCAACTTGAAGAAGTCGACGATGGAACTAGGCGGCAACGATGCCTTCATCATTTTAGATGATGCTGATTGGGACAAAGTCAAAGCCTTAGCCGTCGATGCGCGCTTATTCAACGCCGGCCAAGTTTGCTCGGCTTCCAAGCGCTTCATCGTCATGGCAGACAAGTATGACGAATTCGTCGACTTCATGAAGACTGAATTCGCTAAGGTCCGCCCTGGTGACCCGCTGGATCGCAATACCACCTTGGCGCCGCTGTCTTCTGCCAGTGCCAAGACAAAGTTGGAAAAGCAAGTTGCCGATGCCGTCGCTGCAGGTGCCACGGTCGCTTACGGCAACGAACCCGTCGACTTGCCCGGGCAATTCTTCCCAGCCACGATCTTAACGGACATCACCAAAGACAATCCGGCCTACAATCAAGAAATGTTCGGCCCAGTTGCGGCAATCTATAAAGCCAACACCGAAGCCGAAGCGATCGCTTTGGCCAATGATTCCAGCTATGGCTTAGGCTCTACCGTCTTTTCTAAAGACCCTGAACACGCCGATGCTGTCGCGCGCCAAATCGAAGCCGGGATGACTACGATCAACCGTGCTTGGATCACCGCCCCAGAACTGCCATTTGGCGGCGTTAAGAATTCCGGTTACGGCCGGGAATTATATCAACTGGGCTTGGATGCTTTCGTCAATGAGCATTTGATCTTGAATGCAGAAGCCTAGTCTTTTCATTACAGTTTTGATATTCGTATTATCTTTTCAGAAAATGACGACACGCTTTCGGGTTCGTGGTAAGCTATAGATGTGGTCCGTAATCTGCCACGCAACACTAAATTCGTCATTTCATGCGCGCCGCCTCCGAGTTCGGAGGTGGCGTTTTTTTGTGTCCACGGGCAAGCCTCACCACAAACTGGCGGTTTTATAAGCAAATCGATTAAATTTACAGCCTAAACCAAAGCCTCACCGAATCGATACAGACGGTGGGGCGTTTTTTTACAACCGGCAGGTATCGTAGGGATTGTTCCAGAAAACAGACACCAAAAGGAGATTGATCATGAAAAAGTCACCACTCGCCCTTGCGGCACTCGCATTATTGACCACCGGGGTTTTAGCCGGCTGCTCAACGAAAAAGGCTGCTGCTGAAGACAAGAAACCTTTGACCATGGTATTTTATCCCAATGAAAGTGCCAAATCCTTCGCCCCTTCGCGTAAAGCCTTGCAAAAGCAGCTTGAAAAAGCCACTGGGCGCACGGTCAAGATGCAAACGACGACTGACTATAACGTGGCCATCCAAGCCTTAGCTTCTGGTAAAGCCCAACTGGCCACCTTTGGCGCCAGCGGGTATATCCACGCCCACAAACTCAACAAAAACGTGGTGCCGATCGCGGCGATCTCTGGCCCTAAAGGCACCTTAGAAGGCGCGTCATACCGCTCATACTTAATGGTCCCAACAGACAAAGCGGCGCAATACAAAGTCGGTGACAAATACAATGTTGCCAAGCTCAAAGGCGGCCGCTTCAGCTTTGTTTCCAACACCTCGACTTCTGGCTTCGTGATCCCGAGTGCCAGCTTGAGCCGCGCATTTGGCGTCAAGGACACGCACCAATTAGAAAAGCCTGGCAAGTACTTCTCTAAAGTGATGTACGGCGGATCGCACCAAGGCAGTGCCGTCAACTTATTCAAAGGCGACGTGGATGCCGCAGCGTTTGATGATACCGACTTGCGCCCATATTTGGATGTGACTAAAGGCGATTATGACCATGCCGGCTCTGAATTCACCGTCAAAAACAACGCCCCAGAACCTTTCCAAGGCTTAGCCGGCAAGAAATCTACGGCCATCGCCGTACTGCCGGTACAACGCGAACCTTGGGCCGTTAACACCAAGGCCTTAGACAAAGCCACAGTCGCAAAGCTCAAGAAGCTCTTTTTCTCCAAGCAATTCAACAATGATAAAGACCTCTTCTCCCCTGAAGGCGCCAAGAACCCGAAGCTGTTCATCAAAGCGACCCCAGAAACCAAGCTGGTGCCGGTCGATGATGACTGGTACAAGCCAACTCACGAACTGATTGGGATGTAATCATGCTAACGATCGCAGGACTGAATAAAACCTACCCGAACCATAAACGTGGTTTAGAAGCTGTCAATGTCACCTTCGCGCCTGGGGTGACTGCGATCATCGGCCCTTCTGGCGCCGGCAAAACCACGCTGTTGCGCAGTATCAATCGCTTGATCACCCCAGAATCCGGCAGCGTGCGCTTAGGCGACCAAGAGATCCGCACCGCCAACGCCAAAGCCTTGCGCAAGATCCGCCACCGCATCGGGATGATCTTTCAAGACTATAACTTGATCGAAGAACTCGCCGCCATCGACAATGTCTTACACGGCTGCTTAGGCGGCAAAACTTGGCTGGCAGGGATCTTAGGCCATTACACCGCCGCCGAACAAGCCCGCGCCTATGAACTGCTGGCTGAAGTCGGCTTGGCTGATTTTGCCACGCAGCGCTGTGCTGATTTGTCTGGCGGGCAAAAACAGCGCGTCGGCATCGCTCGCGCCTTGATGCAATCGCCTGAAGTGATCCTTTGTGACGAGCCGATCGCCTCTTTAGACCCGGCATCGACACAAGCGGTGATGACTTTGTTAGGTGATCTGGCCAAGCGCGGCATCATGATCATCGTCAACTTGCATCAAGTGGACATTGCCCGCCAATACGCCGATCACATCGTCGGGGTCAATCAAGGCCGGATCGTTTTTGATGGCCCGACGGCAGGGTTGAATGATGCGGCTTTAGCCGCGATCTATGCCAAAGAGGCGGTGGCTGAAGATGCCTAATTTATATTTGCGCCAAACCGCCCGTCGGCGCTGGTTGACTTTGATCGCCGCATTAGGCTTGTTGGTAGCCGGCCAATTATGGCTGCAGCTCAACGACCGGCAAGCGTTTATGGGCGTGTGGGCCGGGTTGGCCTGGCTGGTGCATAACTTTACCCCAGACGCCGCGGCTTGGCATGACTTGCCGACGATCACTTATCAGCTGTGGCGCACCATCGTGATCGCCATTGCCGCCACCAGTGTCGCGGCGATCGTCGCGGTGGGCTTAGGTTTAGCCGGTGCGGCCACTACCGGCCGCATTCGCTGGCTGCGCGGCGGCGTGCGCTTGTTTGCTTCGGTGATGCGTAACTTCCCTTTCGTCGCTTGGGCATTGGTGTTGTTATTTTCCTTCAAGCAAAATGACTTCACCGGGTTTTTAGCGCTGTTTTTGATGACGATCGGGTATTTGACCCGGGCGTTTATCGAAACGCTGGAAGAAGTCGGCGGCGGTGCGATCGAAGCGCTTGAAGCCACCGGGGCGCGGTATTGGCCGATCGTGATCCAAGGCGTTTTGCCTGCGGCGATCGGCGGGTTGTTGTCTTGGGTCTTGTATATGATCGAAAACAATATCCGCGATGCGACTTTAGTCGGGATGCTGACGGGTACTGGGATCGGGTTTACCTTCGATTTGTACTTCAAAAGCTTCCGCTACCCTAGTGCCGGATTAGTGGTGGTGACATTGATCATCACCACCATCGCAATTGAACTATTGGCGACTCATTTAAGGCAGGTGTTGACTCATTGATTGCAAAACCACTCACCCTCACGCGCGCGCCGCAACCCCAAAAGCGCCCCTTATCGCGCGCCCAACGCGCCACTAGGCTGTTATTGCTGGCGCTGACGGCGATCAGCGGCTATGCCCTGGTCACCATGCACACCGACCATTTGAACTGGGCGACGGCCTTTGCCAGCTTTTGGCACAACTTGCAGCTGATGATCGTGCATCCCCACTTAGGCCAAGATTCTTGGGCGGCGTTATTACAAGCGTTTGCCAATACTATCGCCTTAGCGATGCTGACCACTTTGTTAGGTGCTTTCTTGGCGTTTTTCCTCGCCTTAGCCACAGCGCGGCCATTTGCGCCCAAGCCCCTCGCCTTGGCGATGCGCAGTTTGATGGCGGTGATCCGGGCGATCCCCACGATCCTTTGGGTTTTGGTGTACGCGACGGTGATCGGCTTAGGCAATGAAGCGGCGGTGGTCGGGTTGACCTTTCATTCCGTGGCTTACTTGACCAAGGCGTTTGCCGAAGCGATGGAAACTGTCCCGCCGGCTAAGCTCGCTGCTTTGCGCGCCACCGGCTGCGGCTTTTGGCTGACGGTGCGCCACGCCTTATGGCCGGAAGTGCGCGCCAGCTTGTTGAGTTGGACCTTCATTCGCTTTGAGATCAACTTCACCAATGCCGTAGCGGTTGGCGCGGCGGCTGGGACTGGCGGGATCGGTTATAACTTGTTTATGGCCAGCGCCTTTAACTTTGATTTTCAAGAAGTGGGCTTGATCGTTTATCTCTTATTAGCCTTTGCCATTTGCTTAGAATTTGTCGCCGTGCGCATGCGCAAACATTTGACTCACTAACTAAAGGAGGCCCGATATGGCCATTGAAGCTGTCATTTTTGACTGGGCAGGCACCGTGATCGACTACGGTTCCCGTGCCCCCTTGCTGGCTTTCAAGCGTACCTTCGCCGATTACGGCGTCGCGGTACCGGAAGCGGCGATCCGCCAAGACATGGGCTTAGATAAGCTCACCCACATCAACAAATTGTTGGCCGACCCAGCAGTCGCCGACCATTTCGCCACCCAATACCACCATGCCCCAGATGCGGCCCTAGCCGCAGAATTGTTTGCCCGCTTTAAGGCGACCTTGCTGAAGATCTTGCCGGAAACGGCGGCGTTGAAGCCGGGGATGAGTGAATTGATCGCCTTTTTAACGGCCAATCACATTCCTTATGGCACCACTTCCGGCTATGATGCCGACATGCTGGCGACCTTGCTGCCGCTGGTGCAAGCCCATGGCTATGCCCCGCAAGTCAACATCACGTCTGAACAGACCCAAGGCGTCGGCCGCCCAGAACCGGCGATGAACCAACTGGCCATGCAGCGCCTAGGCGTGCACGACCCGGCGCGGGTATTGATCGTTGGCGACACGGTCAACGATGTTTTAGCCGCCCAAAACGCCGGCGCCAATGCCGTTGGGATCATCGAAGGCGCCAACTTGTTGGCGCTGTCTGCAAGCGACTGGGCCGCTTTGGCTGAAGACCAGCGCCAAGCGTTGCGGCAAAAAGTCCGCAGCACGTATGCCAATGCAGGTGCAGATGTGATCGTCAATTCCGCTTATGACCTGCTGGAATTGATCAAACGCGAATGTGATCTGGAGGCTGTCTAATGACCCCATATTTACTCTTGACCCCTGGCCCTTTGACCACCACTGCCAGTGTCAAAGCGGCAATGCAAAACGATTACTCCACTTGGGATGACGACTACAATGCCATCACCCAACACCTGCGCACCGGCTTGTTGCGCTTGGCGCAAGCCTCGCCTGACAACTATGCCAGCGTCTTGATCCAAGGCAGCGGCAGCTTTGCGGTTGAAGCCACGCTGCAAACCGCCATCCCCAAGACGAATGCGTGTGTGCTGGTAGGCGTCAATGGCGCTTATGGCCGGCGGATCGTCGAAATGCTGGAATACCTCGACATTGACCATATCGCCGTGGTGGGCTCAGAAACCCAGCCGCTGGCGCTGGCTGATTTGGAAAAAATCGCCCAAACCCATCCTGAGCTGACGCATTTTGCCATGATCCATTGTGAAACCACTACCGGCGTGTTGAACCCGATCGAAACCATCGTGCCGGCGATGCGCGCCCATGGGCTGGTCACCATCATCGATGCAATGTCGAGTTTTGCCGGCATCCCCATCGCCACTGAAATGCTGGGGATCGATTATCTGATCTCCAGTGCCAACAAGTGCTTGCAAGGCGTGCCCGGCTTTGGTTTTGTCATCGCCAAGCGCAGCACCATCGCCCAAACGCAAGGCAACGCCCGCAGCTTGTCTTTGGACTTGTTTGAACAGCTGGCGTGCATGGAAGTTTACAATGGCAAATGGCGCTTCACCTCCCCTACGCATGTCGTGTTAGCCGCCGCGCAAGCCTTAGATGAACTGGTGGAAGAAGGCGGAGTCGCCGCGCGTTATCGGCGCTTCCGGGCTTGTCAGCACATGCTGGCAACGGGGATGCAAGAGCTGGCTTTTGAGCGCATCGTCGCTCCGGCTGATCAAAGCCCGATCATCACCAGCTTTGCTTACCCCAGTGAAGATTTTGACTTTCCCGCCTTTTACCAAGCTTTGAAAGCCCGCGGGTTTGTCATCTACCCAGGGAAAGTCGCCAAGCTGCCAAGTTTTCGCATCGGCAATATCGGTGATCTGGATACCACCGATATTCGCGCCTTGCTCGCCGCCATTCGGGTGGTGCAAGCTGAATTAGCGGTGACGGTTTAAGTAAGGACAATTAAAAACGCAAGCGAGTCTGCCGACTCACTTGCGTTTTTTTAGGCCACGCCATAGCGGGCTTCCAAGGTGCTCATCCAATGTCCCAGTGCGACTCCGGCCAAACATGTCACCACGCACACCAACGTACCAAAACTAAGATAGTTGAAATCGCGAGGGATGATCATCACCGTAGACGCAAACACCACGCCTAAAATAAGATGAAACAGATCCGCATACGCGCGGGCAAACGCCCAATCCATCAGCTTCGCCAATAAGATCAAACACAACAGCGCCCCTAGGGCTAACGGCACCAAGACATTAAAATCGACGGTTTTGATGCCATCGGCCATGGCTTTATACAAGCCCATATACACTAAGAAATTCGATGGACTCAATCCGGGCACGATCATGCCTAAGGCGATCAAGCCGCCGGCAACGACCCACATGGTAAAACTAGGCGTTACCCCGCCGGCAAAGGCTTGTTCGCCAAACAGCAAAAAGCCTAAGCTGAGCACAAACGCCCCAACTGTGATCCAAGGATGCCGCCCTTTGCGGCCTTCCTTGCCGGCTTGCTGCCACAACGCCGGCACCGTGCCAAGGATGCAGCCGACAAAAAACCACAAGATCTGCGCTTCATAAGCGCCTAAAAAGAAACTCACGGCAAACGATAAGGCAAACACGCCGACTACCCCGCCTAAGCCCACTGGCAAAAAGAAGCGCAAGTTGGCGCGCCAATCGCGGGTCAAATGCGCCAAAAAGCTGATCAAACGCGCATAAATGCCAAACACAGCGGCCAGCGCCCCGCCAGACACCCCTGGTAAGATGAAGCCGGAACCGATAAAGGCACCTTTAACAAATCGGAAAAGCCAATCGCGCATGGTGATCCCCCTTAATTGAAGTAAGTTAAGTATACCTGAACTGGTCGGATCACCGCAAACCGCGCTCAAAGCAAACCAAGACCCCTTCAAACCGCGATGTTTAACATCTTGGTCCCAAGGGGTCATGGTCGTGGGCTGCATATCGTCTCAGCCTGGTCAGCTTACGGTGCCATAAACGTAGAGGCAACCGCATGCTGGCCGGTGAGTTCGCCAGTCGCCAAGGCGATCGCCAATTTGCCCACCTGCTGAAAATGATGATCGATGGTCGGCAGCTTCAACAAGCGTCCCGACAACTGCGCCTCTTGGCCCACCAATAAAGGCTCTGGCAGCTGGTGATCTTGATAATACCGCCAGGCGTTCGCCGCGATATCATCACCATTGGTAAAGATCCCATCGACGCCGACTGCGGCGAGTTTAGCCGCCGCAGCATAACCGGATGCCGGTGCCATCACGTCTTCCACCAACAGTTCTGGCGCTGGTGCGCGGCCAAACACCGTTTGATACGCTGCGACCATCGCCGCAGCCGTCGCCGAGCGTTTTGGCGCCCGCGGCAAAAACGTGCCGACTTGCTTGGCCCCATGGGCTTTTAACCACCGATAACCTTCGAGATATGTCTCGCCGCGATCGCTATATGCCGCCGGCAGGTCCACGGCACCAGGATCGTGGCAGATCACGACTGGGCCATACTTTTGATAAGGCACCATTTGTGCCAACGCCATGGTATGCGACGTGAAGATCAAGCCATCATAAGCCTGGCGCCGCAGTTGTTCGAGATAGCGTTTTTCCAAGCTGGCATCATATTGCGACGGCAATAACACCACATGGTAGCCGCGCGCAAATGCGGCTTGGGTCAAGGCATGGGTCAATTCAGTAAAATAAGGATGTTCGCGCATAGGCGTCACCACCCCAATGCTCATCGTGCGCCCGGCACTAAGATCGCGAGCAACGGCATTGGGCACATAATCTAACTGGCGCACGACTTTGAGGACGGCTTGGCGCACCGGTTCTGAAACATAAGGGCGGTGGTTAATCACGCGCGATACGGTGGCGACTGAATAGCCGCTGATGCGCGCAATATCATGAATATTGGTCATGTGCTCACCTCCCTGACTACTGTAACAGATTTAGCCCAGCAATTGGCGGCGGACTTTTTCAAGGGCGCCGGCGTGAGCCTTAGCAGCGTCCAAAGCGGCGGCTTGTTGCTGCACGCCAGTGAGCATTTGGGCGAGTACCGCTTCCGTATCCGCGGTCGTTGGGACGATCACGGCCACCAGCAGATCAATGTGTTGGTCTTCACCCCAAGCGATCGGGGCATCAAAGCTCATGATCACTGTTTGCGGGGTTTGGACATTGGCACTGGACGCATGGGTGACGGCGATGTGTGCGGCCACGACATGACTGCCTTGGGCTTCACTGGCTAAAAATCCCGAGCGCAATTCCTGATTCGCCAGATCCAGCTTCATCCCGGCAAACCCAGCCAACTTGGCGATGGCCGTTAATTCAGATGGCGCGTTTAAGCTGACGTTAACACTGACTTGTTTTTTTAATAATGTAAACATGAGATTTCCTCCTTAAAATGCGGCTTGCTGCTCAACAAACCCAGCATAAATTCGGAAACGCGTTACAGGTCAAGCGTTTTTCGAGAAATAATTCACGGATCTCGTTTTGCTGACGGCTGAGGCGGCTTTGGCCGCATAATAGGCCTGCACCTGCTCGACATCGTCAAAGTGCTGTTTTTGGGTGCCGATGACTTGATAATCCTCATGCCCTTTGCCGGCGATCAATACCACATCTTTGGCTTTGGCTTGGGACAAGGCATAAACGATCGCCTGTTTGCGGTCCCGCAAGCGGGTATATGTCGCTGGATCAAGCCCGTCTACCATTTGATCGATGATCGCATCGGGGTCTTCCGTGTGCGGATTGTCTGCGGTGAAAATCGGCTCATCGGCCAACTGACACGCGATCGTCGCCATTGCCGGCCTTTTGGCGGCCTCGCGATCTCCGCCGCAACCGACAACGCAAAACACTCGGCGCTGCGCGAAACTGGCGATCGTTTGCAAGACGTTTTCCAGCCCGTCTGGCGTATGCGCATAATCGACGATCACGGTGACTTGCTCAGGCGTCGGCACGATTTCAAAACGGCCGCGCACGCCGGTGACTTTGGCTAAGGCACGGATGATCGTTTTCGGCGCGATCCCGTGCACATAAGTCGCGCCAAAAGCGGCCAAGGCGTTATAAATATTGAACTTGCCCATCAATTGCAAATGCACCGGATAACGCCGGCCGGCGATCGTCAGGCTAAAGTGCGTCCCGTCTGCGCCGACGCGAATGTCTGTTGCTTGCAAATCACCGCGGCCTTTGGTGCCATAAGTCAACACATTGGCAGTCGTGCGCTGGACGAGCTTGCGCCCATAAGGATCGTCAATATTGATCACCGCTGTTTTGACCTTTTGGCCATGGTGGTAAGTATTGCCTAATTGCTCAAACAACAAGGCTTTGGCTTCAAAATAATCGGCGAAGGTTTTGTGATAGTCGAGATGATCTTCTGTCAAATTGGTGAAGACTGCGGTATCAAAATCGATCCCGCGCACCCGGCCTTGGCTTAAGCCGATCGAAGACACTTCCATGGCACACGCCTGCTTGCCGGCTTGTTCCATTTCACTTAAGTACACTTGATTCCAATAGGCATCTGGCGTGGTGTTAAGCGCAGCATGCGGCTGTTTGCCGCCAGTGACCGCCAATGTCCCGATCAGCCCACAATCGGTTGCGGCCGCATTGAGGATCTGCTGGATCAAATGCGTCACCGTGGTTTTGCCATTCGTGCCGGTGACGCCAAACAGCTTCAGCTTAGCGCTGGGGTCGCCAAAAAAGCGCACGCTCAATTGTGCTAAGGCCTGATTGGGGTCTGGCACTTGCACGATCACCGCCCCGCTGGCTGCCACTGGGTGGCCCACCACGACGAACACCGCCCCTTTGGCGATCGCTTCTTGGACATGCGCATGCCCATCGAAGTGCTGGCCTTTGATTGCCACAAAGCACCCGCCAGGTTGGACTTGGCGCGTATCCGGCGTCAAACTCGTCACCTCAGTCTGATCTGCAACGAGGCGTTGGCGCGTTGGTTGGTCAAGATTCAGTAATGTTGCACAGTCTTTGATCTGCATCACAAGCATCCTTTCTGTCGAACGCAGATAAGTATCCGCCAGCAACCATAAAATCACCTTAAAGCGCTGCAGGTGTGCTACAATGACTTTGAAGGGAGCGGTTGCATATGGTACAAACCAGTTTATTACTCATTCTCATCTTGGTGCTTTTTGGCACGATGGCGCTCTTTGGTTTTTTGAGTCAACGTGTTGGTGTGCGTCAAGAATCTGTTGAAGCGCAGCTCGCCTATTATCAACGTCTACTGCAAGCCGGTAAGATCTCCCCGCAAAAATACGCGGCGATCCGGCAGGAATTGTTACACTAAACTAAAAATCGAATACCAAAAAAGAGGTTGAGCATTTGCTCAGCCTCATTTTTATGGTTGTTCCAACCATCACATTGGTTAAAACGTCCCGGTGATCTTGTAGATCCCAAAGTCGCGATGACCCACGATCTCGGCTTTGGTCTTTTGACCATTGGCGACATCTAAGATCATTTGGTAGGCTTTTTCACCGATATCAGCGATCTTGTCGCCTTTGGTGATGATCGTCCCTGCATTCAAGTCGATATTATCATGCATGTTAACGAACGTCTCGGCATTCCCGGTGATCTTGATCACTGGCGCAATTGGGCTGCCAGTCGGGGTGCCGCGGCCAGTGGAGAAGATCATGATATTGGCACCAGCGGCTGCCATGCCGGTGATGGATTCGATATCTTGACCTGGAGTATCCATAAAGTACAAGCCTTTGTTGTCTTGCGGCATTGGTTCGGCATAATCCAAGCTGCCGCTAAATTCAGCGGTGCCGGCTTTATACATGCAGCCTAAAGACTTTTCTTCGATCGTGGATAAGCCCCCAGCCTTGTTGCCTGGAGTCGGCTGACCCGTGCGCAGATCTTCGCCCATTTGGATGGCACGGTCTTCACAATGCTTGACCATCCCCAAGAACTTGTCGCGTTGCGCATCTGTCTTGAACCGCTTGGCTAAAATTTTTTCAGCCCCGATCACTTCAGTAGTTTCACTGATGATGCTGCCAGCACCAGCGGCCACTAATTTGTCAGAAGCATACCCGATCACAGGGTTGGCTGCCAATCCGCTAGTCGGATCAGAACCGCCGCATTCCATCCCCAAGATCAAATCGCTTAACTGCCCTTCAGACTTAACTTCATCAGAAAGATGCGCCGCCATCTTAGCCGCGATCTCAGCCCCTTTGGCGATCGCCTTCAGCGTCCCGCCACAAGCTTGGATCGTCATATCTTCAACTGGTTTGCCAGTTGGCCGCAGCCGATCAGCCAATTCATTGGCTTGAATGCCATCACACCCTAAGCCGATCACTAAGACCGCACCGACATTGGCGTTTTTACCAAAACCTTCCAAGGTGCGTTCAACTTGCTCCAAGTCAGAGCCGATTTGACAGCAGCCATGTTGATTAGGAATCGAAACTGCGCCAGGAATTTGTGCGGCAATTTTTTCAGCCGTGTTGGTGGCACAAACAGAAGTCGGTAAAATCAATAAATAATTTCTCAGTCCAAATGTACCATTTTCACGCCGGTATCCCATGAGTTTCATCAAGATCATAACCTTTCTTTTTAAGCTTGAACCTTATCGCCGCGACCACGAGTGCTAGCCAAATTGTGGGTGTGGACATAATCGCCTGGATGCAGATCCTCTAAAGCTTCGCCCACAACTTGCCCGTACTTATAGCAATACTCACCTTTTTTGATATTAGCCGTCGCCATCTTATGAAATTCTGGGATATCACTGGTTGCGGTGAAAGACTTCCCATCGATTTCAATGGTTTCCCCTTTTTTGATCGCCCGCAGGCATGTCGCCAAATTATCTTTAGGATCAATATGAATCGCTGCGTTCATGGTTAAAACTCCTTTCAAGTCATGGTTATGTCGAGTTGATTCGATATTGCACATGCATTTGTAAGCTCAGTCACTCACATGCACACTTCATAGCCTAGCTTGGAAGCGCTATCTTCGCAACCGGAATTCTGCCATGAGCGTTTCAAAATGGAACTATTTACTATCGGTCCTGTCGATTGTTCATATTTGCAACGCTTAAGCTTTTAAATGTCGCCACACTGAAGTCCGACTGATCCCCAGTTTTTTCGCCGTGGCGGCTTGGTTGTAATCATTCAATTCTGTTGCCGCTTGAATGATCTGGTCGATCGATCGATTCAGCGGCTGATCCAGTGCCAAGCGGATCTCGCCTGGCTGACAAGCAGTGCTTGCGGGTGTTGCCTGCTGGGCACACTGCAAGATTTGCGTACTGGCTAGTATCGGCGCGAGCACTGCTTTGGTGATGTAAGGCGTGGTGGTTTGTGGGACTGCTGCGGTGAGAATTTGTTTCAGTTGTGCATAATCGCCGGTAAAGGTAAATGCTTGCAGCAAAGCTAACGCATCTGCATCCAGCCCCACGACTTGTTTGGCGTATTGCTGATTCAAGCGGTTGATCAACAAGTTCGTAATGCTGGTCAGCTGCTCTTTTTGCTGATCCAGCGGCGTTAAACTGATCAACCGGCAATCGAGATAATCGCTTAATTCAGACAGGTCTTGCGCTTGCGCCTGACTCCTGGCACATGACAGGATCAAGCGATTGCGTTGGGCCAATTCGGACTCGTCGATCATGGTGATCAGCTGCTTTTGCTGGGCTAATGAAAGCTGCTCCACTCTAGCCAGATAAATCGTGTTGTGATTATCCATGAACGGCGAGTCGATATTGTCGAGCAAATAATCCCAGTCAGCGCCGGTCATCAAGGCACAATCGACCATGAATAACGGATGATCATTAAAATTGCTTTTGGCGTAATAAAGGAAAGCGGTTTCATTTTGAAAAGCACCGGTTGCCCCAATGATCATCAACGGCTCATGGCTCAACGCCTCAGCATCGGCATGGTGACAAGCAGCCGGATAACTCAACGCTTCAGGATAATCGCTTTTTTCAATGCGGTCTAACGCTTGTTGCCGATCCAAGATCTTGATTTGATGTTGATCAAGTTGTTGCGGCTGATCGGTTTGCTGGAGCCGGAAGCTATAGTAATGGCGCTTGGCATGCTCCAGCACCCACCCATGCACTTGATAATAGGTATGGTCGACTCGCAACACAAAATCTTCATGGTGGCCAGTGCTGAGTTTTTGCAGATGCTGTTTCAGCACTGCCGTGACCTGGTGGTCATATTTGGCATCGACTGAGGTATAAACCACGGTGCTGGCTTGATCTAAAACCACAAATTGAGCTGCATCCGTTGCGATCGCTTCAGCCAGCAGCGCGTGTTGGGCTTGAATATTGGCATTGATCTCAAAGTAATAAATCGCCCGGTCGATCGCTTTTTTTAAACTCTCCAAACTGGTGACCAACAAGATCGGCGTTAACCCGGCTGCCTTGGCCGCCGAAAACAAGATCGTATCGCAAATCACCATTTGATACCCTTGATCTTTGATCTGCGTCAAAATCGCGTGCTGATCAGAATGATCGTCAATGGCATAGACTTGCGTGGTTGTTTGCAGCAGATCACGAATGTTGCGGGCGATGGTCGTCATGGAACTGTAGCCGATAATGGCGAAACGCCCTTGGGTATTTTCTGCCAGCTTGATGCAGCTTAAAACGTCATAAAAGCCGATGCCAATGTCGATCACTAATATCGGCACTGCCTGCTTGATCAATTCTGCGGTATTGCCCCGCGACAAGATCACATCGTAATTTTGATACTCGGCTTTGGCGATCGCGACCCCGGCGGCCATATTGCCTAACACGACGGTCATTTGGATCCGTTCATCAGTGTGGCCATATTCGGTCATGACCGTGGCTAATTCTGAATATGGCGCAATTCCCAGTATTTTGACCCGACTGTTCAAAATATCACCCCTCAGTTGATATAGTTCAATATTGGAACAGATTTATCGATTTGTAAATTGAAATGTGAATATATTTACAATATAGTTTGAGTGTCGAGTGAAACGATTTATATTGTGCATCATTGAATAAGTTTTAGCTGTTCACGGCAGTTGTGTTTCAGTCAAACACGAAAGGAGCCGAACAGTGTTTTGAAAATTCTCAAAACGGTCCAAAAAATTCCTGGTGGCTTAATGGTCGTGCCATTATTATTGGGGGCTTTGATCAACACGTTATTTGGCGGCATGCTTTGGAACAGCTTCCAAGGGACGTTCACGGATTATCTGTGGCAGTCTGGTGCCATGCCGATTTTAGCCGTCTTCATTTTTTGCAATTCCACCACGATCGACTTCAAAAAGGCCGGTATCACGGTTTACAAAGGGGTCGTGATCACTGTGGTCAAAGTCGGTTTAGGGGTCTTGATCGGGATCTTATGTAATAAACTCTTTGGCATCAAAGGTTTCATGGGGATCTCAACTTTGGCGATCGTCGCCGCATTAGCCACCGCTAACGGGGGCTTATATGCTGCTTTAGCAGGTGAATATGGCGATGCCAGCGATGTTGGCGCCGTGTCGATCCTTTCGATTTGTAATGGCCCCTTCTTTACGATGATCGCCTTAGGGGCAGCGGGGGTCGCCAACATCCCCATTGCGATCTTGATCGGCTGCATTGCGCCGGTGGTGATTGGCTGTATCTTAGGCAATCTCGATCCTGACATTCGCAAGTTTTGCGAGCCCGGTGCTTCGATGTTGATTCCCTTCTTTGCCTTTCCATTAGGGGCTGGGTTGAACATTTTAGACTTACTTAAAGCCGGCGGCCCAGGACTCTTATTAGGGGTCGCATGTACCGCCATTACTGGTCTTGCCGGTTACTTTGTCTATAAACTCTTGCATATGGATCATCCTGAAGTCGGCAGTGCCATTGGGACCACTGCTGGTAACGCCGCGGCCACACCAGCAGCTGTCGTAGCCGTCGATTCTAGTTTAAAGGCATACCAAGGTTCGGCAACGGCGCAAATCACCGCGGCGATCATTGTCACCGCGATCTTATGCCCAATGTTGATCTCTTATCTGCACAAGCATGAAGTCAAAAAGCGCGCGGTCAAAGCCGACGTCATGCCGCAGCAAACCATTGACGCCAGCTCACCACATCCTGGCAGTTAAACAAACGTTGATCGAATCGGCTAAAAAGGCGACTCAAGCGGCATTCATTGCCAGCTTGGGTCGCCTTTTTAAGTGGTTGCGCCATGAGCTATCTGATCACGTCATGATTCGGATCCGTCCAATTCAATCCCCATACCACCGCTAACAGCAGCAACACGCCGATAAACGGGTCTAGAATTTTTGGTGTTGGTAGTAATCAACACTGGAGATGCTAGACCCTTTTTAGATAACAAAAAGACACCTG
>NZ_RHOI01000031.1 GCF_003946165.1 Lacticaseibacillus baoqingensis | reverse complement strand
CAGGTGTCTTTTTGTTATCTAAAAAGGGTCTAGCATCTCCAGTGTTGATTACTACCAACACCAAAAATTCTAGACCCCTTTGTTTGTGATCTTTGACGCCGATATGATCCCGTTTTCAAATTTTCTCACCGCCTCGGTGCCATATTTCACGGCGAATTGGGCGGCGCGAGCAGATGATGAGCAAGTGGCCCCGCTGGGGTTCGTGCAAACGCCGCAAAGCTTTTATAACGCGGATATCTTCCAATTCAATCTGTTTTCCGAACAGATCGTCCCCAATGAACAAGACTTCTTTTCGCGCGGGGTCAATGTCTTAAACGGCGAAAATCGCACCGCCTTGTTTACCGGCTCCAACGCCGTGTTCTTGCGCGAAGCCGTCGATGCCGTCGGCGGGTTTCCCACCGATACGCTGACAGAAGACTTTGAATTAGGGGCCAAGATCAACATTGCCGGCTATACCAGCATCGCGACCAAAGACCCTGTTTCCAGCGGCACCACGCCGATCGATTTAGCCGGCGTGATCAAACAGCGCACGCGCTGGGCGCGCGGGGTAATGCAAAGCTGCCGCAACTTGCACATCTTCTTGAACCCGGAGATCCCGTTCATGAATCGCTTGATCTTGATCAACAGCTTCTTATACTGGTGGTCGTTTTTGCGGCGGCTGATCTACATAGCCGCGCCATTGTTGTACGCTTTATTCAAGATCCAAGTGGTCAAAGCGAATTTTTGGATCTTGATGGTGGTGTGGGCGCCAGGGTATTTCTTGTTGCAATATGTCTTAAGCGATTCGTCAAGCAAGATCCGTGATGAGCGTTGGGGTGAGGTTCAAGAAACCTTTTTTGCGCCATATTTGTTTTTGCCGGTGCTGCTGGAGTTTTTAGGGTTTAAAGCCCGCAAATTCAAAGTCACCAACAAAAACGTCACGGTGAATTGGCGCGATAAGCTGTACATGCTGCCATACTTATTGTTGTGGTCGTTAACGGTGGTCGCCATTGTGAAGTTTAACTATGGCAAGTTCGGCTCAGAGATCTTAGTTGGCAGTGTGATCACGTTTTGGTTGATGACGCATTTCATCAATCTCAGTTTTTGCTTGTTTGTCACCATGGGCCGGCCGGTGTTTCGGAAAAATGAACGCTTCGTGCGCCATGTGACCGGGTCGCTGGCAACGCAAACAGGCCAAGCGCAGATCGTCACCGATAACGTGGCTGAAGGCGGGCTGGCGTTTCATTTGGCAGCTGATGCGGCAATTTCTTTGGCGGTGGCTACGCCGGTGACGATCACGCTGCAACATCAACACACGCCGGTGCGCTTGCAAGGCCAGATCGTGCGCCAATGGCAGCAAAATCAAAAGCCGATGTACAGCGCCAAAGTCGCCCCAGTGACAGCCGCCAGTCGCGATCATTTGTTGCAGATCATCTATGATGGCCGCAATCAAACGTTGACGCGGCAACAAGACCGCTGGATCACGAGCTTTGATGAATTATATTTGAACTTCATCCAGCGCTTCAGACGCCTTGACAAGCTGGTGACCAAGCTGAATAGGGGGCCGCGGCAATGATCTTAGGGGCGCTTTTATTAGCTTTGACATTAGCCGGTTGGAATGCCGGTTTGCGGGTACTCGGCGTTGACAGTCATTTGGCATGGTTGGATAGTCTTTTGCTGCAGATCCTGGTGATGTACACCTTTGCCATGGTCAATGCCTTGACCATTGGGTTTTGGGTCGTGGCCGGGGTTGGCTGGCTGGCGTTTGGCTTGATCGTGTTGGCGGTGATGTTGGGAAAGCTGAACTTTCCTTTTGTCGGCACGCATCCGTTTGACTTGTGGATGATCGCCATGGGGATCGTGATGGGGCTGGCGCTTTGGCGCAGTCCATTGATCCATTATGATAACTACACGCATTGGGCGTTGATCGTAAAGTTTATGACGGCCACCGGCCGCTTGCCAGGCGCCCATGATGCCTTGATCACCTATACGTCTTATCCGCCTGCCACCGGGTTGTTCATCACTTATGTGGCGAAGTTCTTAGGCTTTCATGATGGGGTGTTGTGCCTGGCGCAGTTCATATTGATCTGGGCGGCGGTGTATACGATTTTTGGGGTGTTGCGGGATAAAACTCGTGGCCTGATGATCTTTGTGTTGTGTTTTACCATCAGCATCGCCAATGTGTTTAACATTGCGATTCGCATGAATAACTTGTTGGTGGACTTCGTCTTGCCGATCGTGGCGGTTGGCGGCATCGCCGGGGCGTATTGCTGCCGCCACCACGTGAAGCAGCAGCTGGCTCATGTGGCTTTGGTGGTGGCCAGTTTGTTGTTGATCAAAAACTCAGGGACGTTTTTTGTGATCGCCTTGTTGCTGTATCTGGCCTACACCCGTCTGCAAGGGCCAAAAGCCCATCGCTGGCGCCGGCGTGCGCAAGCAGTGGGCGTAACGGCGTTAGCTGGGGGATTGGGGTATTTGCCGTTTTTATGGTGGAATTGGCATGTAAAAACGACCTTCACCTTATCCAAGCATGAAATCTCGACGGCAGCGTATTCGCAGCAATTAGCGCATGAATCGACTGCGCAGATCCTAGGCATCGGCCGCAAGCTGATCGCCAGTGTTGCTTCGCTGGATGCCTTGTCGACACGCGGAATCATTTTGATCAACGTGGTGTTGGCAGCCGCTTATTTGGTGATCCGCTTGCTGTGCCAGCAGCATAATCACTTGTTGGCGCTGCTGGCGGCATTAGATGTTGGGTTTATTTTGTATGACGTGAGCTTGTTTGGGATGTACGTGTTGGCGATGCCATACAATGAAGCCAAGCAATTAGACGGCCTTGAGCGGTACTTATCCAGCGTCGTGATCTTTGCGTTATTTCTTGGGGCGATGGGGTTGGTGATCGCCATGGATGATGCGCTTTATGAGCGGGACTTTACCCAGCGGGATCTGCGGGGGTTTCGCTCATTTGCCACCAAGAATCTCTATCAAGTGGCGGCGTTTGTTTTGGTGATCTTTTCGGTGATCTTGATGTTTTCTGAGACCAATGGCATCCAATACACCAACCACATGAACAAAAACGCCTTGCCGCTGCAGTTGCAACGCATCGGCCCGCAATGGACGCGGCTCAATCACGAAAAAGTCGCGATCGTGGATCCGCATGCCGGGGATGTGGCCGATTATTACGCCGGGTATGTTGGCCGGTATTACTTCTTTTCCGATCAAGTAGTGGGGCAAGAAAATTGGAATATGAGCCGCCAACAATTCAAACAGGCGGTTTTAGCCTTTGATTATGTGGCGATCCCGGAATGGCACCGGACATTTTCGGCCATGGTCAAACAAGTTTGGGGCCAAAAGGTCAAAACCGGTATTTTTAAAGTGACCCCGCAAGGCTTGCAGCGGGTAAAAGGCATCCCTAAAGTGGCCCGCCAGGATTAAGCGGTCCCGCCGGGTTCTAAGCGCTTTCTTAATTTACAGCGTTGATTTTCTCATCAGTCGCGGCCGATCATGGTCCGGCTGATTTTTTTCGCGAAAGCGCCTCCCAATTTGCCTCAATATCTGGTAGGCTAGAGGCGAACATTGCTTCAGTGTCATCGAAGCGAGTACTATATGCTTCAATGATCTTGAAAGGAGGGCGCTAGTGGATCTTAAATATCTTAAAACCGTACAAACGATCCATGCGGCAGGGAGTTTTCAAAAAGCGGCGGCCTTGCTGAATTATGCGCCATCGACGGTGACTTTCCAGGTGCAGCAAGTGGAAGCACAGCTTGGCGTGCATTTGTTCACCAAAGTCGGCCGGCAAATGGTTTTGACTGGAGCCGGTACGGCGGCGATGCCGCTGATCGATCAGCTCTTGGCTGATGCAGCGGCGTTAGAGCGGTTTGCCGCGCATGCTGACGGGCCAGTGGGCCGCTTAGTGGTTGCCGTGCCAGAGTCGCTTTTGACTTACCAACTGCAACCGGTGCTGCAAGCGTATCGAGAGCAGGCACCAGGCGTGGAACTGGTGTTAAAGGTGCTGAATTGTTACGACAGTTATGCGCAAATGGTCGACGGCCAGGTGGACTTGGCGATCCATTACGATGTGCGCGCTTATCCGCCGGCGATCCATACCGGCGTCTTTGGCCAATACAGCTTGTCGCTAGTAGGGGCGCCGGATATGCCTACAGATGCCAGAGACTTCATCACGCCTGGGCAAGACAAGGCGTTATGCATCTTGATGAATGACCGCCATGCGCGCTATTTGGAGTTGTTCAAGGCCTATTTAGCCAGCCGGCGGATCCGCTTGCGGCCCAGCCTTGCGCTTGGCAGTATCGAAGCGATTCGCAAGAGTACCCAAAGCGGGTTAGGCGTCGCGTTTTTGCCGCATTTTTGTGTGGCTGACGACTTGGCGGCCGGCCGCTTGGTGGCGTTAGATACCGAAATGGAAGCGCGCCGGCTGACCGTGGTTTACGCGTACCGCCAGTTAAGTGTGGCGGGGGCGTTGTTTGTTCGGCTGTTGACGGAAGCGGCGAGAGGATAATGACAGCTGCCAATTTATTTTAATGAATTTTCCATCTTTTTCTCATCTATGTAAGCGCCTTGATCGTGACCAATAGGCACTTTGCCGGTGAAAAAATGACAAACTTCAATATTTTTGGGGGTTTGCCGTGGGCAATTCAATGTTTTACAATAGACACTAGATTCATGACATTCGAGAGGGGCGACGTACGTGACTAAATTAGAAATCAAAGATCTTCACGTCAAAGTAAAAGCTGAACCAGAACATCCAGAGATCCTGCGCGGGATCAACTTGACCATCAATACTGGTGAGATCCATGCCTTGATGGGACCAAACGGGAATGGGAAATCCACGCTGGCAGAAACCATCATGGGCAACCCGGCTTACTTGGTCACTCAAGGGGATATTTTGATCGACGGCGAAAGCATTTTGGACAAAGCCGTGGATGAACGTGCGCGCTTGGGCTTGTTTTTGGGGATGCAATACCCCGCTGAGATCAATGGGGTCACCAATGCCGAATTTATTCGCGCGGCGATCAATGCCCGGCGGCCCAAAGATGATCAGATCCCGATCATGCAATTCATCAAGCAACTTGATGCCACCATGGATCAGTTGAAGATGCCAGAAGACATGGCCGATCGCTACTTGAACCAAGGCTTTTCTGGTGGTGAAAAAAAGCGCAACGAGATCTTGCAGCTGATGATGATCAAGCCGCATTTTGCGATGTTGGATGAAATCGACTCCGGGTTGGATATCGATGCGCTGCGGATCGTCGCAGAAGGCGTTAACTCCATGCGCGGCAAAGAATTTGGCACCATGATCATCACCCATTACCAACGTCTGTTGAACTACATCGTGCCTGATTTCGTGCACATCTTAAAAGATGGCGAGATCATCGAAACCGGCGGCGCAGAATTGGCCAAGGAACTGGAAAAGACCGGTTATGAACACCTTAAGGTAGGTGACGCCAATGCCTGAGACGCTGACTTTGCCAAATGCGCCAAAGATCCCGTTACGGCGGTATCTGAAGCAGACTAAAGACGATGCCTTGGTGGCGCCGGCAACTGTCGACGCCCCGAGTACCGTCGTCGTCGATCACCCGGATTCAGTGGTGATGCCGGCGACCAATGATTTTGAAAAATGGCTCAATGCCAAGCCGCAATCGGTGACGACTATCAACATCCCCGCTGGCTTCAGCGACCAAACCCCGATCAAATTGACCGGCCCGGTCGATGGCGGCGGCTTGGTACACATCACGATCGGCGAAAACGCCAACGTGGTGTTCCAAGAACGCTGGACCAGCACAGGGTCCATGTTAGGCATCGCCGTGGCGATCGATATCGCTGCCGGTGCGACTGTGAACTGGCTGGCGTATGATGCCTTTAAAGCCGATACCGTCTTGTTGCAGCGCACGGTCAATATGGCCGCGAATACGACCTTGAATCTGACGGTGGCCGGCTTTTCGCAAAACAGCGGGGCCAGCTTGTTGACCACCAACTTGAATGGCGATGGTGCCGAAGCGACGATCAACGTTGGGGTGTTGGCTGCTGGCAAGCAGCATCTCGGCTATGCCACAGCGGTGACCAATTTTGGCCGCAAGACGGTTGGCCACATCAACCAGCGCGGCGTGATCACGGATAAGGCGCATCTGGTCTTTAACGGGATCGGCCATATCGTTGAAGGGGCGCGCGGCAGTGATGCCCAACAAGAAAACCGGGTCTTGATGTTATCTGAACATGCCCGCGGCGACGCCAATCCGATCCTGTTGATCGATGAAAATGACGTCACCGCCGGCCATGCGGCTTCGGCTTCGCGCGTTGACCAGCGGCAATTGTATTACTTGATGAGCCGCGGGGTCTCGGCAGTCGTGGCTAAGCGCATGGTCATCCGCGGCTTCTTGGAAGCCGGTTTAGGCGAGATCCGCGATGCCGATTTGAAACAAGAACTGTTTGATGCGATCGATGAAACTTTGGTGAATGCTGATGCGTGAACAATTTCCGTTTTTTAAAGCGAATCCTGATTTAGTTTATCTCGACTCGGCAGCAACGAGTCAAAAGCCGCAAGTCGTTTTAGACGCGTTGCAAAACTATTATGTCAACGATAACGCCAATGTCCATCGCGGCTTATATCGCTTGGCATATAACACGACTGAAGCCTATGAAGGCGTCCGGGCGCAAGTGGCCAAGTACTTACACGCCAAACGGCCAGAAGAGATCACCTTTACCCGCAGCACGACTGATGGGTTGAACCTGGTTGCGTCTAGTTTTGGGCCAACGGTGGTGCAGCCAGGCGATGAGATCTTAGTCAGCGGCGCTGAACACCACAGCAATTTCATTCCTTGGCAACAACTCGCCCATCGCACCGGAGCGACTTTCGTGGTGGCGCCGGTGAAGCCGGATGGGGATACAGACGTGGACCAGCTGGCCAAATTGATCACCAATAAGACCAAGATCTTGGCGGTCGCGCAGGTGACCAATGTGTCTGGCGGTTTAGTCGATGTGCGGCCTTTAGCCGACAAAGTCCATGCCAATGGCGGTTATATCGTTGTGGATGGCGCACAAGCGGTACCGCATATGCCGGTGGACGTGCAGGCCATCGATGCTGATTTTTATTCATTTTCCGGCCATAAAGTATATGGGCCGACAGGTATCGGCGCCTTATATGGCCGCTATCAATTCTTTGAAGCGATGCCGCCGATCCAATATGGCGGTGAGATGATCGACGAAGTTCAAGATCAAGTCTCCACTTGGGCTGAGGTGCCGTTAAAATTTGAAGCCGGCACGCCAAATATTGCCGGTGTTTTTGGATTAGGGGCGGCATTAGACTTTATGTCTCAGCTTGATTTGAAGCAAATGATGCAAGCTGAAAACACCTTAGTCAAAAGCTTGCGCGCTGAATTAAGCACGATCGATGGCATTATCTTGTATGGCAGTGATGCCAGTTTGTCGACGGTCAGCTTCAATTTGACTGGTGTGCATCCGCATGACTTAGCCACGTTCTTAGATGAACAAGATGTTGCCGTGCGGGCTGGGCATCATTGTGCCCAACCGTTGATGGCGCGCCTGGGGATCCCAGCCACGGCCCGTGCCAGCTTCGGGATCTATAACACCCAAGCCGATGTGGATAAACTTGTTGCCGCAGTGCGTGCGGCGGGGGGGTATTTCCATGGCACTAACTAAGCTAGATCAAATGTATCGGCAAGTGATCTTGGATGAAGCGTATCATCCGCGTCATCATGGCAAGATCGCCGATCCAGACCGCGAGATCACGTTGCGCAATCCGAGTTGTGGGGATGTGTTGACGCTGCAAGTCAAACTCCAAGACGGCAAGGTCCAAGACGCGCGTTTTTCCGGATCTGGGTGCACGATCTCGCAAGCTTCAGGGTCTTTGATGACGGAGCAGATCATCGGCCAAACGCCAGCCCATATCTTGGATATGGTGGCGACGTTTTCAGATTTGGTGATCGACGGCGAAAATCCCCATGAAGATATCTTAGGAGATGCTGCGATCTTGAAAGGTGTCCACCAATTCCCGGCTCGCGTCAAGTGCGCGATGCTCGCGTGGAAGGCGGCCGCCCAAGTATTAACGGAAGGTGATGCCCATGACTGAAACCAAGAACACTAAAAATAATGAAACCGTCGCAGATACCGTCGACTTTTTGCCGACGGAAAATCCCGCTGATTTCAAAGACGTTGAACATCCCGTTTTCGACACCGGCCGCGGCTTGACCGAAGACATCGTGCGGGCGATCTCCAAAGAAAAACAAGAACCGCAATGGATGCTTGATTTCCGTCTGCAAGCGTATAAGACTTATCGCAAACTCGCGATGCCTGATTTTGGGCCGGATCTATCCGATCTGGATCTGGACAACATGCGCTATTACATCAAGGCCACCGATCGTACTTACAAAGATTGGGCCGATGTCCCAGACGACATCAAAAACACTTTTGACCGTTTAGGGGTCCCGCAAGCTGAGCGCAAATACTTGGCTGGGGCCAGTGCGCAGTATGAATCTGAAGTGGTTTACCACAACATGCACGATGATTTTGAAAAGCTGGGGATCATTTTTGAAGACATGGATAGTGCGGTCAAGGATTATCCCGACTTGGTCAAGCAATACTTTGGCACTTTGGTCCACCCTAGCGACAACAAGTTTGCGGCTTTGAATTCGGCGGTTTGGTCTGGCGGCAGCTTCATCTATGTGCCAGCCGGCGTGCAAACCGACGTGCCGATCCAGTCGTATTTCCGGATCAATGCGGAAAACTCTGGCCAATTCGAACGCACGATGATCATTGTCGAACCTGGCGCGCGCGTCAATTACGTGGAAGGGTGCACGGCACCGAGTTACTCCAGTGATTCCTTGCACGCCGCGGTGGTTGAAGTCTTCGTTCAAGACGATGCTTATTGCCGCTACACCACCATCCAAAACTGGTCCAAGAATGTGTATTCTTTGGAAACCAAGCGGGCGCAAGCGATGAAGAACGCCACGATGGAATGGGTCGATGGCAATTTAGGGTCTAAGACCACCATGAAGTACCCAAGTGTGTATCTGGATGGCGAAGGCGCTCGCGGCACCATGTTATCCGTCGCAGTGGCCGGTGCCGGTGTCGATCAGGATAACGGCGCGCGGATGATCCATAACGCCCCGCACACTTCCAGTTCGATCGTGTCCAAGTCGATCGCCAAAGATGGCGGCCGCACCGATTATCGTGGGACGGTGCGCTTCACGAAAAAGGCCCAAGAGGCCTTTTGCCACGTGGAATGCGACACCATCTTGATGGATGAAGCGTCTAAGTCTGACACGATCCCGTATAACGAGATCCATTCAGCGACTGCAGCGATGGAACATGAAGCCAAAGTCTCTAAGGTCTCTGAAGAGCAGCTGTATTACCTGATGAGCCGTGGGGTCACCGAAGCAAAGGCGACGGAAATGATCATCATGGGCTTTGTGGAACCATTTACCAAAGAGCTGCCGATGGAATATGCGGTTGAATTGAACCGCTTGATCGGCATGGAAATGGACGGTTCGGTCGGCTGATTCGTTAAGCAGCTGAGCCGCCAAGCGGTTTTAGTCTGTGACATGAGCGCCTTGGCGCCACGATTCGTTTTAGGATCGCGGTCCCAAGGCGTTTGTGTTGTTGGGCGTGGCTGGAACACCTGGGGGTCTTGGTCATTTTCTCGGTGAAAGCTCCTGGGCATAGGCGGCTTTAGCGGCTGTGGTATAATCAACGTGGCTCAGCGAGGAGGGTGCTTATGCCGGAAGATCTGAATTCATTCATCAAAGCTAAAGCCTTAGGGATCCCGACGATCAAACCCGATGAAAAACGGGCCTTTTTAGGCAATTTTCGCGAGCGCGTGGCCATGGCTGTCACCGTGCGGCAGCTGCATGATCCGCGCATTACGGCGCTGTTAGACTCGGTTTTGGCGCGCTATCCCGAATACCGCATCTACCTCAATGGGCGGATGAATCAGGACTTGATCACGCGCTATATGCAACAAGCCATCGCCCATGATTATCCCTTTACGGTGATGGCGCAATCTGGCATGCGGGTGCAAAAACCGATCACGGCAGATGATTTTGGGTGGGTCTTGGCGCATCCAACTGACAAAATCGCACGACCGATCCTTTTATGATGGAGGCTTCAATGGACGAACTGGCAAAAACCTATCAAGCCCTGCAAAAGGTGCAGCATGACTTATTAGCAGGCAAAATTTTTGGCACCTTACCGCAGCAAGTGGGGCAGATCATGGATGCCGTCAAGCCGCAACCGGCCACGCCGGTGCAAACCCCAGACGATGATGAGCACGCCATTGCGCGCATCCGGGTGATCGTGGCGCGCACCAAAGCCAGCAGTGAGCCTGAGATCAGTGATGACGAGTTGCGGTTTTTGGTGGCCCATCTTGCCAGTCGCAACCCGCTGGTGCGGGATAAAGGGGCCTTTTTTTGCTTAGGCGACTTGTTGCAAAGCGGCGCCGTCACCAATGTGCAATTGGTGTGGTTGTTTCACCGCTTGCAAGCGCCTGACGTGTTGTACAGCCATATCTTAGAAACCCAAAACGACGGCATCTATTTGCGCAGTTTTGCGGTGATGATTTTAAGTGCCGTGGTGTATGCCGATAAGAATCGCTACCATGCGCTGACCCCAGATGATTATCACGACTTGGTGCTGCCAATGGCCGTGTATCTGGCTTTAGAACGTGACGGCCGCGGGTATGTCGATGCGCATGGCTGGGCGCATGTGTATACCCACATTGGCAATTTACTGGACGAATTGACGCAAGTGACGTCGTTGACACGCGGCGAGAAGGTCTTTTTGATGACCTTGACCTTAGCCGGCTGGCAGCGCATCGATGATCCTTTGGTTTATGGCGAAGACCAGCGGATCGCATTATACTTGACGAATCTTGCCAGCAAGCATCAATTTTATGCCCAATCTTTGGTAATGGGGCTGACGGATTGGCAGCGGCGCATCCGCCAGTTGCGCCCTCAAGAATCCCAGCGCTTTTGGAACCGGTGGTATAATCGCAACCGCTTGTTAGAAGCGTGCTTGATGCGCGCGGACATGCCGCAAAGCGTAGTGGATTATTTACAAAAGATCATCGATTTTTATTGATTTTTCCGGAAATAGTCGAGTTAATACTTGATTATTTCCGGATTTTTTTTGTAGGATTATCAATCCGAATGAATATTTTTTACTGCAAAACTGCTTAGAGAACCCTTTAATCTAAAATGTTGCTGACCTAGTATTCAATAAATATATGAATAATTTGGTGTCGATGCTACTCTATCAACTTGAATCAATATTTGTACCCAATATTTTATCGGAATAGGTTCATAAAAACAATTACCGTTTCAGTAACGGTAATTTTTATTGTTGAATAACTTCAAAGTATCATACTGGTGCATTGCTAACTGTATTAATGCGTAAGTATAAGGTGAGCATAAAAGACAAATTTAGTAAGAATTTGCAATCAATTTCTTGTTTCATTAAATTATGAAACTGTATTGTTAAACCGGGAAATAGTATAACGGAAAAATGTAAGCGCTGACAATTAAGCACATTTTACCGTTTAGATACGGTAAAACGAAAGGTACCTTATTAATCGATGCACTATATAATAAGAATTGTAAGATCTTACTAAAGCGTTTTATACAATACGACAGAAGGAGGCAATACAATGAAGATAGTTGGTATTACCGCATGTGTGGCAGGAATTGCGCATACTTATATCGCAAAGGAAAAGATAGAAAAAGCAGCTCAGAAGTTAGGAGATACGGTAAAAATCGAGACACAAGGTTCTATAGGGCCAGAAAATGTGTTGACCACACAGGAAATTAAAGAGGCAGATGTTGTCTTGTTGGCGACGGATATTGGTGTTGATAAATCGCGTTTTAAAGGCAAAAAAGTCATTGCTATTCCGATTAGCATGGTTATGAAGTCGCCTACAGGCGTCATAAAAAAAATTCACGAAAAGCTTGAGATTCCAGTTCCCTGAGAGAGGTAGAGAACAATGAGTAAAGGAAAGTTTCAAGTTAAAAAGCATATTATGACCGGTATTTCTTATATGATCCCGGTGGTTGTAGCAGGCGGTATTTTACCGGCCTTGGCTAAAGCATTTGGTGGTTATGATATAGCCGATAAGGTTAAACCAGGTGCTACTCCGTGGACTAATCTTGATGTTTTTTCTTGGACTGGTTTTTGGTGGGGGGTTAATCAGGTCGGAACTTATGCCATGTTATTTGCGGTGGCAGTTGTCTGTGCTGGGACGGCGTACTCGATTGCAGGTCGTCCTGGGATTGCTCCAGGATTAGCTCTAGGTTATGTTGCAAGTGATACAAAGGCAGGATTTATTGGTGGTTTGTTGTTGGCATTTGCCGTCGGTTATTTTGTTAACTGGATGAAGACATGGAAGGTACCATCGTGGATGGCAGGCTTGATGCCAGTACTCATCATACCGGTTCTAACTTCATTGGTGGTTGGTATGTTATTCGTGGTATTTCTTTCAAAACCATTAGCGTTTATAATGACTGCTTTCCAAAATTGGATTATTAGTTTAAATGGCGGTTCTAAAGCAATCATGGGTGGTGTCATTGGTGCTTGCATGGGCTTTGACTTGGGTGGTCCATTGAACAAAACTGCTTCACTGGCCGCCAACGCACTTGGTGCAGATGGGATTCTTGCCCCGTGGGCGGCAAAGATTATTGGTGGTATGACACCACCAATTGGCGCGTTTATTGCAGTGATGCTAGCAAAAAAGAAGTTTAGCAAGGAGTTGCAAGAAACTGCGAAGACTGCATTACCAATGGGATTATGTTTTATTACTGAAGGCAGTCTACCATTTGCAGCAGCAGATCCAATCCAATTCATTGTTAGTTCTGTATGTGGATCGGCAACGGCCGGTGCCTTGGCTTTGGGCATGGGGTGTGAGTCGGTTGCAGCACATGGTGGCATTTTCGTTATTCCAATGATGGTACATCCAATTTGGTTTATCGTCGCATTGATCGTGGGGTCGTTAATTACCGGCGTCATGTATGCAGTTTTGAAGCGCCCAGATCAGGTTATTGATGAAGACGACGAAGAATCAGACAATCTTGAAGATATTGATTTTGATGTCCAAGTACAATAGGTAGTTAAGCTAGGGGAGAAGACAAATATGTTAACATCAATGAAAGCAATCTTAGATGAAGCCAATCGCATGAATTATGGTGTCATGGCAATGAACAGCGTGAACATGGAAATGGTACGTGCTGGGATTATGGCTGCTGAAGAGGAACGTTCACCTTTAATCATCCAGATTGGACCAGGTCAGATGGCAAACTTAGGCCATAAAGAAGAGATTGTACCATTGGTTAAGGAGTTAGCTGATCGAGTAAGGGTACCAATTG
The DNA here is from genome assembly GCF_003946165.1 of Lacticaseibacillus baoqingensis. Taxonomy (GTDB): domain Bacteria; phylum Bacillota; class Bacilli; order Lactobacillales; family Lactobacillaceae; genus Lacticaseibacillus; species Lacticaseibacillus baoqingensis. The sequence continues at coordinate 21,070 of NZ_RHOI01000031.1, read as the reverse complement.
CATTGAATTTGGATCATACGGGAGATTTCGACGTTATCATGGATTGTATCCGTGCTGGATTCACCAATGTAATGTTTGATGGTTCCAGTTTGCCGTATGAAGAGAATCTTAAGAAGACGGCACTGGTTGTCGCATATGCACACGCCAACGGATGCTCTGTAGAAGCGGAGCTTGGACACGTCGGTCAAGCAGTGGACGATGATGATTATAAACTTGATTTATATACCCAACCGGATCAAGCAGCAGAGTTTGTTGCGGCAACCGGTGTAGACGCACTGGCTGTAGCAATTGGTACTGCGCATGGTAATTATCCCAAGGGGAGAGTACCAAAAATCGACTTTGAACGGTTGCAGGAACTTAAAAAACGGTTGCAAATGCCACTCGTTCTCCATGGTGGTTCTGGTTCCGGAGAAGCAAATATTCACAAGGCCGTTCAGTATGGTATTAATAAGATTAATGTTGCTACGGATGCGTTTTCAGTTGCAAAGCGTTCAATGTTGGAAGCTCTGGGTGATGATGAATCATTAGATTATGTTCATATGTGTAAAGCAGCAGAGGCGGGTGTAAAAGATTTTGTTAAGGCATATATCCACAACATTGGTTCTAACGATCGTTATGTTTTTGAAGAGAAGGCGTTTGTAAAGAGTAACGAATAATTGAACTATCCGGTGAGGGGGATTTTAGAATGAAGCTTGATAGGAAAAAAGAAATTCTTAGTCAGATTATTCAGTATCTATTAGGAGTCTCTACTACCTCTTTCGCCGAAATAGCAAAATCTGTTGGATTGTCTGAAAAAACCGCACGTGCTTATGCTACGGAGATCAATGTGCAACTCACGAAGGAGCATCTGGGAGAAATTCGGAGAAAACGTGGCGTTGGTGTTCAAATTGTCGCAGACTCAAGCCAACGACGTGCGATTAAGCAACGTTATTTACTGGAAAGTCAGCGTCTTGGACCGGATGAATTTGATACAATTGAAGTCACTAAAAACCTATTGTTGTTGGATAAGGGTGAATATGTTACTAAGGGCCGTCTTGCTGAGATCGTGTTTGAAAGTGTCCCAACGTTATCGCGCACGTTAGAACGGCTTAACAGCTGGTTTCAACGCTTTGATCTGACAATTCAGGCGCAACCAAGTAAGGGAATTACAATCGTTGGTAGTGAGTTTTCCAGGCGGAACGCAATAAAGGCTTTTATTGTAGCTTGTCCTAAGCAAGATCTTAATCAAGTGTTGCAAGTATTCGCGCCAGATGTTGATATAAAGAGTGTAACAGATACTATTCGTGAGGCAGAGAACAAATGGCGGATTCAATTCACAGATGATTCTTTCCGAATAATTAGCGTAATGGTTTGCCTGTGCCTCGCCCGGGTAACAACGCCCATTAAAGATATGGAACAATTGCTAAATAAAACGGAATTCTATAATGAGTATAATTTCTCAGATACAATATTCCGATTATTAGCCGATCGGGGCATTATTACCCATGATGTTGATTTTAATGATATCAGATTGATTGCGCTCGAAATTATTACAGCCAATAAGATAAAGTGGGATCATTCGCCAAATGTAATAACGCAAGAGTTAAAAGCTCAGACCGCTTTCGATAGTACACTCAAAGGATTTGTTAAACAGATTGTACAATCTGTTTCTTCGATTTTGAACGTTGATTTGACCCACGATAAGCAACTTCTAGAAGGATTAACGCAACATCTCCGTTCAGCCATATTTCGAATGAAATACGGACGTGGGGAGCGCAATGTGATTGACCCGGAAATCAAGGCAAAGTACAAAGAAGTATACTTGAGTGTGCTTGCTATGAGCCCGTTATTTGAAAAGCATTATAACGTTCAAATTACTGAGACAGAACTGAACTACATTGTTTTATATATTGAAGCAGCGTTATTACGAAAACAGCAAGAAGTTGAGGCTATATTAGTAACAAATCTTGGACGAGCTCAGCGAATGTTAACCGTGGAGATGATTAAACACTATATCCCGCAAATTAATGCAGTGAATATTTATTCCAAAAAGACGTTTCTGGAAGGTGAACATTCGTCATCACCCTTGATTCTCACCACAGAGAATCTTCCGGATCGAGTGGGAGCTATTTCAATTCATAGTATTCCAGATGGTGTGGATTTAGACTTGGTTAAGCAGCGTATGAGCTCTATAAAGTTGCCTGCTGAGCACAGTAGTACGTTCACAAAAGATAGCCAGTCATTCTTCGATGCGAATCTGATTGAAGTGCACGTTAATGCTGACAGTAAAAAGACGTTGCTAAAACAAATGGTTAACAAGATGGTCGTTTTGGGCAAGGTAAGACCTAAATTTTTTGAATCGGTTTGGTCTCGTGAACAGGCAACCACGACTAGTATTGGGAATATGGTTGCGTTGCCTCATGGAGACATGGATTTGGTGAATGAGCCTTGTGTTTCGATAGCTACACTGGCAAAGCCGATTCAGTGGTTTGAAGACGATGATGAGCGGGTGCAGACGGTGATCATCCTGGCAACCAAGATGAATAATCGGTTTGAAATCAATCGGACTAAGCATTTCTTCCAGGATCTAATTGTATTCACTGAGAATTCATCAATGCAAGAACACTTACTTGATATGACCGATAAGAGTCAGGTATACAATTTCCTATTTAGTTAAAGAAGGTGGTCAAGATGGTCGAGTCAACTGTAGAGTCCCTGTTTGATCCAGAAATTATCGATTTAGATATCGATGTGAATACCAAAGATGAAGCAATTAAATATCTCGCAAAGCGATTAGAAAAAGCCGGATATGTTAATAATCTCGATGCATATGTCAAAGATATCTATTTTCGAGAGAGTGAAGGAATTACTGGAATGGGAGATAATGTTGCGATTCCTCATGGAAAGTCAAGTGCTGTAGTTCGCACGGGCTTAGCTATCGGACATACTCGTCATATGATTCCATGGGAGTCATACGATGGTAAACCGGTTAACGTTATATTTTTATTCGCGGTTGCGGACAACAATGCTGGTAGTCAGGTACATCTACGGCTGTTAGCAGATGTAGCTGGTCGTTTGGGAAATGATGAGGTGTTGGAGGCTGTGAAGACAGCAAAAACACCGGAAGAATTGCATCAGGCGCTGTTTCAGCAATAAATAATTGGAGGAAAATCGCATGAAAATTGCATTGCTAAATGAATTTAGTCAGGCACCGAAGAATGATTTGATTTTTAAAACCTTGAAAGACACGGTTACACCCTTAGGACATGAGGTTTACAATGCAGCAATGAGCAAGCCGCTTTTAGATGACGATGTGCCTGAGGCATATACAGCAAATAACCCTCGTCTAACATATCTTCACTTAGGTATTCAAGCCGCGTTATTGTTGAATTCCCATGCGGTTGACTTTATTATCGCAGGTTGTGGGACAGGACAGGGCGCGTTGATGTCATTGAATGCCTATCCTGGTGTGGTATGCGGCTATTGTATTGAACCAGCTGACGCATATCTTTATTTGCAGATCAATGATGGCAATGCGTTGTCGATCCCATTTGCTAAGGGATTTGGTTGGGGAGCGGAGGTTAATCTGCACAATATCTTCCAGAGTGCCTTTTCTTCGCCAAGTGGGTTAGGATATCCAAAAGATCGTAAAGAATCGCAGAATCGTAACGCAAAACTATTGATGGATGTCAAACAACGTATTGCGCGTCCATTACTCGAGGCATTAGATAATCTTGATGAATCCATGGTTAAGGAAGCATTGACACCAAACTTTATGAAGTGTTTCAATGCTGGTTGCAAAGATAAAGATATTGGTGCTTATGTTGCACACTTAGCTGCTAAATAAACGTAAATACCAGGCATGAACTAACAAGTCTGGATGAGGACACATCCGCATCATGTGGGTGTGTTTCTTTGTATTGAAGTATTGGAATAGCTGGTTAATGTTGTCTTCAAAAAAGGAGTTAGTAATGCATCATCTGGTTGGGTGGAGTTACTCAGTCCAGACATGAATATACGGATAGTAAATATAATATTAAGCGATATTTTAAGCTATTTTTTGTGACCAATGTCCAGTAACTAGGAGATGTTCAAATGGCAACTTTTACAGTATATCTTGTACGACATGGCCATACTTGGCTAAATGCATGTGGTCGTATGCAAGGTTGGATTAATTCATTTTTGACTGAAAAGGGTAAAAAACAAGCAATTCAGACAGGGAAAATGCTCGCTGATATTCATTTTAATCGTGTCTACACTAGTGATTCGGCGCGTACGCAGGAGACGGCTAGTTTAATCCTAGAAAATAATAATTGTTTACAACCACAATCAGTTATTAGTGATTCTTCGTTTCGAGAGGTGTACTATGGCGGCTTTGAAGGCGAGCTTTCTTCACTTGCATGGCGTAGGATTGGTGCTCCGGTTGGTATGAGTTTGCGAGAAGATCTTTATGCAAATTTCGGTGATAACATAGTTAAAAATATGACTAGAGATGCTGACCCTATGAAATCTGCTGAGAATGCTTCAATGTTTTGGAAACGATTAAATAGTGGATTACTAAGGTTACGTAATGAAGCCGTCGGGGGAGAACGAATATTATTGGTTTCGCACGGAAATACAATTCGGAGTTTGGTCGCACATTATGGTGCAACACAGGGATTCATACCAAAGAGTAAACCAGAAAATGGTTCGGTGACGAAGCTATTGGTAACCGAAAATACAGTTTATGTATTATCATATGATCAACATAGCGTGTGTCAAATAGAGTCGGCATTGTAATGCTGATACTGAGAAAAGGCGAGGTACTGTCCGCAAAAGCAAAGGACGGACTAGACAGTCGAGGCTGGTTGTGTATCGACTGTTAATATCATATGTATTGCAACCTGTATAATTGCATCAAGTGCGTAAACGTTTTGCTGATAGATATCTATGCCTTTTTTAGAAAGTGTCAGAAACTTCTGCATGGAGTGTAACCTTGAGCCGTCTCCCATTCAATGGACAACTAGTAAAAGATACAGTAAGTCCATATTTATACAAAGATATTAATGTTAAGAATAAGTTTAAACTTAATCTTTCTCATCATTGGTATGGACCAATATTCGTGTATGAGAAATCAAACCCCGGTATAATAGGTTTTATATAACCAGCTCTTACCGGTAATTAACGCTAGTTTAATTTAGGTGCGCTATTTTTCACAATCTTTACCCATTAATTATATAATAATTATGCTATTTTGCCGTGACACGACACGAATACTAGTCAACGACAATATTTTTCAGTATAATAAACATGACGAAATGATATTTTCGTTTCGTGTTGACGATTGTGAAACATTCGGGATTAAGGGAGTGGACTTCATGCATAAGGAACAACCGGCACTGCGTATTTTGGGGGATCGCGTCCGTCATTACCGTAAACTCAAGGGGATGTCGCAAGCCGAGCTGGCCAAAGGGATCTGCACACAAGCCACCATTAGCTTGATCGAAAAGCGCAACAAGGTACCCAGCATGAACATCTTGGTGCGCTTAGTGGAACGGCTGGGGGTGGCGATGGCAGATATCGTGGTCGAGAATCGGGACAAAACGCAAGTCGTATTGGCAAAAGTAGAACAGTTAGTCCGCCATAGTGACTTTACCCAAGCCGAACAAGCATTGAATGGGATCAGCATTGATAAGCTCACTGGCGGCGATGATAAGAAACGTTACTACTATTTCAAAGGGATGATCGAACTCTTTGCCCAACACGCCCCAGACGAGGCGATCTATTACTTCGGTCGGGTCTTGAATCCGTTAGTGACGCGCGAGCGCGACTTGTTGGCGATCATGGCAACGTTAGGGCTGGGTTTGGCTTATGCCGAAAAAAAGGCCCAAGACCGCGCACGCGTGTATATCGACCAAGCCTTGGGGCTGCTTAAGGGCATGCCCTTAAAAGAAGCCAAGTATTTGGATGTGGAATTGACGATTTATTGGCACACCGCCCGGATCTATTATGAATTAGGCGATTACCAGGATGTGTTGAAGCATGTTGGCGATGGTATCGATGTGGCAGTGACGCATGACAGCTTGTTCTTGCTGGATGAGTTGTATGCTTTGCGGGCCTTTGCTTTGCAGGCATTAGGCGATCAGCAAGCCGCCAGTGCCTATGAGATCGCCAAGGCGTTGGCGCGGGTCAACCAGTCGCAAGCGTTATATGAACAACTGGAAAAAGCCAGTGCCACGGCATAACTGACTGAGCGTCACCGCTGGTGGCGCTTTTTTCGTCTGGCGAGTACAATTAAAGTTATTCTGGAAAAGGCAGTGATGCAGATGGTAACGATTAGAGATGTGGCCAAAGCAGCAGGGGTGTCATTAACGACGGTTTCGCGGGCGTATAACCCCAAGGCCGTGATTCGCCAAAGCACCCGGGAGCGCATATTGAAGTTAGCGCATGAAATGGGCTATGTTCCTAACCTGAGTGCCCGCAGCTTGGTGACCAATCAAAAATTCGTCTTAGGCGTCTTCTTTTCCAATTTGCGCTCTGGGACACCAGAAACATTTTTGTCGACGGTGATCAATAGTGTGTATGAGGTGCTGCCGGATGATTATTTGTTGTCGGTCAATGATATTGCGCACTTGAGCAATTTTGAAGCCCGGGTGCAAATGCGCATGGCCGGCGTCTTGGTGGTCAGCCAGTCGCCAGATGATGATGCGTTCATCCAGCGCTTGGCTCAAGCACAGATCCCCACAGTGGTGATCAACCGCGATTTGGAAGATCCGCTCAGCTACAATGTTTGCAGTGATGACCGCTTAGGGGTTTACAAGGCGATGCAGTATTTGGCCCAAGCCGGCCACCAGCGCGTTGGGATGATCGCCGGGCTGCCAAGTTATACCAGTGCTCATCAACGGCGCCAAGGGTTTGACGATGGGGTGGCCGACTTTGGGCTGACGCGGGTGGATGCCGCAATGCGGCCAGGGAATTACAGCGCGCAAGCCGGGCGTAAACAAATGCAGGCGATCTTAGATCTGCCCAGTGACCAGCGGCCCACTGCGGTGATCTGTGCGGATGATGATACCGCTGTCGGGGCGCTGCGGGCTTGTTATCAAGCTGGCGTCAGTGTGCCAGCCGGCATGTCAGTCGTGGGTTTTGATGATAGTATCTATGCGGCGATGAGTGTGCCGGCGCTGACGACGGTGAAAAAACCGATCGTCCAAATGGCGACAGCAGGGATCGCCAAGCTCTTAGCGCTGATCGCTGGTGAAGTTGATACGGTCGTGCACAAAGAGGTGATCGCGCCGAGCTTGATCGTGCGGGAATCGGTCTTAGATCGGCACAAGTAAAGTTGTCTGTTACCGTGGTAGCAGGCTTTTTTTACAGCAGCTATTGTTAGCGTTAACACTGTGTGCTAAGGTAATGGTGACAAGAGGTGTTAACGTTAACACTAACCGATCAGTATCGCCGGACAGCAGGCTTTGACCGGCGGCTTGCTGGTTGAGCAGGTAGCGCGAGCTGAGCGCATCTCAATAAATTAAGGAGTGCACAAAATATGATATTGCCAACGTTAAATGATTCGTTTCGTCAATTACCCAAATTCCCCACTAAAGTGATCCAATTTGGTGAAGGCAACTTTTTGCGGGCCTTTGTGGATTGGCAGATCCAGCAAATGAATAAGCAAGGCTTGTTCAAAGGCGGCGTGGCTGTCGTCCAACCCATCGCCAATGGCCGGACCAAACAGCTGGAGGCCCAAGATCGGCTGTATACGACGCTTTTGGAAGGCAAGCTCGATGGCAAAGTCGTCCAAGAACACGAGATCATTGAAGACATCAATCAAACCGTTCGCCCATATGATGACTGGCAAAGTTATTTGGACCTCGCCAAAAACGACGATATCCAATTCATCTTCTCCAACACCACCGAAGCCGGGATCGCTTATGACGCTAATGACCGTTATGACGCTTTGCCTGAAGGTACCTACCCGGCGAAGCTGACGGCGTTGTTAAATGAACGCTTCAAGCTGGGCAAACCAGGCTTTCAGATCATCCCGTGTGAGTTGATCAACCACAATGGGGATGCCTTGAAAAAAGCCGTTTTGCAATATGCCGACTTATGGGCATTAGGCGCTGATTTCAAGCAGTGGGTCAATGATGCTAATGATTTTTATGCGACCTTAGTCGATCGGATCGTGCCAGGCTACCCTAAGGATCGTGCGGCAGACTTAGAAACAAAATGGGGCTATCATGATGCCAACATGGTCAAAGCTGAGCCGTTTTTCATTTTCGTGGTCGAAGGGGATCAAAAGCTTGAAAAGCTTTTCCCGGCAAAGCAGGCCGGCTTGAATCTGGTGGTCACCCCAGACATGCAGCCATATCGCAATCGTAAAGTCTCGTTGTTGAATGGCCCGCACACGACTATGAGCCCGATCGCCCGCTTGGCCGGGATCGAAACGGTCGGTGAGGTGATGAAAGACCCTGATTTTTATCAATTCGTCAATGATGAAATGTATCAAGAGATCATCCCGACTGTTGCTTTGCCGCAAGCAGAGCTGGAAGCTTATGCCGAAGGGGTCAAGGAACGGTTTGAAAACCCCTATGTCCGCCACGAATTAAGCAGCATCGCCTTGAATTCGATCGCGAAGTTCAAAGCGCGCCTGCTGCCTACTTTCAAGCGCTATGTTGCCGCCAATCATCAGCTGCCACAGCGCATCAGCTTGGCGTTAGCCGCTTATTTGAAGATCTACGCCGGCAAAGCAGATTTTGCGCCGCAAGATACGCCAGAAACTTTGGCAGAATTCAAGCAGCTGGTGCAAGCGCCTGATTATCTTGGCGCTGCTTTGGCGGATACCAAGCTTTGGGGCGAAGATCTGACGCAATTTGACGGGTTAAAAGCCTTGATCCAAAAAGATTGGGACTTGTTTGATCAAGCAGGGGCTAGAGCAGCGGTACAAGCGATTAATGCAAAGTGAGGAAAAGCCGATGAATCACTATATCATCTTAGATCCAGCAGATACGGTTGGCGTTGCATTACAAGACATTCCAGCAGGCACGACGCTGAACACCACTAGCGGCAAGGTCACCTTGCCTGACACGATCAAACGCGGCCATAAATTCGCTTTGCAGGCGATCGCTGAAGGCGCAGACATCGTCAAATACGGTTTTGCCATCGGCCATGCCACCAAAGCCATTGGTGCCGGTGAATGGGTGCACACCCACAATGTTAAAACCAATCTCTCAGGCGAATTAGCCTATACCTATCAACCCCATGACATCACCCGGCCAGTCGCCAAAGACTCGCGCACCTTCATGGGCTATCAACGTCAAAATGGCAAAGTCGGGATCCGTAACGATTTGTACATCATTCCCACCGTTGGCTGCATCAACCCGCTGTTAGACATCGTTGTCGAACAGTTCAAGGCGATGCACCCAGACAATGGCAGCTTTGACAATGTGATTTTGCTCAAACATCCATATGGCTGCTCGCAGCTCGGGGATGATTTTGAACAAACCCGTAAGATCTTAGTCGACGCTGCTTTGCAGCCTAATGCCGGCGGGGTATTGATCTACGGGCTGGGTTGTGAAAACAACCAAATGGACGGCATGCAAACCGAATTGGAAAAAGTCGGCGGCCCGATCGATCACGACCGTATGAAGTTTATGGTCGCCCAAGAAGTCGATGATGACTTAGGCACGGCGTTAGACTTGCTTGAAGACCTCAACGAGGCGGCTGCCGCAGACGTACGCACACCCCAGCCGCTGTCTGCTTTGAAGATCGGGTTAAAATGCGGCGGCAGCGACGGCTTATCCGGGGTCACCGCCAATCCGCTGCTTGGGCGTGTGGCTGATTTTGTCACCGCGCAAGGCGGCACTGCCGTGTTGTCAGAAGTGCCTGAAATGTTTGGCGCCGAAACGATCTTGATGTCACGGGCCAAAGATGAAGCGACATTTGAGAAGATCGTAGCGCTCATCAACAACTTCAAGGCATATTTTGAATCCTTCCACCAGCCGATTTATGAAAATCCCTCACCGGGGAATAAAGCCGGCGGGATCACCACCTTGGAAGACAAGTCGCTTGGCTGCACCCAAAAGTCAGGCACCAGTCAAGTGACAGATGTTTTGCAATATGGCGAAAAGCTCAAGACGCCTGGATTGAACCTGTTGCAATCGCCTGGTAATGATTTGGTTTCCAGTTCTGCAGAAGCCAGTGCCGATTGCCAGATGGTCTTGTTCACCACTGGGCGCGGGACGCCTTTTGCCACTTATGTACCGACGGTCAAAGTGGCCTCCAATTCTTATATTGCGGAAAAGAAAACCCGCTGGATCGATTTCAATGCCGGCCGGTTATTAGAAACTGATATGGACACGCTAGCGGATGAATTTATCGACTATCTGTTGCACGTGGCCAGTGGCGACGTCAAGACCAATAACGAAAAGTACGGCATTCATGGCATCGCGATCTTTAAGACTGGGGTCACGGAATAAGCCATAAAAAAAACGCAACCGGCTGGCTGCGTTTTTTTTATGGCTTATTCCACTTTTGGCTTCGGCTTTTTCGTCGATGCCAAAGCCGGCTTGTTTTCAAGATCTGTGCGCACGACCAAAACGTCGCAAGGGGCGTTGCGGGTGACGTATTCGGTGACACTGCCGATCAAGAGCCGTTCCACCGCATTGAGCCCGGTGGCACCGATCATGATCAGGTCAATATCATGCGCTTTAGGCATATCGCGCGCGATGATCGTCTTTGGCGCGCCATATTCGATCGTATAGCTGACTTTATCTAAGCCGGCATCTTTAGCTTGTTTGATGTAGCCGTCCATGGTTTGTTTGGCGGTTTCGGTGACTTGTTCAACCATTGCAGAGTCAAAGCTCGACACATTTTGAAATGCGCGGGTGTCGACGGTGTGCACCATAAAGAGTTCGCCATCATTACGCTTGGCAACTGCGATCGCTTTTTGAAAGGCTAACTCGGATTCATAAGAGCCGTCGATCGCAACTAAGATGTGCTTGTATTGTTGTAACATGTCTATCACCTCTTAACTATATTTTAATTCATTGCGGAAGAAAGTGAAAGCGTTAGCCTGAGGTATCGGCAGTTATCGGCCAAAAAAACTGCCCTCTCAGCGGATGGCAGTTCCTGGCAGCGATTATTCTTGATCCGGGTTGATATATTTAGGCAAGTTCAAGCCTAACACACCCACGGTTAACGCGCCTAACACCAATGCGGCTAATTTCAACCAGGTGATCGCCACAAAGGCGCTGACGATTGCGATGAGCGCGGCGACCACTAAAACGGTGGCGTAAGCAGCTAAGGTTTGCCCTAATTTTTCCGGCACGGTTTTCAAGGTCAAAAAGTCGTGCTGGCGATGCGTATACAGATATGCCGCCAAAGCGACAAGCACGATGGCGTAGATGAGCATGATCACGGTCAACATAAGCGCAGTCCTTTCTAATGATAATGCAGGTCAATTATACCTGAAATGATGGCAATAAAAAAACCGGCTAATGCCGGCTAAAGTCCGAAGACTTTTTGTGAAAGGCTAGTGGTGCCGTTATCTTCCCGTTCTGTTGAAACCCGCTGAATAGCAAGTGGGTCCAAACGTCCAATACGTTAGTCGCTCAGTGAAAGAGCGACACGGCATTGAGCACTTATGGTCCCAAGGTCTCGAGACTGTTCGGTCAACTGAATTATGGGAAGCGCGCACACCTTAGGTACTTCCATGGTTAAATCATAGCATCCAATTCCCGAAGATGCAAGTGAGAAGTCGCGCTGTGATGCGGTTGTAACCGTTATCGCCATAAGCACAAACCGATGCTGGCGTCAAGTCTTGAACTCATGCTTGACCTTGTTGCATTTTCCGGATCTGCGCCAGGCGTTGGGCCAGGGCTTGTTCATATTTACCGGTCGTTTTAGCTTGGTAATACTGTTTGCCGCGCAAGGTGTCTGGCAGGTAGTCTTGGCGCACCCAATCGCCAGGGTAATCATGCGGGTATTTGTACTCGACGCCATGACCTAGTGCCTTGGCGCCTTTGTAGTGGGCATCGCGCAAGTCATCTGGGATCGCACCGCTGTGGCCGCCTTGCACATCTGCCATGGCGGCATCGATAGCTTGCATGGCAGTGTTGGATTTAGGGGCCAAGCATAAGTCGATCACGGCATTGGCTAAGGGGATGCGGCCTTCTGGCAGCCCTAAGCGCTCAGCGGATTGGATCGCCGTCAAGGTGCGGCTGGCCGTTTGCGGATTGGCTAAGCCGATGTCTTCATAAGCGATCACCAACAAGCGCCGCAAGATGCTTGGCAAATCGCCGATGGTGATCAAACGTGCCAGGTAGTGCAAAGCCGCATCGACATCTGAACCGCGGATACTTTTTTGAAACGCTGAGATCAAATCGTAATGGGCATCGCCATCCGCATCGCCGGCGATGGCACGCTGTTGCAGCGATTGGTGCATCACGGCTGCGGTGATCTGGATCCGGCCAGCGACTGCAGGCGTAGACAATACCGCCAACTCCAAGGCATTCAACGCACTGCGCAAGTCGCCATTGGTCGCATGGATCAAAAAATCGCGCGCGTCTTTGGCCAAGTCAACGGGATAATCGCCTAAGCCCCGCTCATGATCAGCCAATGCGCGCGTGACAGCAGCATCAATGTCTTCAGGCGTCAACGGAAAGACTTGAAAGATCTGCGTGCGGCTGCGGATCGCTGGCAAAATGCTCATATAGGGATTTTCCGTGGTGGCGCCGACCAACACGATGCGGCCGGATTCCAGATGGGGCAATAAGAAGTCTTGTTTGGTTTTGTCCAAGCGGTGGATCTCATCGAGCAGCAAGATCACGGTACCGGACATGCGTGCTTCTTCGGCGACGATCTGCAGGTCTTTTTTCGTATCCGTGGCGGCGTTTAAGGTGCGAAAAGCGTACTTAGTCGCTCCGGCGATGGCGCTGGCGATGCTGGTTTTGCCGGTGCCAGGCGGGCCGTAAAGGATCATCGAGCTGAGGCGATGCGCCTTGACCATGCGGCGGATGATCTGATCTGGGCCGACAAGATGTTGTTGGCCGACGACTTCATCGAGATTTTGCGGCCGCATGCGGTAGGCGAGCGGTTGTGGCATAGACTCATTTCCTTTCATCTTAAATCAATACGTCTATGATACCATAGGCCATTTGCAACTGCCGGTGACCGTGGTAGCATAGAGTTTACAGAAAACGTATCGGATGGGAGCTACAGTTATGTATGATTATGGGCAAATGATCGCGGAGTTGAACTTGATCGGCCTTTTGCCGCAAACGCAAGCGCGCCTGCAAGTGCACTTGGCCCCAAGTGCGGCCAATTTACCAAGCAGCCCTTATTGGCTCAGCAATGCCAAAGAAGTGTTGGTGACCATTCCTTGGAGCAGTGACTTGCGCGGCATCACGCGCCAATTGACGGCGGTGTTGGCAAGCTTGCGCCGCGCTGGCGTCGACACGACTTTAGGCGCTGAGCCGTTTACCATTTCATGGGTCCTGCCAGAAACGCTTTTTTCGCGCAGCTATGAGGTGATCGCTACGACCAAATCGGCGCCTGATTATCTGGCCTTTCGCAACGCGTGGTATGTGCGGTTTGCCCAAGTGTGGCAAAAAGCCCAGCCGCAACTGCAAGCACATTTTGGCGTCAGTCGCGGCTTTGAGCTGCACTTATTAGGTGAGGCACCGCAAACCCAAGGAATCATCGGCGTGCAATGGCAGGCAGTGCCGCTGTTGGCCAATACCGATACCGGCAGTCAGACCCAAAGCCTATTATGGCTGCGCGGGGCGTTATGGGGCTTGTTGTGCAATCAGCTGCCGGCGCAATTAGCGACTTGGGGACCCAAAGTGATCTTAGATCCCGAAACCGTCTCTAGCCTGAAACGCTTGCAGCCAGGGGTCAAACGCCAAGTCCCGACGTTAGATGATGGCGTGCACTTGCCGGGGTATCCGCAGTTATCGCTGGATAGTCAGCTTTTGTTAGGTGCGGCGTTGGCCACCGGGCATAAGATCGCGGTGTTAGATGAACGCAGCGAAGTCTTGCAGATCGAAGACCACTTGGTGGCCGGCGGTGCGACCTTAAATTCCGCCGCTGCTGCCAATGCGGCAGCGTCAAAACTGGCGCAAAAAGCGCTTTTGGCGACGCATGGCCTGCCAGTCGCCCCAGCGGCGATGTACTTGAATCTCAACGCCGCCTTGCATGATTTTCACACCAGTTACGCGCATAAGGCAATAGCGGTCAAGCCCATTTGTGGCCAAAGCGGCTTGGGAGTGGCTGTTTTCCGCTTGCCGCCGACAGAAGCGGCCTTTGCCCAAGCTTTTGCGCAAGCGGCAGCCTATGGGCCGGTATTAGTCGAAAGTTATGTGCCTGGGGCGAGTTACCGCTTTTTTGTCCAAGACGGCGCGGTCAAAGCGGTGATGGAAATGACCCCAGCCAATGTGGTCGGCGATGGCCGCAGAAGCGTCGCGGCTTTAGTCAGCCACAAAAATGCGCGGCGGCCGATCGGCTGGCAGCCGGTGGTGTTAGACGATACCGCAGAAGCGGCGTTGGCCAGCCAAGGGGTGACGACGGAAACGATCCCGCCGCGCGGCCATCAAGTCTTCTTGCAAACTGTTTCTAATGCGCGGTTTGGCGCAGATGGTTATGATGTGACCGCAGATATTGCCGCCGGGTACACCGATTTAGCCGTACAAGCGGCGGCGGCGTTAGGTTTGCGGATCGCTGGGATCGATATGGTGATCCCCAATCTCTATCAAGCTTATCAAGCCGATCAAAACGGGATGGCCGTGATCTTAAGCATCACGCCGACGCCGGCATTATGGCCGCATGCCGTGCCGCAAATGGGCGTCAAGCGGCAGTTGGCCAGCGACTTGATCACGAGCTTGTTACAAGCATAAAGCGGTTAGATCACCAGTGATGGTGGTCTATTTTTATGGCTGCGCGGCATGTCTTGTCAGTGATGTGAATATTCTAGTATCAGAATCTAGTAATTTAGTTCAATATTCTAGTAGCGCTGTATTCTTTAAAACTTATATTTACCCTGTGTTTGTAGGGCCGCCATTAAAATCAAAAAATATTTTGCTATAAAAACTAAAGGATTTTTACGAATATTGATTTAATTCATATTTTTATAAATGCTATACTCATCAGCATGAGGGGTTCATTTACCCCATTAAGCATCTTCGCTTATAAGCGCTGTGCATATCATGAGGAGGAGTATGATGAAATCACGTTCTAAAAATAGTCCCATCAGGGTGGACACGGACCGTAAAATTCATTATAAAATGTTCAAAGATGGAAAAAAGTGGGTTTTCACGGGGTTAGTGACGACCTTCTTTACGGTTCTTCCTTTTATGCAGGGAAACGTGGTCCAAGCTGATACCACTACCGATACAGATGCTGGAACATATACCAAAGAATCCGATTCAGGGGCGGCCAATGCGACCAATACCGCGGTGCTTAAGACCCAGCCGGCTGCGCAAACCGCGACCGCTGTACCGCAAACGCCTGCGACCCCAACGACTGCTTCCCTTGAGATCACTGCCTTGGCTGCTGCTGGTAACGATGGGGTCGTTACTGTTACTGGGACCACCGCCGCCAATGCCTTGGTGACCGCGACCACAGCTGATGGGGCAAGCCAAAGCGTGACCGCTGATACCAATGGTCATTTTAGTGTGCAACTCACCACGACCACCACGATCGTGCTCAAGGCCACACTGGCTGGAGTCACCAGTGAACCGACTGCCGTGGTGCCACCGGCCAATGCAGCCGCTGCCAACACGGCAGCAACAACCGCCCAGGCTGATACGCATCCGGCTGCCGCTGGTACGGCCGCTGCTGCCGCTCAGCCAGACGCCAGTGCCGCCCAGCCAGCTGATGCTGAACCTGCGGCGGTTACGACCGCTGGCTCAGCAACTGAATCGGTTGATACAAGTCCGGAAGCCGTTGGTAACGCGACCAATGCTGTGGCGGCCACGGCCAGCACACCAGCTACGACTGCCGCAGCGATCAGTCCAGAAGTTGCGTCTGCCGGTGATGTGGATGCCGCAGATGCGATCAATGATCCAGTTATTTTAGTCGATCCAACTGATGACGAACTTGCAGCTGCCAAGGCGCTGGCAGCTGAAACCTTTAAGAAAACCGGTATCGCGCAGCTGATCCAGGCGGTAGCCGCTGACGATCCTAACCCTTCGACAGAACAAGTCGTTTATGACAAGAGCTTCTTGGAAACCCTTCAATTGACCAGCCCGAATGCTGCCACCAGTGTTGACGGTCAAATTATTGTCAAGGCTGGGGTCCGCGAAGTCAAAGACGGGGATTCAACCAAAAAGTACCTAGCGTATGATCAGCCAATCACGGTAACGTTTGATCATTTTTCCAATATTGGTAAGTTTTTAGAGTTCAGCAAAGCGAAGTCAATTAACATGTTTGATTTGTCTACTTTGCTTTCCCCGGCTTCCTGGATGGCTACTCTCCAGGATCTGGTCAAAGGGCTTACCACTGGCGACTTTAGTGAAGAACAGCTCAAGCAGCTGAGTGCCACTATCCGCGACGAATCAGAAGTAAAGGATACGATCGACGTTAACACGGCAAAGCTGATGGCTAACGACGACGATAATCCGATTAAAGAAGGCGATTTATTCCGTTTGACGCCGGTAACTGGTGCGGGCGCTTTGCAAGTCGGGGTTTTTGGTGCCGAGGCTTTAGACAAGCCTTCACTTAATCAGATCAATGATGTCCATTATGCTTCTCCGACCTTTGATTGGGATGCATTGGCGCATAAAAACGATGAAGATAATTCAGTGTCAGTGACATTTACGCTGTCGGCGGATCAAGTGAAACAGGCCTTCGGTGATAAAGGCGGCTATCTTTACGTCAAGATCCCTGGCAAGATGAGCAGCTTGAAGATCACCGATTTGATCGTGCCTGGCGCAGATGGCAGCATCGGGACAGATGCCAAAGTTGAAGTCGTCGACACGCCTACGGATACATCTACGGATACGCCAACTGACACGCCTGACACCACCGGTTTCCCAGTCACCTATAAATATGTAGATGAGAATGGTCAAGAGATCCCTAATTCAGCGCAGTCTACTAAGGTTCCAGAAGGTAGCAAGATCGACTTTAACCCATTGGATCCGCCTAGTGGCTATACGTTTGACCCGGCAAAGACAACTCTTGATGTTGGTTCAGCGATTGCCGGTGAGATTCAAAACATTGTTAGCGGTGTTAAGGACTTCGCTAGTCTGAACACTACGTTGGGTAATATGCAGCTGACCGATCCAAGCCAGTACGCTGATTATGGCAGTGATGAGCTGACGATCACCTATAAAGGCACCAAAGACGCCGTGAAAGTTGCGCATCCGGCCACAGTCATTTTTGCGGATAAAGACGGCAATCCACTTCTGAATGCAAAAGGCGACAAACTGCGGGTGGATCAGCCATTAGGCACGCATACTGAAGGGACGAGTGTGCCTACCGATGGTTTCAGTCACGAAATTGAAGGCTACACAATGATCGGTGAGGATCCAATTCCGGAGCACTATTACTTCACTGATGAGCCCAACCAGATCGTTATCCTCAAGTACGAAAAGAATGATGCCGGTGGTACCGGCACTGGCACCGGCACCGATACACCTACAGCAATAGGCAAGATCACTGTCAACTTAGTGGGTGAAGATCACCACGCGCTTGTAGTACCCAGTGATCCCAATTTTCAACAGACATATTACCCTGAAGGTTATATCGGGACGACCATCGCGGATGGTACCATCAACGCGGATGGTATCATCAACAAGGAAGCCCCAGGTTTTACGATCATAGAGGATCAAACGATCGGTGCAACGTTTACTGATAAAGACCAGACACTCCTGATTGTTTACAAGCCAGTCGTAACTAAGGGTACGATCACTGTTAACTTAGTGGACGAAAATAACCAGCCAGTCAAGAATACTGATGGTAAGCCTTCAATTGATCTCGAGGGCAATATTGGCGATCCAATTACAAGCGTGGCCCTCAATAAAGACGTCCCCGGTCACAAGATCACCACCGATGGCACGACCGATGCAACGTTTACTAAGACTGCCCAGACGCTGACGATCAAGTACGCGCCAGTCGTAACAAAGGGTACGATCACTGTTAACTTAGTGGACGAAAATAACCAGCCAATCAAGAATACTGATGGCCAGTCTTCAATTGATCTCAAAGGTAATATTGGCGATTCAATTACAAGCGTGGCCCTCAATAAAGACGTCCCCGGTCACAAGATCACCACCGATGGCACGACCGATGCGATTTTTACTAAGACTGCCCAGACGCTGACGATCAAGTACGCTACAGACGGGCCGAGAGTGTTCACTCCGGGCAATCCTGGCTCGACTTTGAATGGGGATCCGATCACGGTAACGTCCCGGTATTTGATTGGGACGGTGCAGGCTAATGT
Source organism: Lacticaseibacillus baoqingensis (assembly GCF_003946165.1). Classification (GTDB taxonomy): domain Bacteria; phylum Bacillota; class Bacilli; order Lactobacillales; family Lactobacillaceae; genus Lacticaseibacillus; species Lacticaseibacillus baoqingensis. The sequence continues at coordinate 2,679 of NZ_RHOI01000031.1, read as the reverse complement.
TAAGTACAATGGAGACGGTGCACCGGAGGAGAAGAAAGGCTCACCTATTCAGATTTACCGGACGGCAACCCTTGATGCTAGTGGCGCTCCAGTGTACACGCCATGGACAACGAATTCGACCGGTGTTGGTGGCAACGACACGGATGTTTTGCTGACGCCGATTACTGAAAGCGATATTCCAACAGTCGCGAACAAAGTTGGTACAATCGTGGATGAGACGAACAAGGCGATTACGTCCGCCGACTTACCATTGGTTGGTAAAAAAGTAACAGCTAGTGATGGTTCAGTTCTCATCGATGGTAGCCAGAACACAAACATTGGTGGAAAGTACCTGACGAATTTCATTGCGACCCGCGTGGTCAATTACGGCGCGAACCAGCCTGACTTGCAGTGGCATGACGCACCGAAAGACCCGAAAGATCCTCTCTACAAAGACACGCATAAAGCCCTGCACCCGACCATGATGATGATAAAAGACGGTGAAACGACGCCGCAAGATAATAACGAAGATGACGTCGTTTTGACGCGTCAATATCAGATCGATGATAACGATCCTGACAGTGGCGTGAAAGATTATGGCCCGTGGATTGTTGATGACACTGGCAAGTTCATGACCGTTGGCTATACACCGGTAATTTACGATGGTTATAAAGCTTCACCAGCAAAAATTGACCAGAATACCCAAGATGATGACCACAAAACCGTCACGGAAGAACTTGCGGCAATGACGGCTGAGACAGCAGACCAAGATAAGAAAATCACCTTCACCATTAACTATGACAAAGAAAAGGCTGAATTGGTCGAGCACCCTGCACCAAATGAACCAAGTGATGTGAACTATCATGATACCCATAAGTTCCTGAATGTCACAATTAACGGTGATCAGAACGGTCAGAAGAAGCAGTTATATACTGGGAAAGTTGAGTTCAATCGTACTTACTTCACCGAAAAAGGCGACACGACTAATAAGGTCGTTGAGTATGGCGATTGGCAGCAAGCTGCACCTTTTGCAACTTTCACGCCTGAGCCAGTGGATGGCGCCACGCCAACTCCAGCGCAAGTGACCGAAACAACGGTAGGCGACGATGGTCAGTCCATCAAACAAGCCGCAGCTGGTTTACTTGCTGCAACTGACATTCAAAGTAAAGACATCACGATCACTGTAACCTATGCCAAAGCCGAAGCGGTCCAAGGCACAGGGACTGTTCACTATGTCTATCAGAATGTGGGTGGTATCGAACTGCAGCCGCCTGTAACCGTTAGTGGTCCAGAAGGCACAGATTACTCCACTCAATATAAGATCCCAGATACATTGAACAATGATGGCAAAGACTTGCCTGATGCAGGCGGAACGCTTGATACCAGCATCCTGTATTACTATGCGACTGCTGACATCAATGGTGGTCAAATCAATAGCTTACCGGATAATGGGTCAGCCGATGCGGCCTTTAAGACAGACGGCCAAGACATCTGGGTTATTTATGTTGCCAAGCCAAAAGCAAGTGCTGCGGATACAGTTACTGCTGAGGAAATCGAAGGTGACGCTGAGCATCCAAATGGCGGGACCAGGATCACCGTTAAGCATGTTGACGGTAGTCCCGACACCGTAACAACGGTATGGAATGGTGATGACGGTACAGATGGCGCAAGTGCGTTCGATATCTGGAAAGCCGCAGATCCGGATCGTAAGGATGCAACCGAAGGTGAATTCTTAGCATCGCTGCAAGGTGATGATGGGAAGAGTGCCTACGAATTGTGGGAAGCACAAGATGGCAACGACGGGAAGAGCGAAACGGACTTCCTGAACAGCCTGAAGGGTGCAAATGGTACCGATGGTAAGAGTGCATTTGAAATTTGGAGTGCATTGCCAGGGAACGACAAGAAGACTGAAGCAGAATTCATTGAGAGTTTGAAGGGTGCCAAAGGTGCCGATGGTACTAACGGTACAGATGGCGCAAGTGCATTCGACATCTGGAAAGCCGCAAATCCGGATCGTAAGGATGCAACCGAAGGTGAATTCTTAGCATCGCTGCAAGGTGATGATGGGAAGAGTGCCTACGAAGTATGGAAAGCACAAGATGGCAACGGCGGGAAGAGCGAAACGGACTTCCTGAACAGCCTGAAGGGTGCAAATGGTACCGATGGTAAGAGTGCATTTGAAATTTGGAGTGCATTGCCAGGGAACGACAAGAAGACTGAAGCAGAATTCATTGAGAGTTTGAAGGGTGCCAAAGGTGCTGATGGTACTAACGGCGCGAGTGCGTACGAAGTTTGGAAGAATGGTAAAGACGCGAAGAATCTAAATAACGACAATACCATCGATGAAGCAGACTACGCGATCGCAATCAAAGGTGATACCGGCGATGACGGCTACAGTGCATGGTTGAAGACTCCGGCAACGGAAGATATCAACAAGGACGGCAGCATCGATGACAAGGATAAGGATCTGAACAAAGACGGTAGCGTCGATGAGGAAGACTTTATCCAAGCCATCAAGGGTGACACTGGTGCAGCAGGTGCCGACGGCGCCAGCGCATACGATGCCTGGAAGAAGACCCCAGAAGCAACGGACCTGAACGACGACGGAACCGTTGACGAAAAGGACTTTGTAATCAGCATCAAGGGTGACACCGGCGATGACGGCTACAGTGCATGGTTGAAGACTCCGGCAACGGAAGA
>NZ_RHOI01000030.1 GCF_003946165.1 Lacticaseibacillus baoqingensis | reverse complement strand
TTGTTCCCAGAACAAGGCCGCGACTTCTTAGGCCGGCGTGAAGACCGCTTCTACGACGTACCGCTGGAAACTGTCTCGGTTGATTTTGCTTAAAGGTTTGACTTTACATTGAAAGTGGCCCCAGATCCAACCATCAGCGGTTGGATCTGGGGCCACTAGTCGTTGGCAAGCGGGTGCGATCAAGCCATTGCCGGCGCAGTTTTTTCAGCTTTTGGGTCTGCTTTGGCATCGGTTTGGTCACGGTCTTTGTTTTCTTGCTCAGCAATTTCTGCGTCTGTCAGCATGTCTTTGACGGTCATATCGATTTTGTCGACAGTCAAGCCGGTCAATTCCAGCACGCGTTCGGTGATGGCTTCAGTGACTTCTGCAAACACGTCTTGGGCGGCTTGGCCGTAGTGCAAGATCGCATCCAGTGTCACTTGCACATGGTCATCATCTGGCATGTCGATCGCCACGCCTTTAGTTTGATTCGGCGTTTTGCGCAGCTTGTCGGCGACGTTGGTGATCAAATTGCCTTCTAAGCGATAGACGCCTGGGATCTCTTGGGCGGTCAAGGCTACGATCTTTTCCAATACGTGATCGTCAAAATGCAGGTTGTGTTCGGTCATCGCAATTCCTCCTTGCGTTAGGCTTTGGCAGCCTTCCATTCTTTACGGGTCAAAACGTCTTGGATGTGCAAGTTCAACTCATTCAACTTTAAACCGGTCATATGCGTCACTGCGCGGTCGATGCGTTGGCATAAGGTGTCAAACAAGGCTTGCGTATCGGTGTCATAAGCCACGATCGCAGTCATCTCGATGGTCACATCGGTTTCTGAGACTTCGGCAGTGATGCCTTTGGTGACGCGGGCGTCTTTGCCCAGGGTTTCAGTCAAGCTGTCGAGCATGTTGCCATCCATTTCCAGCAGGCCATCGATATCTTGCGCACAAATGCCGGCGATCTTTTCCAATACTCGATCGTCAAAGGTCAAGTGACTGTTGGCTTTGAGAGTGGTTAAGTCATTCACGGCGGTCATTCCTCCTTCGTTATGATCCGCGATCCGGCGCGCAGCCAGTGCCAAAGCGCTTGGCGTTGCGGCCACAGCCACCGTTCAACGGCATAGCCGGCGATGCCGGCTAATGCCAGTAGGATCAAGCCTGACCAGCCCCATTGCAAGGCGGCAGCCGCCAGCAAGAGGCCGATAAGCGCCCCAATTTTACCTGTTGTCATCGTCTTATCCTTTCTCTTAGGTTGCCGGTTTTAGGGAGACTTTGACATGCTTGGCAGGCACCCCTAAGACGTTGGTCAACTGCTGTTTGGCAGTGGCTTCGATCGCCTTGGCCAGCGCTACGAGATCAGTTGGCGAACGGGGATCCGCGGTGATCTTGGCCCGCGCGCCATCCCGTTGGTTCAAGGCGACTTGCACGTCGACAGCGCGGACATCATGTTGTTGTTTGACCGCGCGGGTCACGGCGTTTTCGACGGCTTGTTGAGAGACGCTGACTTGCCCGCGTTTTTGCGGCAAGATCAACTGCCGGTGGGTCGTGCGCCGCAAAAGGGCCACTAACAAGAAGATCACGCCGATCAACGCGACGATTGCCGCTAAACCAAGCATGATGAAGCGAGTCGCCAGCGGGTAATGCTGCATCACCGTTTGCAAAGGCAATAGCGGCCACCAATATGCAGCGACTAAGCCGGCTGCGATCAAAAGCAGCAAAGCCATCAGGCCTAAGCCGATTTTCGTCAACGGACGCATGCATTCACCTCCTTTCCTTACTTTTACCGTATCATGTTGGCCTTTTGCCAAACAAGCCAAAGCCCTCGGACGCGACAAGGCAGCCAGCAATTGGGTACACTAAATTCAAGAGAGGTGAAGACCATGCAAATAAAGGACTTTGAGTGGGTCCATTTAGATGATCCAACCCCTGCGACTTTAGACGCGATCGGTGAACAATACGACTTGCCGCAGCGGTTTTTGACCGCGGCTTTAGATGAGTTTGAAGAACCGCGGATCGATCAACTCGATGCGCCGGTGGCTTTGATGAACGTGCGCGTGCCGCATGCGTTTGAAAGTGAAACTGGGGTGGCGACATATGAAACTGTGCCGCTGACGCTGCTTTTTTGTGACCAGGCGCTGGTGACCGTGGCGAAGCTGGGACAAGTCGACTTGACCCAGGTGCAAGCGCAACTGGCTGCAGCCAGCAATGCCAAGACTGCCAGCTTTGTGATCGTCGCTTGGGCGTTGGCGGCATATGACCAGGTGATCGCGGACTTGAGCCAACGCGTCCAAACGATGGAAGGGCGCGTGGCCGAAGCGTCCCAAAATCGCTTATTATATGAAGTCATGGCACTCGAAAAGGCGCTGGTCCATTTGACCAGCGCCTTGGCAGCCATGCATACGATGCTAAAACAAGCCAGCCGCAGCGAGTTTGGTCAAGCACATGCGATCACCATGCATGAATTGACGGTGCAAGCCCACCAAGCCTTATCCGTCGCACAAAAAACCGAAGAGATCTTGGACCAATATAATACGGCCATCTCTTCGGTGATCGGCAATAACTTGAACTTGATCATGAAATTCTTGACTGGGGTGTCGATCATTTTGGCGATCCCGCCGATCTTTAGCGGCATTTGGGGCCAAAACACTTGGATCCCGTGGCGGCAGCCGGTGTACGGTTTTTGGGTCGTGTTAGGGTTGACCTTGTTGGTGAGCTTAGCAACGGCGTGGTGGCTAAAGAAAAAGAAATACATGTAAGGTGGTTGGTGGTGATCAATGGCATCAGCCATAGCCGCGGTTCAGTGCATTTTGGGGTAGGCTAGCACCCCGGTAATATTGGGCTATAATCAAGTTGGTTAAGTCGTTGTTGCCACCAAGGAGGCGTTTTGAATGCACGAACCGCAGCAACCAGCTAATCCGGCCGGATTAAAACTGATCAAGCTGATCACCGCGTTGATCGGGGTGGCGTGTTGTACCGTTGGCGGGGCGACTAGCGTGGCTGCCCTTAAACACGGGACCAGTTTGGGTTGGCCCATTTTGACCTTGGTCATTGGCTTTGCCTTGATCCAACACGCTACCAAACACAGCCGCCATTAGGCATCACCATGACAAGAAAATAGACGCCTCTCAATCAAAGAGACGCCTATTTTGTGCGCTAGTTAAAAGCTCAAGGCATCGACTTGCTGGCGTAATTGCCGAACCATGGCCCCAACGTCTGGGGCTTGCATGATCTCGCTGACAATGGCCACACCCGCCACGCCGGTGTGTTCAAAACTGTTCAGGTTATGCGCTTTGATGCCGCCGATCGCCACGATAGGAATGGCGACTTGTTGGCTGATGGCTTTTAGCGTCGCCAGTGTGGTGCGGACTGCATGTGCTTTGGTTTGGGTCGGGTAGATCGCCCCAACACCGAGATAATCGGCGCCATCCAAGGCGGCTTGCTGCGCGGCGGCGACAGTTTTGGCCGAAACGCCGAGTAGTTTATCCGGGCCGAGCAGCTGGCGCGTGACGGCGACTGGCAGTTCATCATCGCCAATATGGACGCCAGCGGCATCAACCGCTAAGCAAATATCGACGCGGTCATCGATGATCAATGGCAAGTGATAGCGGTCGGTAATGGCTTTGACTTGCAAAGCGAGGGCATAATAAGCGCGCGAGCTGAGCGCTTTTTCGCGCAGCTGCACCATGGTGACGCCATTTTCACAAGCGGCTTGGACTTTGGCTAAAAAAGTCTCAGTCGGATCTTGATAACGGTTCGTGACTAAATACAGGTGTAAAGCATTAGGATCCATAGTTTTCTCCTTTGACCGCCAAGAACCACTCGGGATCTTGACCTAATTGCGACAGCTGATCGAACACATTGAGCCGAAACGTGGCCAGGCCAGCTTTGGACGCCAGCAAAGCGGCTGCTTCGCCGCACCGGTTGAAATAGCTGACGGCCAGCACCGTTGCTGGCAAAGCCGCCAAGCCGCTGCCTAAAAGCGCTGCGATCAAGGCGCCGACAATATCGCCAGTGCCGGTGAAACGGTCGAGCTGGGCGACGCCATTATCCAGCCGCCAAGCGGTTGTGGCAGTGGCGACGATGTCAGTAGGGCCAGTCGCTAAAAAGACGGTGTGCGGGTAAGCTTGAGCGAAGGTTTGCAGCCGGTGAGCCAAACCAGCCAACGCCAAGTCGGCACTATCGGCTTGGCTGTTATCCACGCCGCGTGCTTGGCTAGGCAAGCCCACTAAATGGCGCAATTCGCCTAAGTTGCCTTTAACGACCATTGGTTTTTCCGCCAGCAATTGCTGGCCTAATTGCGCTCTGATCGGACTGGCGCCGATGCCGACCAGGTCGATCACCACCGGGCGTTGTTGGGCTTGCGCGGCTTGGCTGGCTAAGCGGATGCTGGCTTCGCGGTCCGCCGACAAGTGGCCAAGGTTCAATAACACCGCATCGCTTTGCGCCATAAACCCAGTGATTTCGCGCAAATCGTCAGCCATCACCGGTTTGGCGTTGATGGCTAACAAGGCATTGGCGACGCTTTCAACAGAGATCTCGTTGGTCAAACACTGGACTAAAGGCGCCGCATGAAGCGGCAGCGGCAGGTGAAAAGCGGCGGTAAAATGCTCAATCAGCGACATTGGCATGCGAAATGGCCCCCTGAAATAGCCGTTGCAGCTTCTTGGTCATGCCTAAGCGGTCGAGTTGATATAAAACGACTAAGCCGATCAAAGAACCGGAAATCGAGCCGCCAAAAAACCTTGGCGTGTAAACGAACCAATAAAGCGCTTGGGTGCTGCCGGTGAACCACACCATGACCGGAAACGACACCAAAGAGCCGATCAAACCGGTACCGATGATCTCACCGATCGCCGCGCCCCAATTGTGCCGTGCTAAACGAAACCCCCAGCCAGCTAAAAAGGCCCCAAATACCGCCCCGGTCAAGGCCAATGGGGGAATGCCCATCAATCCCATGCGGATGATGGCACAGATCACCGCCATCAATGTCGCATATAAAGGCCCCATGATCACAGCCGCCAGCACATTCATCACACTGGACATCGGCGCCATGCCTTCAATGCGAAACAGTGGGGATAACACGACATCCAAAGCGATCATCATCGCCAACATGGCGAGGCGCTGCACATTAGATTTTGCCATAAAAAAAGCCTCCACATTCTCTGAATCGAGTAACTGGAGGTCTGCCAAGTCGGCAAAAAGACACTGTCCTTCAATAGACAGCTTGATCTTCCTGCGCCAGCATTACCTGGATCAGGTTCGATGGGTATAATCTCAGCTTCACAGCACCCCAGATACGCGTATTCGAATGGTCCGAGTGTAACATGATAATGGCGCCCAATGCAAGCGTGACCAATCGATCGCTAACAGTCTGGTTAAAAGGCGCCCAAAAGCCGATCAGCACAAGCTGGCTGATAAGGATGGCGGCATCACATCAAACCAAGGAACCAGAATAGCTTGGCCGCCATCCTGTGTAATAAAACTTCATGAATACCTATTGCTTGGTGACTTCATGGCAATACCAGCGCTTGCCGCGGAACCTGACGCCAAAGATCAGCGCCCGGATCAGCCATTCCAAGACCATGATCACGGCGATCCCGCGCAGGCCATAGCCGAGTTTTAACCCGACTAGATAACAGCCTGCCACCCGAAACAGCCACATGGTCCCTAAGGAAACATAAGTCGTAAACTTGCCATCTCCAGCCGCGCGCAACGCTGACGGCAAGATGAAGCTGGCTGGCCAAACCAATAAGTGCATGACCAAATACGTGCAATACACCGCAAAAATCAACGGCACGATCCCTGCTGCCGGATGAAAGATCCAAATCGCGCGGTGAAAAACCAACAATAACAGCCCGTCGACGACCACATAAGCCAGTACCCCAAGCCCCAAAAACCCCAAGGTGATCTTTTTGGCGTCAGCGACGTTTTTGCGGCCCATGCATTGGCCCACGATAGGCACCAGCGCGTTTTGTAAGGCAGTGGGGATGATCTCAGACAATTGTGACCATGACCCGGCGATCGCAAAGGCGACGATACTTGAAGTGCCTAAAGCCACGATCATCATTTGAACGATGATCCGCCCGCCATTGAAAAAAATCGATTCTGCAGCAAATGGCAACGACACGGTCAAGACCCGTTTGACCCAAGGCCAATCCACGTGTCTAAGCCGCTTTTTTTGCAAGTGCAGTACGTCGCGGCATTGCCCTAACACATGCCTGGCAAATAAGCAGCCGACCCAGCGCGAAAGATTCAACCCTAACGCCATCCCCGCCACGCCCCAATGCAAGATCAAGATGAACCAAACATTCAAGGCGAGATATAAGGCATTCATCACTAAAGAAAGTTGCAAAGACCGGCCCGTTTTACTGACGCCGCGCAAACAGCCGCTGATGCCGGCGATCACCGCTTCAAAGGGATAACTGAACACGATCCCCAGCAAATAAAGCTCGGCATCGGCTAAGACTTGCGGTTGTGCCGCGCCAAACAGCAGGTGCAGCAAAGGCGTGCGCAATAGCGCCGCCACTGTCGCAAACAACGTGCCGCTAAAAATGGCCAAATAAATGGTGCCGTTGACGATCGCCCCGAGGGTCAACAACGCGTGCTTCCCAAAATATTGGGCGATCAAGACTGTCCCACCTAGTCCGATCGCCACAAAGGTCTGCACGATAAACACATTCAATGTCCCCACCATATTCACCGCGGAAATAGCAGACTCTCCAGAGCCTGAGATCATAGCGGTGTTCAAAAAATTAAAGCTGACCAGGAAGAATTGATCCATGACAACAGGTCCCAGTAGGGCAAAGACGAAACGATAATCAAACGTCTCACCTGAAAACCGGCGCTCTAAAAGTGCTTGCATTTTTAGATTGCCTCCTGTTATTGAAACCAAAGATAAGCCGCTTTTGGCAAAAGTCAAGTCCCAAATACAGCCTGCTGGATGCGATCGGGGCAGCCGCGCGGATTCAGGCGGCGAAAATTTTTTTGCCTGACCCGCGGGTAAAAAAAGTTCTTGCAAGCGCTTACTTATGCGTGCATAATGTCAGTGTGGGGTCAAACTGTTTGAGTTTTGGGTAGCAAAATATCGCGCACTGCGGCAATCAATGGATCACTGCAGTGGGCAACCAAAAGCATGGCTTAATGTTGTGCAAGCGCGTCTGTGGTAGACCAGCTTGTCCAGCATTAGGTTGTGCTTTGTTTTGTTTCCAAACTGGCAGTTCACCCATGAGCCATTCGCCAAAACCAGGTGCTTTGGCGAAAACCTGTTCATTAGAAAGCGAGATGAATGACCTTGATGCAGAAAGTGCAACGATTTGGGGGTGCGATGTTCACCCCAGTGCTGTTGTTCTCGTTTGGTGGGACGATGACAGCCATCTGTGTGTTGATGACGAACACGACGATCTTTGGCGCCTTAGCTGGGCCAAACACGACTTGGACTGGGGTTTGGAGTACGATCCAAGCCGGTGCTTTTACCGTATTTAATATTATTCCGCTCTTATTTGCCGTCGGGTTGCCGATCGGCCTCGCTAAAAAAGCCTCTGGCCGAGCGGCGATGGAATCTGTGGTGATCTATGCCGCATACAATTACACGATCAATGCGATGTTGACTCATTGGGGCAATTTCTTTGGGGTCAAAAACTTCGTCAACACGCAGATCGTGGCGAATTCGACGAACAATGGGCTGACGAACATATTAGGGATCAAGACCTTGGATACCAGTATCTTAGGGGCGTTGGTCGTGGCCAGTCTGACCGTTTGGCTGCACAATAAATATTTTGAGAAGAAATTACCTGAATGGTTAGGGACCTTCCAAGGGTCCACTTATGTCGTGATGTTAGGGACGTTTTTGATGATCCCAGTGGCCTTGTTGACCTGTCTTTTTTGGCCGCGGGTCCAAATTGGGATCAATGAAATGCAGCACTTCATGAAGGCTTCTGGCCTTGTTGGGGTGTGGTTGTATCACTTCTTGGAACGCTTCTTGATCCCGACGGGGCTGCATCATTTTATCTATATCCCGTTTGCTTATGGTCCTGCGGCGATCGCCGGTGGGATCCATCCTTGGTGGTTTGCGCACCTCAATGAGATCGCCGCTTCCACCAAGCCAATGGCCCAAATCGCACCGATGAATGCCTTTACCATGTATGGCAACGATAAGGTGTTTGGGATCTTAGGGGTCTGCTTGGCGTTTTATGCTACCGCGCGGCCAAGCAAGAAAAAGCAAACCGCTGCTTTATTGATCCCGGCTGGGCTGACTGCCTTATTGGCTGGGATCACGGAACCCGTTGAATTTACCTTCTTATTTGCCGCACCAGTCCTTTGGGTCGTGCATTCTCTCTTATGTGCCACGATGGATGCGGTCATGGTCGCTTTTGGGGTCGTCGGGGACTTTGGCGGCGGCATCATTGGCTTTTTGACCACCGTGTGGATCCCGACTTGGGCGAATCACTGGGTCACTTGGGTCACGCAGATCATTATCGGCTTGATCTTTACGGCGATCTTCTACTTCGTTTTCGTCTTTATGATCAAGAAGTTCAACTATATGACGCCAGGGCGTGAAGCCGACGATGAAGAAACTAAGCTGATCACCAAAAAAGAATATAAAGCAGCCAAAGCAGGCGAAACCGCAGATGGCCAACCAGCAGCCAAAGATGATCCGTATGTCCAACGCGCGCAAGCTTATCTGGAAGCTTTAGGCGGCAGCGACAATATCCAAGCGATCACCAGCTGTGCCACGCGCTTGCGCGTCAGTGTCAAAGACGATACTGCCGTGGCCCCAGACAGCACCTTTAAAGCCAACAAAGCCGTGGGCGTGGTGCATCATGGCAAAGCCTTACAAGTGATCGTGGGGTTGGATGTTCCGCAAGTCTTATCCCAAATGCAAGGCATGATGGGTGAAAAGACGCAAGCGCCAGCGGCACCAGTAGCCGCAGAAAATGCCGACGCCGCATTGATCGCCGATTCACTCGGGACGATCGACAACGTCGAAAGCTTTGATGCGACTGCCGATACCCTGGCGATCAAGGTCAAAGATGGCACCCAAGTGGATGCGCCAGAGGTCTTCCAAACCTTAGGGCTCAACATCAGCAAAGTGGTGATCACCGATGATCAAGTCACCTTGACGGTCGCGCATGCTTACAAGCTCGCTGCCGGTTTAGATGCACTGTTGCATGGCTGATCGAGACAAAAGAGGTGCCGCGCTTTTCTCGTTAAACGGAAAGGGGATGGCACCCTTTTGTATCAAACCTGATTTTGAATGCGCTTTCTCCAATGGTAAAATAGAGGCATTGACATGGAGGAGGCCTTAGCATGAATCTCGAATCATTCATCAACGATCGCTATGACGACTTAGGGGATACCGACAAGGAAATCGTCCAATTCATCGTGCAAAATAAACCTTTCGTGCGCGAGGCGAGTTTGGAACAAGTCGCGACGCGGTCGTTGTACTCCAAGTCGGCGATTTTTCGCACCTGCAAGCGCTTGGGCTTGACCGGCTACAGCCAATTGCATTACGTCTTGCAAGAAGAAGCCAAGTCCCAAGCGACGCAAGTGACCAGCGTGGATTTTTTGGCGCAAACCGTCAAGTCATTGTTGTGGACGGTCAACCAGTTCAAAAGCACCAAGCTGGATGCGGTTTATGCCGCCTTGGCCGCCAGCGACAATATCTATATTTATGCGACTGGCTGGATCCAACAGATCATGGCCCAACAGATGCAGCGGAATTTATATCTGTTAGGCAAAAGCGGCTTTGTCTTTCCCGCTGCGGTCAACGAGCTCTTGATGCCAGGGGATCATTTCAAAGCTGGGGATGTGCTGATCGTGATCTCTTACAGCGGCTCCAGCGACACCGTGGTCAAGTTTATCAATAACTTGCGGCTCAAAGGCGTCAAAGTCGTTTCCTTCACCTCGTTTCAACAAAGTAAGGTGGCCCAAGCCGCAGATTATAATCTGTATTTTGACGCCATCAGCAAAACGATCGGTGAAAATGACCATCACGAGAATTTCTTTGCCAACTTAGATGTCTTGATCGATATCTTTTGCATGGGTTTTGCTAATTTCTTACTCGCCCAAAAAAAGGAGGCTCCTCCCCATGATTAATTCGAGAAAACCGCACGCCAGCCGGGTAGCGCGCTGGTTGCAAAATTGCTTGCGCTTAGATTTTTACCGGGCTTTTTACGGGGTCGTGTTGATCATGGTGTTGACCCCGCTGGCATTTGTGGCGTACTTATTTTTGAATGCCAACATGCTGGGGCTGGATGTCTTTTCGATGATGGCCAAACACCCGGCCACTGCGGTGTTGGCGATCGTCGCAGGGTTGGATATCACCGTTGGGTATACGCTGTGGATGGCGCGCAATGAGGTGTTTGGCAGCCGTCAAGGGTTGCGGATCGTGATGACCATGATCATGTTGCAGCAATTGGCCGTCAGCAATTTTGTGGTGGCTGGCGGGGCGGCCATGGCGTTGGTGTTCAGCCGGGAACTGCCGGCTCATCCGGTGCAGCATCGCTTGGCGTTAGGGGCGGCGTTAGCCTTTTTGACGGTGATGTATGGGTTTTGCTTGTATGCGTTTGCCCGCCTCATGCTGCCATAAGTGAAGGGGCGTGATGAGGATGGATTATCGCATCACAGCGCAGCGTTATATCGATGATCTCGGCGGCAGCGATAATATCAGTGCACTGGTCAATTGTGCCACCCGCATTCGCGCCGTGGTGAACAACGCCGCCAAAGTGCTGCCGCCGGTCACGTTTAAAGCAGAAGGCGCCATCGATGTCAGCCGGCATGGCAAGATGCTGCAGATCGTGATCGGCTTAGATGCGCCGCAGATCCTCGAAGAAATGCGGATCTTGCTCAAATTCGGCCGGGAGCACGCGGCGTTAGATGAATATGGGCTGACGCAAGCGGCAGAACGGGCGCGGATCATCATCGAGTGCTTTGGCTTACCGGAAAATATCTTGCAAGTCACGATGGCTTATGATGCCGTCATCGTGCATGTGATCGATCCGGCGTGGGTCGATCCTTATGATGTGATGCTGCAATTGGATGTCGGCATTGATGCAGTCGCGTTGCGCGGGCATTTGGTGTACTTGTATGTGCAAGACGCCAAAGCCTTAGCGCGCGAGTTGAACGGGTTGCTTAAGCGGCCCACTAAGTCCCAGTAGGAGGTAGTTGCATGGCAAAACACTGGTGGCAAGAAGCTGTGGTGTATCAGATCTATCCGCGCAGTTTTCAAGATTCTAACGGCGACGGGATCGGCGATCTCAATGGGATCACCAAGCGGCTGGATTATTTGCAACAACTGGGGGTGGATGTGATCTGGCTCAGTCCGATCTACCAGTCGCCAAATGATGACAATGGGTACGACATTGCCGATTATCAAGCGATCATGACTGACTTTGGGACGATGGCGGATTTTGAGCGGATGTTGACCGCGATCCATCAACATGGCATGAAGCTGATGATGGATCTGGTGGTGAACCACACCTCAGATGAACATCCTTGGTTTATTGAAGCCCAAGCCTCCACCAGCGCCGCGCATCATGATTATTACATTTGGCGCAGCGGCAACGGCGGGCATTTGCCCAATAATTGGCGCTCTAACTTCTCCGGCCCGGCGTGGCAATATGTGCCGGAGTTGGATGAGTATTACCTGCATATTTTCACCAAAAAACAAGCTGATCTGAACTGGGACAACCCGGCGGTGCGCGATTCGATCTATCAAATGATGACTTGGTGGTGTGACAAAGGCATCGACGGCTTCCGCATGGACGTGATCAATTTGATCTCTAAACCCGCCGGCTTGCCAGATGATCCGACCTTGGCGGCCCATCCTGCCGGCTCATCGCTGCATATGGCCGCCAATGGCCCGCATGTCCACGATTATTTGCAAGAGATGAATCAACGTGTCTTAAGCCATTATGATCTGATGACTGTCGGGGAAACCCCTGGCGCATCACCGCAAGACGCCTTGTTGTATACCGGTTTTGATCGCCATGAATTGCAAATGGTGTTTCAATTTGAACATGTCGGCATCGACAATGACCCGCAATTCGGCAATATGAGCACGCGGCGGTTTGCCTTGCTTGATCTCAAGCAGGCCTTGAGCCGCTGGCAAATCGCCTTAAATGGGCGCGCTTGGAACAGTTTGTATTGGAATAACCATGACCAAGCCCGCGCGGTGTCGCGCTTTGGCGATGATCGGCCGGAATTTCGCGTGGTTTCTGCCAAGATGCTGGCCAACACGCTGCATATGCTGCAAGGTACACCTTACGTTTATCAAGGCGAAGAGCTGGGGATGACCAATGTGGCCTTTGACGCGATCAGCGATTATCGTGATGTGGCGACGTTGAATGCTTATCATGAATTAGTCGAAGAACGCCAGGTGTTGACCCCGGCGGATATGCTGGCGCGGATCCATTGCCGTTCGCGGGATAACGCGCGCACGCCGATGCAGTGGGATGACACCGCCAACGCCGGGTTCACCACCGGGACGCCTTGGCTGGCAGTCAATCCCAATTACCGGCAGATCAATGCGGCGCAAGCTTTAGCGGATCAAGACTCGGTGTATTATTTTTATCAACAGCTGATCCGCTTTCGGCATCAGTCGCCAGTGGTCGTTTATGGCGATTTTGCCATGATCGCGGCCGCCGATGAAGCCGTGTTTGCCTATGCGCGCCAGTATGGCCAACAGCGCTTGGTGGTCATCAGCAACTTCACCGCCCAAACGCTGCAGCGGCCGATCGGCGACTGGCTGGGGGCATCAAGCGCCGAATTGGTGATCAGTAATTACCCACAAGGACCCTTAGAACAATTGCGTCCCTATGAGACGCGGACTTACTTAATTGGAGGATGAGGCGCATGTTAGGATTATTTAAGAAAAAAGGCCAAACGATCGTCGCGGCGGTGAGCGGTGATTTGATCCCGTTGGAATCAGTGGCAGATGAGGTTTTCTCCCAGAAAATGATGGGGGACGGCTATGCGATCCAACCGCAAGCAGGCGAGATCTTTGCCCCGGTGACCGGGAAGATCTCGACGGTTTTCCCGACTAAACACGCCATTGGCATCACCACTGAAAAAGGGTTGGAAGTCCTGGTGCATATGGGGTTGGATACGGTTGAATTAGATGGCGCCCCGTTTGACGTTGACGTGGCCTTAGACGACGCGGTGACGGCTGGGACCAAACTGGCGACGATGGACATCGCCCAAGTCAAAGCAAGCGGCCGTGAGCCGACAGTGGTCGTGGTGTATACGAATATGGATCAGTTAAAAGACTATCCAGCTATCGAGGCCCGCCAGATCCAGCACGGCACCGAAATTGGCCGTTTGATCTATCAGTGAGGCTAAGCGTCTTTGCTTCCAAGCGGAGGTAAAGGCGCTTTTTGTGTGGCGAGGCGGCCACACGCGCTTTTGAGCTGAAAAATCTTGTTTCAGCCGGTGTTGCCAACGCCTTTGAAACAGTTGAGTCAGTCTGTGGTACCAAGTACCATCGGCGCGGCTGCAACCAGCCCATTAAGGTGAATAGAGAGCGCTTTCAACGGGCGTGGCGAGCACTTTTGGCCATGCGCACTGTCACCATGGCGACAATGCCGGCGCTGAAATATGTTTCGCCAAATGAAACGTGACACTAAAGTTGAAACAACTCCCTTAACCGCTTGAAACCCTTGAGAAAACGCCTGGCAGCCGCGATACTAAAGCTGTACCCAATACCACAACTCATATGTTGACCCCACATCAACATAATTGGCATAGGAGGAATCTGACATGGATGACAGAAAGTTCTCGGTGTTGATTGCCGGCGGTGGCAGTACCTATACACCAGGGATCGTAATGACATTGTTGGAAAGTCAAAAACAATTTCCTATTCGCAAACTGAAATTTTATGATAATGATGCGGCCCGGCAAAAAAAGATCGCCGATGCGATCGCGATCTTGATGAAAGAACGGGCGCCAGAAGTGGAGTTCCTAGCCACGACTGATCCAGAAACGGCCTTTAGCGATGTCGATTTTGTCATGGCGCAGATCCGCGTCGGCAAGTATGCCATGCGCAGTGTCGACGAGAAGATCCCGTTGAAACATGGCGTCGTGGGCCAAGAAACCACCGGGCCTGGCGGGATCGCCTATGGCTTGCGGTCGATTCCAGGGGTCATCGAATTAGTCGACTACATGGAACAATATTCACCTAATGCGTGGATGCTGAATTATTCTAATCCAGCCGCGATCGTGGCGGAAGCGACTCGCCGCTTGCGGCCAAACTCCCGGATCATCAATATTTGCGACATGCCGATCGCCATTATGGATCGCATGGCTAAGATCGTGGGCTTGCCCGGACGCAATGATTTAGTCTTTCGCTATTATGGGCTGAATCATTTTGGCTGGTGGACGGATGTGCGCGATAAGACCGGGCGCGACTTGATGCCACAGTTGAAAGCCTATGTGGCTAAAAACGGATATTGGCTGCAAGATCAAGAGCCTGGCAAAGAAGCCAGCTGGATCTCCACTTACAAAAAAGCCGCTGATGTCTATGCGCTGGATCCGACGACCTTGCCTAATACCTACTTAAAGTATTATCTGTATCCCAAATACGTTGTTGAACACGCGGATCCTAATTATACCCGGACCGATGAAGTGGAAGCCGGCCGGGAGAAAACCGTGTTTGGCGAATGTGCGCGCGTCGTAGCCAATGGCACGGCTAAAGACATTCAATTCCAAGCGTCGAATCACTCCACTTATATCGTTGATCTGTGCACAGCAATCGCCTATGATACCAAGCAGCGGCTGTTAGCGATCATCCCTAACGAAGGGGCCGTGGCCAATATCGATCCGGAAGCGATGGTCGAAGTGCCTTGCTTGTTTGGGGCCAATGGGCCAGAGCGCTTGTCGATGGGCAATGCCGCCACTTTCCAAAAAGGCTTGATCACCGAGCAAAATTGTGTCGAAAAGCTCGTGGTCGATGCGTATGAACAACATTCTTACATCAAGTTATGGGAAGCGATGAGCCTGTGCAAGATCGTCCCTGATGCGCAAGTGGCCAAAGATATCTTAGATGAAATGATCGTGGCAAATAAAGACTTTTGGCCAGAATTGAAATAACGCTCGATCCAAAAACACAAGCAACTCTGCGGCTTGGCGATTAACGTCAAGTTGCAGAGTTGCTTGTGTTGGACATACATAGTTGGAGGCAAAATCATGAATCGGCGAATATTAGCCCATCGCGGCTTATCGCACTTAGCTCCGGAAAATACGCTGGCGGCCTTTACGCTGGCAGTCAACATGGGGGTCGATTGGCTGGAAACCGATCTGGGGATCACGCAAGATGAGCATGTGGTGATCTTGCATGATGACCACCTTGATCGCACGACCAATGGCCATGGCCTATTGACGACCCAAACCTATGCGCAACTGCGGCGTTTATCTGCCGGCGCTTGGTTTGATCCGCGCTTTGCCAGTGAGCGCGTCCCGAACTTGCAAGAATTGGTGGCGTTTTTGAACCGCACGGGGATGAATGCCAATATTGAATTAAAATCGGTGGTGGCTGACAATGCCAATGTACTGGCAGACAGTTTGGTGCGGCAATTTGCCAAAGCATTAGACGCCATTTCGCCTAATTGTGAGATCATCGTGTCGTCTAAGAACCCGGTGATGTTGTTGAAGCTGCGGCAATTGCGCCCGCAGACCCACTTTGCCGTTTTATTTGACCGCTATAGTTTGCGAGATGACTGGCAGTTGACCATGCAAGCTTGTGGGGCAGAATATATCCATCCGCAAGCGGCACAGCTGACTTACGCACAAGTCTCAGCATTCAAGCGCGCCGGTTATCAGGTCAATGTCTGGACCATCGATGCCCGAGATTTGGGCAATCAGCTGTTCAACTGGGGGGTAGATGGCATTTTTTCCAATTGCGCCAACGAATTTCTGACTGAAAAGCGCTCACTGCCGCACCTGGCGCCGTTGGCCATGGCCCATCAGCATTAAAGCTTGGCGCTGCACCTCGCGATGACTGGTGGTGCGGCGCTTTTTTAATGCCACAAGCAACTGGTGACTACGGTCAGCGACGGCGCTGTTGTCTAAGCGCTGATCAGGTGTGCTTTGTGGACGTTGGGGGCATTTACCGGTAACATAAGGGTATTGAACCCACGCAAAAAGAAATGACGAGGATGATAACTTGGCTGAAGCACAAACGATCCATTTGATGCAACATGACTTGACCGGCATTAGTGACCGGCAGATCAACACGGTGTTAACGTTGATGCAAGACGGCAATACCGTACCGTTTATCGCCCGCTACCGCAAAGAAATGACTGGGAGTCTGGATGAAGTCCAGATCCAAGCGATCGAAGCAGCCTACTCGCGGGTCACCACGCTGCAAGATCGCAAAGCCGCGATCATTAAAAGCATCGCCGAACAAGGCAAACTGACCCCCAAACTGCAACAACAAGTGCAAGCGGCAGACAAACTGCAAACCGTTGAAGATATTTATTTGCCGTTCAAACAAAAACGCCAAACCAAAGCCATGGCGGCTAAAGCCGCAGGGTTGGAGCCGTTTGCCCGGTGGCTGTTGCGGTTGCCCAATGGGGCCATCGAAGTCCAAGCCCGCCGCTATGTCGCGCCGGCTAAAGACCTCAAGTCTGTTGCAGACGTATTAGCCGGAGCGCATGAGATCTTGGCTGAGACGTTTAGCGAAGTGGCATCGATCCGCAACTGGGTCCGCAACCATACCTGGCGCAACGGCCAGCTCAAAGCCAGCGTGAAGCCTAAAGGCAAGCAGTTGGATGAAAAAGGGGTCTATCAGCAATATTATGATTTTTCTGCCCCAGTCAAAAAACTTTCTGCCACGCGGACTTTGGCGTTGAATCGCGGTGAAAAAGAAAAGGTCTTGACGGTCAAAGTGCAAGTCGACACCGATGCGATCATGGCGTTTTTGCATTTCAAGCTGATCGGCCAACATCCTGAAAACGCGGCCACGGCTTTTGTCGAGGATGCCTATCAAGATGCCTATAAGCGGTTCATCGGCCCAGCAATCGAACGGGAGGTGCGCAACACCTTGACGGCCACGGCGCAAACCCAATCGATCAAGGTGTTTGGCCAAAACTTGTATCAACTGCTGATGCAAGCACCGATCAAAGGCAAGGTGGTCTTAGGTTTTGACCCCGCGTATCGGACCGGCTGCAAACTCGCCGTGGTCGATGAAAACGGCAAGTTCTTAGCCAAAGCGGTGATCTACCCGCACAAACCGGCACCTGAAGCCAAGCGGCAAGCCGCTGCGCAAGAATTCATCACGCTGTTGACCCAATACCATGTCGAAATGATCGCCATTGGTAACGGCACTGCCAGTCGCGAGTCGGAACAATTTGTCGCCGATACCCTCAAACAACTGCCGCAACAGATCTATTATGTGATCGTTAATGAAGCAGGGGCGTCGGTGTATTCCGCCAGTCAAGCCGCACGTGATGAGTTCCCGCAGCTGCAAGTCGAACAGCGCAGCGCCATCAGCATCGCCCGGCGCCTGCAAGATCCGTTGGCGGAGCTGGTCAAGATCGACCCTAGCGCAGTAGGGGTAGGCCAATATCAACATGATCTGCCGGCCAAAGCCTTGGCCAATGAAGTCGATGCGGTGGTCGAACGCGCCGTCAACCAAGTCGGCGTCAACTTGAACACCGCCAGCTATCAGCTGTTGAGCCGCATTTCCGGATTATCCAAAACCATTGCCCAAAACATCGTCCAGTATCGTGACGAACACGGCCGCTATAACAGCCGCACCGAACTGAAAAAAGTGGCGCGCCTTGGGCCCAAAGCCTATGAACAATCGGTGGGTTTCTTGCGGATCATTGGCGGCAAAAATCCGCTGGACAACACCGATATCCATCCGGAAAGCTATCCGGTGGCCAAACAGATCTTAACTGCAGCAGCAGTGACCCCGGCTGCATTAGGTAGCGCCCAAGCCAAGGCGAAGATCGCCCAAGTCGCGGTGGCGCCTTTGGTCGCAGCTGGCGTCGGCCAAGCAACCGCTGCAGATATCCTCGCCAGCTTACAAAATCCTGGCCGCGATTTGCGCGATAACATGCCGGCGCCGCTGTTGCGCCAAGATGTGTTGACCATGGCAGATCTCAAGCCCGGGATGAAGCTTGAAGGCACAGTGCGCAATATCGTGGACTTTGGCGCGTTTGTGGATATTGGCGTCAAGCATGACGGCTTGGTGCATGTGTCCAAGATGGGTCCGCGGTACGTGCGCGATCCCACGACAGTCGTAGCGATCGGCGACATCGTGACTGTGTGGATCGATGCGGTGGATATGGCCCGGGAACGGATCCAATTGACCATGGTCGACCCAGGTTAGGCCAGCTTATATACCGCCGCAAAATGTGGGCTTGACGACGCCACGAATAGTCGTCATACTCGGCTTAGTGATACCTGTTGGCAACGCGAGAAAAGGGGTCGAGCTTATGACGAAAAAGATTGGCTTTTTGAGTTTTGGCTTTTGGCAAAAAAACAATTCACTGGTGACCACTGCGCGCCAAAGCTACGCCGAATCCGTGGCGTTAGCCGTGGAAGCAGAGAAATTAGGCGTCGATGGGGCGTGGTTTCGGGTGCACCATTTTGCCGATCAAATCGGGACCCCGTATCCGTTGATGGCGGCGATCGGCGCCAAGACCACTAAGATCGAGATCGGCACCGGTTTGGTGGATATGCGGTACGAAAATCCGTTCATGATGGCCGAAAACGTCATGTCTACCGATGTTTTATCGCAAAATCGGGTGCAATTAGGCGTTGGCCGCGGGTCGCCGGAACAAGTCGAAGATGGCTGGCGTTATTGGGGCTATGACTATTCTGAAGAGGAGATCAAAGACATTGCCCGCGCGCGGACATTGAAGTTTCTGGAGTTGTTAAAAGGCGAGCCATTTGCGCAGCCCAACGCCCAGCCGATGTTTCCGCAAGCCCCTGGACTCAGGCGGTTAGAGCCATATTCCCCCACGCTGCAACACCGGATCTGGTGGGGGGCTGGCAGCCAGCAAACCGCGATTTGGGCGGCGGAACACGGCATGAACTTACAGTCGTCAACGCTGGTCAATTATGAAACCACCGAGCCTTTTCATGTGCAGCAAGCCAACCAATTGCGCGCCTTTAAAGCCGCTTGGCAAAAAGCCGGCCATGACTTTGCCCCGCGGACGCTGGTGACGCGCTCGATCATGCCGATCGTGTCTGACCTTGATGCCAAGTTATTCGCCGAAGGCAGCCAGACCCAAGATGAAGTCGGTTACTTGGCTTACCATCAAAACCCTACGATTTTTGGCAAAATGTACGTCGGCGAGCCGGATCAATTGGTCAAGGAATTAGCTGAAGATGAAGCCATCCAAGAAGCCGATACCATTTTGATCACCGTGCCATCGACGTTGGGACTGGATTATAACGTCCATATCCTCAAGACGATCATGACCGATATCGCCCCGGCATTGGGGTGGAAGTAAGGCAATAAAAGCAGTTTAGCGCACGTTTGGCGGCGATGAACTGCTTTTTGCTTGCTAAAAGTCGCTCCCACAAGCGGGGTTAAGAGTTATAATGCCATTATTGGCGCAATCAGCGTCAGCAGAAAGGATGGATGTTGTATGTTGAGCATTGTCATTAGTGTTGGTCAGTCGCAGGAGGACTATCCAGCATAGTCCTCTCTTTTTGGAGGACAGAATACTGAAATTAAATGAATATTCGGCACTCAACCAACCGGCAGCTAGCGGGTTAACGCTGGCTCGCGTAAGTGCCACAAGCCATCAACAATACACTGTGATCACCACCGCTGGCAGTTTTGCCGCCGTGGTGGCAGGCCGATTCGCCAACTTGGCGCTAGGCCCAGAAGATTTTCCCACCGTCGGCGATTGGGTCCAAGTGCGCTTGCCGCAAACGCCGACGGATGTCGCGGTGATCGAGCGCCTCAATCCGCGGCAAACAGTTTTCTTGCGCAAAGCCGCTGGCCGAGCGGCCCAAGCCCAATTGGTGGCAGCCAACATCGATTGGCTCTTGGTGTGCATGGCGTTAGATGCCAACTATAATGTGGCCCGCTTAGAGCGTTATTTAGCGATCGCCGCGGCGTCTGGTGCCCAAGCCGCCGTGGTGTTGACGAAAAAAGACCGCGCCAGTGATCTCACTGCGCAACTGACAGCCGTGCAAGCGGTGGCGGCAGCGGCGCCAGTGTTCGTGTGTGATGCGACGAAACGCGATGGTATCGCCGCCTTGCAGCAATGGTTAACGCCGCAAGCGACGTATGCGTTGATCGGTTCATCTGGCGTTGGCAAGTCGACGCTGATCAATTTGTTGTTAGGCACGCAGACCATCGCCACGCAAGCGGTGCGCGCCCAAGATGCCCATGGCCGCCACACGACCACGGCGCGGCAATTTCTGCGCTTGCCCAATGGCAGCATGGTGATCGATACGCCGGGGATGCGCGAGCTGGGCTTGATCCAAGCAGATGTGGCGCAGACGTTTGACGATATCCAAACACTGGCCCAGCAATGCCGCTTCAGAGATTGCACCCACACCAAAGAACCAGGGTGTGCCGTGCAAGCGGCGATAGCGGCAGGGGCGTTGCCGGCTGCTAGGCTTGCCAGTTATCAGCAGCTGCAACAAGAACAAGCACAAAACCAAGCCTTGCGCGGCAAGGCCCGTGAAAATGCGAAGATCAAGCGGATGTTTGGCAGCAAAAAGCAAATGCATGCCATGATCAAAGCGGCCAAGCACCGCCGGCGTTAAGCCGTGAAACGATGAATAGATAAACTCGGCCCCGGATCGGCTTTTGCGATCGCGGGGCCTTTTTGCGGCTGATTTGACTTGATCGAAGTGACAAAACTGTTGGTTGTCACCAAGTCCTTTAGGGCCTATAGTAAAGTTAGGTAGCGGTGAAACCGCTATCATTTGGGGCTTAGGGGTGACAAGGGTAAGGGGGCAGATCGAATGAAACATGCAAGTCCAAGCATCGCGCAGCAAACACACAATAAGTATTATGGCGCTGGGGGCTTTGGCGCGATTGGGGCGTTTTTTGGGAATTATGCGAACTTTACCGGGCGCAGTACCCGGCGAGAATACTGGTGGCTGACGTTATTTGCCTCATTGGTCAGCTTTATTGTCAGTTTTGCCATGATCATGGCGGTCATTCGCCTCATCATGGCGCACGCCGATGAACTGAATCAAAAGCCATCGCTAGGGACCGCCATGGGGTGGCTCGGCGGTATGGTGGTGATGTTGATCATCGTTTGTATCGCTTATCTGGCGTGTTTGGTGCCGTCGATCGCGCTGGGTGTCCGGCGTTTTCGCGACGCTGGGGTGCATTGGGGGATCTTCGCGGCGTTAGAAGTGATCGATCTAGTGGCGGTGTTCGTGTTTCTCAACAACGCTAAGGTGATGTACTTGATCTCAGTCCCGATCGCGATCATCATGTTGGTGATTGAAGTCTTGCCGACGAAAAATCCGCCGACAGATGACCTGAGCAAGTGAGCCTCAGCAGATAAAGTCAAAACGCCGCGGTGCTCGTCGGAGTATCGCGGCGTTTTAGCGTGCAAAAAAGACGCGTGCTTGGGTAGTACGCGCCTCATTAAGGGGGACAACATGATGGAATCATGCCGCCTCTGGTAGTAGATTTCACCTTGGAGGAGTTCGATCTACCAGCCCATAGTTGGGCCTGCGTCTAGTATGCACCCAGAAATTGAATTTGTATATGCCATTTAATACCGCCTTAGCTGGGAAATATTTATTTTTTTATACATGCAAGCGAAAGTGGTCAAAGCGCACCGGATCAGTGCAATCGACTAGACGAAACAACTTCAAACGGCTACACTAAGCGGCATCAGGTTTTTAGGAGGCCGCTTATGCAAATCGCACCGTTTCACACTGATCCGCACATCATTGCCGAGCTTGTCGACTTGATCTTATATTGTCAAGACACAGAAGCCAAGCTTGGCATCACCATGGCAGAACAACCCGACGTCTTTATGATCCCAGACTATTATCAAGCGCCAGGCGGGGAGTTTTGGGTGGCGCAAACCGATTCCGGAAAGGTAGCAGGGTGCATCGGCTTGTTAAAACTTTCGCCTACGACAGCCGTGTTAAAGAAGTTCTTCGTCTACCCGCAATTTCGCGGGCGGCCGGTGAGCTTAGGCTGGCAGCTGTACCAAACGTTAGTCGCTGCCGCTAAGCAAAAAGGGCTGTCACGGTTAGTGTTAGATACCCCAGAAGCCGAACACCGCTCGCATCGCTTTTATGAGCGCCAAGGATTCACGCGCTGTACGCGAGCTGATCTCGGAGTCGATTATCCCTTTCCAGATCGCGGCAGCCGCTTTTACCAATTATCGCTTTAAACAAAAACACCAGTGTCGGTTGGCAGACACTGGCGTTTTTATTAGTAAAATGACGGCTTTGCGCCATCGGTATGCGGCTGGTTGACGCCAAGCGAATCTTGAACATATTTCGTTGGGTCGTTGATCAATTTGGTGACCAGATCGGCGACACTCTTGCGCGAGACTTCGGTACCTTTAAACAAATCGTCGCGGTGGGTCAGCTCATAATCGACGGTATCTGCGTTGGATAACCAAGCCGGGCGAACGATCGTGTAGTCTAAGTCGGAGTGCTCCACGACCTTGGCGGCTTTGGTGTAAGGGCCAAGATAGCCGCCGTCAAGTTGTTCATGGTTCCACTTGCCAAAGGCCCCAGGGACTTCATCATAGATCCCTAAAGTGGAGATCCAGATCAACCGCTTGAGCTTAGCCACGTCCATCGCTTGCACGACTGCTTTGGCTTGGGTCTCGATCGTTTGGCTGCCGCCAAGGTTGGCATAAACCAGATCAATGTTGGCCATGGCTTGCCGCAAAGCTTCTGGATCAGTGGCGTCGCCTTCGATGACCGTTTCGCGGTCAGGGTCGGTGACGGTCAGCCGTTTAGCATCCCGCAAAAACAAGGTCAAGTGATGCTTGGTCTCCTTTAACAATTGCTGTTCTGCTAACCGAGCGATCTGTCCGTTGGCACCTAAAATCAATACATTACTCATGCACTCACTCCTTTTACATGATCAGTGTAACACTGTTGTAAAAGTTGTAAACCGATTGACGCGGTCAGATGAAGCCGCTTTAACCAGCACCGCTTGCCGCCGCTATTTTTTCACGATCAGCTTCACGGCTTGTTCGATGCGGGCGTTGCGATCTGCTTCATCTCCGGATAAGAGGCAGTCTTTGAGGTTTTCAGCGACGATCAGCCCGATCAGGTTATCCAAGCTTGAGCGCACGGCGGTCAGCTGGCTGACCACGGCTTGGCATTCGGAATTGTTTTGCATCATCCGCAATGTCCCTTGCAGCTGGCCATCGGCGCGCTTCAAGCGATTTTCCATCGCTTTATCGTAGTGTAAAGTCATCGGTGTTCTCCTTTTAGTCAGTGGTGATCAAGTCATCGCGTACTTGTTGGTACAAGCTGTATGCGCCGTCGAGGTTTTGCACGTGAAACCCATGGCCGCGCAACAAGCGCTCTGCCAGATAACTGCGCAATCCAGTTTGGCAGCTGACGATATAGTCCTGGTGAGGATCAAGGTCATCCAAGTGGGCCCGCAACTGATCCAGCGGCAAGTTTTTGGCGGCGGAAAAATGCCCTTGGGCGTATTCGTCTGGCTCGCGCACATCCAGCAGTTGCTTGCCTTGGGCCAAAGCGGCGTCAAGTTCATGCCATTGCAGCGTGTGCGATAAGCCTAAGGCAATGTTGCTGGCAACATACCCAAGCATGTTGACCGGGTCTTTGGCGACTCCAAATGGCGGCGCGTAAGTCAGTTCTAATTCTGGCAAGTCAAACACGGTGAGCTGGCCTTTGATCGCGGTGGCGAGCACGTCGATGCGCTTGTCGACGCCATCTGGTCCGACGGCTTGGGCGCCATAAATGACGCCTGAGTCTGGTGCAAAGATCACTTTTAACCAAAGCGCTTGCGCGTTCGGGTAATAAGCGGCGTGATTCTTGCCGGAAATGTGGGCGACGGCGAATTTGAGGCCCAAAGCTCGCGCTTGGGCTTCACTCAAGCCGGTGGTGGCAGCCACTTGGTCAAATACGCGCACGATCGCCGTGCCGATGCTGCCGCGATTGGCGGTTTTGACCCCAGAAAGCACATCGGCGACTTGGCGGCCTTGCCGATTGGCGGGACTGGCCAAGGCAATCAAAGCAGGTTGCTTTGAAACTTGGTTGGTGACTTCGATCGCATCGCCAACGGCATAAACATGGGGTGCAGACGTTTGATAGCGATCATCAACGGCGATGCCGCCGGTCACGCCAAGGGTCAACCCAGCGGCTTGCGCCAGCGTCGTTTCTGGGCGCACGCCGACAGACACGAGGATCATGTCTGCCGGCAAACTGGTGCCAGAGCTTAATACCACGGCTTGCTCATGCACTTCTTTGACGCCGTCATGCAAGTGGACTGCTACGCCATGGGCTTTGAGACTGGTGACTAAAGGCGCTGCCATTTCTTCGTCCAAGGCGGGAAACACGTGACTGCCTGCTTCGACGATGCTGACTTTTAAGCCGCGTTTTTGCAGACTTTCGGCCATTTCTAAGCCGATGGCACCAGCGCCGATCACCACGGCAGTTTGCGGTGCAGCTTGATGCAGGTACGAGTCGATTTGATCCATATCTGGGATATTGCGCAAAGTAAAGACATTCGCGGCGCCAGTCAAGCCGGGGATCGCCGGTACCACGGGTTTGGCGCCAGGCGATAAGATCAAGTCATCATAGCTTTCGGTGTAAGTTTTGCTGCCGGCTTGCACCGTGACGGTTTGCGCGGCGGGATCGATGGCGATCACTGCCGTGTTTTCCCGCACATCCAGGTCAAAACGGGCCTTGAGCTTGGCTGGGGTTTGCACCAGCAGGTCGTCTCGATCGGTGATCTCTTGGCCTAAGTAATACGGCAAGCCGCAGTTGGCAAAAGACACATGCGGACCTTTTTCAAAGACGATGATCTGCGCGTCTTCTTGGAGGCGGCGCAATCTGGTTGCCGCTGACATCCCACCGGCAACGCCGCCGATGATCACATATTTTGTCATCTTACTGTCCTTCCTGTCCAAGCCAGCATGCCGCCAGCCACATTGGTCACAGCGATGCCGCGTTTGCTCAAAGCCTTTGCCGCGCGCTTGGACCGGGCACCGGAGCGGCAGATCACGTACAAGTCACTAGGATTTTTAGGCGTGTATTGATCGATGCGGCTCAGCGGGACGTTTTTGGCGCCGGCAATATGCCCGGCGCGATATTCGGTCGGTTCGCGCACATCGATCAGCTGCCCAAGATGTTGCTGCAAACGCTGGGCCAAAGTCGTGGTCGTGATGCTGGGGATCCGTGTGAAACCAAACATTAGCGTACCTCCAAGGGTTGTTGCCAAGCCAGCAAGCCGCCGGTGACGTTGATCACGTGTTGGCCTTGCGCGGTTAAGTATTCCGTGGCCATTGCTGAGCGCGAGCCGGAACGGCAGATCAGATACGCGCCGTTTGGGATCTCTTGATGGCGGTTGGTCAACTCGCTTACGGGAATGTTGATGGCATCGGGGATGTGGCCGCTGTTGAATTCATCCGGTTCGCGCACGTCGATGATCGTGGGGTGATCGGCAAGTTTTGCGGCTAAAGTTGCGGTATCAATGTTTTCCATACTAAAACCTCCAGTTATTGATACCCCTAGGGGTATATCGATAGTTTCAGCATATACCCCCATAGGTATATTGTCAAACTTGCCGGCACCCCGTTTGCCAAAGCTGTGCGCCGCAAAAAAAGCCTTGAAACCACGATTTGGAAGAAATCGCGGCTTCAAGGCGCTTGGGTTATGGCAACCCTGTTTGGGGTCCGAACGTCTCACTGGCGATATGGCGTGAAGCGTTCGATAAAGGCGGTGGTCACTGGGGTTTGCAGGCGATGCTTGCGCCAGGCTAACAC
Organism: Lacticaseibacillus baoqingensis; assembly: GCF_003946165.1. Classification (GTDB taxonomy): domain Bacteria; phylum Bacillota; class Bacilli; order Lactobacillales; family Lactobacillaceae; genus Lacticaseibacillus; species Lacticaseibacillus baoqingensis. The sequence continues at coordinate 9,142 of NZ_RHOI01000030.1, read as the reverse complement.
CGTGTGCGTCTGCACGCGCGGTGAAAAGGGGATAAAACGCACCCCTGCATGGTCGTGCGGGTCAATGACCCCTTCGATCGTCAACGCTGCGCCGACTTGGCGGCGCACCAGCGGCAATACGTTAAAAATCAAGTTGAAGTGGCCCACAATGTTGAGCCGGTCAATATCTGCTTGCGCCCAATCTGAAAACAATTGCTGCACGGCATTGCGGCTGGAAATGATCAATGGAATGTCCGCGAGTGCATTCGGCGCGATCACCGGCTGAGTGGCCAGCGGCGCGTCGACACTCACCACCAGCCCCCAGCGTTCGGTATGGGCTAAGGTCAAGTGGTCATATTTGTCGGTATTGACGGGCTCTAACAACAAGCCTAAGTCGATCAAGCCTTTGTCCAAGCGATCGAATAAATCATCGCTCGTGCCGGTGAACAAATCGAAAGTGACGGCAGGATATTCGGTGGTGAAAGCAGCGATCTCATTAGCTAACATGTGGCTGCCGTCTGCTTCAACGGCGCCGATGTTAATGTTGCCGCTGAACAGGTCATGACGCTGGTCGATGAAGGTTTGCTCAGTTTGCGCGGTAAGCGTCAAGATCTCTTGGGCCCGGGTCTTGAGGTAAAGTCCGGCTTGGGTGAGGGTAAGGCCATGATTGCTGCGCGCAAATAACGGCGTGCCCAGCTCATTTTCCAAGCCCTTAAGCTGGCGCGACAGCGTCGGTTGGGTGATGTGCAGGCGCTGTGCCGCTTGTGAAATCGAGCCCGCGGCATCGATCGCCAAAAAATATTCCAATAGTCGCAGTTCCATGCCAACCGCCTCCGTCTCACGCATCAATGATGACTTTACTATAACGGTGTCAGTCAGGATTGACAATCACTTTGACGATCAAGGCCACCAGCTGCTCGCGCGCGGCCAAAGCGTCGGGGTGAGGTTGGCTTGGCGTTTGGATCAAGGTATAGTCCAAACTGCTGTCAGTGATCCGCTGAGTCGTAAGCGCTGCATCCAAAACTCCATCCGGATTCGCAGGGGTCAGCATGACCAGCCGCTTGACGCTGGCTTTGGTCATGGCGCCGACGATGTTAGCGGCCAGTGGGGCAAGTGCTCCAGTCAAGTTGGCATAGACGATGTCGATGGCAGTCAGCGCTTGATAAAGCGCTTGAAAGTCGCGCACATCTGCTTCGACTACCGCCTCGCGGACCGGGTCGATGCGGCCTAAACGCGCAGCCTGGCGCAGATATAGCGTGAGTTTGGCATCAGTGGTTTGCAAGAGGCGTTGTTCAACGCGGCGCGCGATTTGCCCATGGGCCCCTAAGATCAACACATTGCTCATGGTTAGTCAAAAATCGCTTTGGCTAAGTCAAACGCAGACCAAGCCTTGGGCCAGCCGGCATAAAAGCTCAAATGCGTGATCAATGCCACCATTTCTACTTTGGTCACACCATTGGTCTTGGCAATTTCCATGTGCGCTTTTAACTGGGGGAACAAGCCTTGGGCCATTAAGGCCGCACAGGTGATCAAGCTGCGATCATGGGCGGATAATTCGTCTTCTTTGGCCCAGACTTCGCCAAATAACACATCATCGTTTAAAGCCGCAAATTGCGGGGCAAAGTCCCCAAGTTGATCTCGGCCGGCGGTTTGTTTTTTGGTCATGATCAGGCCTCCAAAGCATGGTATTGCGCGTCGGATACTGCTTCCAGCCACTCAGGGGTGCCGGCGGTGATCGCGATATGGGCAAACCAGCTGTCTTTAGTGGCGCCGTGCCAATGTTTTACCCCGTCATGGGTGACGACGACATCGCCTGGGTGCAGCTTGCGCGCCGGCTGGCCGGCTTCTTGATACCAGCCTTCACCGCCAGTGACCAAAAGCAATTGGAACCCGTTATGATGGATATGCCAATTATTGCGGCACCCCGGTGCAAACGTGACATTGCCGACGCTGACGTTGATCGCCGGATCGTTGATCAAGGTATTCAGGTAGCTTTGGCCGACGAAGTACTGCGCATACGCGTCATTTTTGGCGCCGATCCCGAAGATCCCGTTTTTAACATTCTGTTCGTGATTAGGCATATGAGGTGATCCTTTCTGCTTGGCTGTCATGTGATGCTAACAAGATCCAGTTTAAAGCCCTCATTGCTATGCGTCCAATGCTTGATAACTGTACCAGCTATGCTTGAAAAGCATTATGGATACCAGATCACCTAAGATTGCCATAACTTTAGCCAGGACTGCCCAATAAAGGCGGCTAAGGGTTAGACTATAGCCGATCGTTTAAATAACAGAGGTGGCGCGATGCAGAAAAAATGGTGGGCAGTGATCGTAATTTTAGGACTGGGAGTCATCGGCAGTTGGGCAGTTTGGCGGCATGCGCAAGCCACGCAGCCGGTGTCTGGGGTGCCGACGGTGTTTGTGCATGGCTATAATGGCAATGCCCATTCCACTGGACAAATGATCGCCGCCTTGACGAAAGCCGGCGTCGCGCGGCAAACCATGCGTGTGACGGTCAAGCCTAATGGCCGATTGCAGGTAGAAGGGAACTTATCCGGCAAGAACCCGATCGTCCAAGTGGTCTATCAAGATCCTCGTAACGGTCAGGCATTCACCCCTTGGCTATTGCAAGTTTACGCGTTGTTGCATCGCCGTTATCATGTGAAGCAAGTCAATGCAGTGGGACATTCGGCTGGGGCGATCGCGGTGATCGAAGCGGCGATGCGCCGCCCTGCGGTGAAGATGCACAAGTTAGTGGTGATCGCCGGGCCGTTTTCTGGGGCGTTTGGACCTGGCGGCAAAATCAATTCGGTGCGGCTTGCGCCAAATGGCAAGCCTACCCCGCAAAGCCCGAAATACCGGCAGCTGTTGTCAGAAGCCAAGGATTTTCATGCCCAAGCGGTGTTGAACTTGTATGGCGACCTGAATGACGGGAGCCGCTCTGATGGGGTCGTACCGATCAATGCCGCCAAGAGTCTGCGCTACTTGTTGCGCCATTGGCAAGGCAGTTATCAAGTGCGAGCCGTTGTGGGCGCGGATGCGCAACACAGTAAGCTGCACCAAAACAATCCCATTGTGGATACGCAGCTGCGCCGATTCTTGTATCCGCAGCCGTGAGCCGTCACCAAGACGTCATCGGCTAGGCGCGTGCGCTAAAGCCGCGGTTAACAAAACAAACGTCTTGGGGTTGTGATTCATCAAGAATCCTTGCTCCAAGACGTTTTGTTATGGCAATTCTGGATACATATCGGCAAGGGTAACATGACCATTGACTACCGTGGCTTTTTGCCAGTCGATGTCTTTGCTGGTATAAGGGTCTGTCAGCATGCTAAAGGCATGACAGGCAACTTCGTAATTGGCGCTGCCGATGTTGGCCACACTGATGGCTGGCAGGCGGTCTTTGCTGGCATCGGCGGCTTGGAAGACTTGCATAATGTCAGCTTTGACTTGTGAGGTGTCTTTGCCGCGATCGGTTTTCGTGTAGGTCACTTGGCCGGTGGCGGTAATGGCGACCATGCGGGTTTTGCTGATGAAAACATACAAGGCTGACCCGTCAGTCGCCATGGTCGTCGTCGCCTTGGCGAGGCGATATCCGTGTTGGGCAGCCAAGGCCAGGTGCTGGCGATAAGTGGCCGTGTATAGGGTATCGGCACTGATTTGGCGCAAAGGCTGGAGCAGATATCGCGCGGCGCCCAATGTGTCGTTGTGGTAAAGCTTGTTGCCGATCACCCGCAGCTGCGTGCCGTCTGCGCCGACCCAGCGGCCGGCCAAAGCGGTGGTTGCCACGCGAGTCGGGGTTTTGCCGGTATTGGCATACACCGTGATGGCAGCCAGCTTGGTTTTATCTTCGGCTTGGGTGCAAATGCTGATGGCATAAAGCCGGTGGCCATGCGCCACATAGCCGACGGTGGGCGCAGGGGTGATCGTTGAGCGGAAAAGCGCGAGGTCGCTGAATGCTTTTAAGCGGATGCCAGCATTGGCTTTGGCTAAGCTGGCATTGAGCTGTTTGACCGAAAACCATTGTCGGTGCGCCTGCGATTCGTTTTGCAAAATCGCCGTTTTGGCTTCGGTGTAAGTGATCTTGGTCGTGCCGACTGCACTGCCGTGACGGGTGACGACGATGGTCGGAGCGACATTTTTAGCTTGCGGCGAATATTTTCCTGCGAGCCAAGAGCCGGTATCATGCCAAATGTTTTCGCTTTGGTTTAAGACCTTGTCACTGGTGGGTTGAGCCGTTGACAGCTGGGCATGACAGCCAGCAACGCTAAGCAAGGCGATCACCAAGAGCGGGAATAGCCATTTCTTCACGGGAAACTCCTTTTGAGGGATAGAGGGACAACTGCGAGTCTCAGTTAATGTACCATATGCACTGGGTGATGGCGCCACTACCAGCCGATCGTGACGAAATTTTATCAATGACCAGGCCAAAACCGGCTTTGACCTCAGCAAACGGGATATTTTGCCCTTCGTTGTGTTCCTGCCGGGCTAAAGGACTACACTGAACTTAACAGGAGGCATCAACATGACATCTTCGATTTTGACGGCAACATACACGTTAAGTAATGGGGTTAAGATCCCTAAAGTAGGCTTTGGCACGTGGCAGATCCCGCAAGCAAAGGCGCAAGAAGCGGTTTACAATGCCTTGTCATTGGGCTATCGGCATATCGATACGGCATTGGCTTATCACAATGAATCAGGCGTTGGCGCAGGGATCAGCTATGCCGGCATTCCTCGCGATCAGCTTTTTGTGACCACGAAATTACCAGCTGAGACCAAGACCTACGCAGGCACAAAGCGAGACTTTGAGACTTCGCTGAAAAACTTGGGGCTTGATTACGTTGACCTCTATTTGATCCATGCGCCATGGCCATGGGCTAAGCGCGGCAACTATGACCAGGAAAACCGGGACGTTTGGCGGGCCATGGAGGAAATTTATCAAAGCGGCCGCGCCAAGGCCATCGGGATCTCCAACTTTGGGGTGCCGGAAATGAAAAACATTTTTGCTGGGGCTGTCGTCAAGCCGATGGTCAACCAGATCCGCTACCATGTGGGTTATACGGAGAATGTGATCACCAAGTTTGCCAAGGATAATGGGTTGCTGGTGGAAGCATACTCACCGCTTGCCACCGGCCGCTTATTGCAAGACCCAGACCTCACGGCGATCGCTGAGTCATATAATGTGTCCATCGCACAGCTGGCCATTAAGTTCTGCTTGCAAAACGGGACGCTACCGCTGCCAAAAGCCACGCACCGCATGCACGCTGAAAGCAACGCGCAGTTGGACTTTACGATCAGTGACGCAGACATGGACAAGCTCAACCACCTCGAAGAAGAATAGCGGCCGATAGTTGTTTGCGACCAAAACATGCTCGCTTTGAGTTTGAGGGTTCGGGCAGTGCGCTTATTTTGACACGGTCTAATACTTGCGGTGAGGACCCTGCCAATTCGGCGGCCACGACGCGCTTTGGCAGAGTTTGGTGTCGGGTTTGTGACTGGCCGTTGTGTGTGCAGGCGACTTTTAAAATGATGGGTCAATGACCGTTTTTGCTTCTATCAACAAATTATGATAAAATATTAATTATCTAATCAGTGTCTAACGCGAATCGATCGAGGTAAAGCCATGCAATGGAATGCAAAACAGTATGATGAACAACACGATTTCGTCTTTAAATATGGCGAAGGTTTATTGGCAGATATGCCCAAGGCGCCTGGGCGAGTGTTGGATATCGGCTGTGGGACTGGCGAGTTGAGTCAGGAGCTGACTGAAGCAGGCTTTGATGTCGTCGGCATTGACCAATCTGAAGCCATGATCGCCGTGGCCATGGCGCATTATCCCGCGGTGGAATTCAAAGTTGCCGATATTTTGGATTACGGCGGCAAGCCGGCGCAATATGACGTGTTGTTTTCGAACGCATGCTTTCATTGGGTCCGCGCGCAAGATCGCTTGGCTAGTGTCATGCATCGGCTGTTAAAGCCGGATGGGGTGCTAGTGGCTGAATTTGGTGCTGAAGGCAACATCAAGCAGATCCAAGATGCCTTTGCCAAGGCCTTGGCGAAGCGCGGGATCACGTATACGTCACCATTTTATTTTCCGAATGAAGCAGACTATCGGGATCTGTTAACGCGCCATGGGTTCTCTGATGTGCAGCTGAAAGTCTATGCGCGGCCAACGGTGCTTAAAGGCGGAAAAGTTGGGTTGCGGCAATGGCTGGCGCAGTTTTTCAAAACCGAGTTGGCCGAAGTACCAGCAGCAGAGCAGGCGGCGTTGTTTGACGAACTTGATGAAACTTTAGCCCCAAGCTTGTGGGTCGACGACCATTGGGAAGCCGATTATCGCCGCATCCGCGTGCATGCAGGCGCTTAAATCAAATTGGACCAGGAGCCGGACGGTGCCTGGTTTTTTTTTGCACAAATTCTGCCGCCAGCGTTTTTTACCATAAAAGGTTGCCGGCTACATTATTTCGTGTTAAGGTACATAGGTAGCCGGCAACCAAAACGTCGGAAATGCAAAGGAGATAAGTATATGACACAAGTATTAGTGATCAAGGCACATCCATTCGGGCCAGACCGTTCTCGCAGCATGCGCGTGTTAGCGACGTTTATGCAGCATTATCAAACGGCTCATCCAGATGACACTATTAGCGAACGCAACTTGTACCAAGAAGACTTTCCAGAGCTTGACGGGGAGATGTTGGCGGCGTTTGCCCCAGATGTCACCCCAACGCCTGCCGCTCAAGCCAAGTTGGCGGTGTTTGGTGCGGCACTTGAGCAGTTTAAGGCGGCTGACAAGATCGTCATTGCCAATCCAATGTGGAACCTTGGGTTGCCGACTAAGTTAAAGTCATGGATCGATGCGATCACCGTTGTCGGCCAAACCTTCCGCTACACCGCCACAGGCCATGTTGCGTTATTGCCCGGCAAAAAGGTATTGCACATCCAAGCAGCAGGCGGCAAGTATGCCGGTGTGGATCCAGCGACGCAATATGTGCACGCTGCGCTGGAATACCTCGGCACCGATACCGTGATCGATCTGCCAGTTGAAGGGATGGATCATTTTCCTGACCAGGCGCAAGCCATTGTCGCCGCAGCCGAAAAGCAAGCGGCAACTTTAGGCAAAACCTTCTAAGCTTAGCCATAAAAAGCAACAACCAGCGACACAAAGGGGCCTTGGGATCACGATTTTAATATCGTGGCCCCAAGGCCCCTTTGTCATGGGCTGGAGATTTCAACCTTATTTTTTTAAAGCGGCAGTCATTTTCTTGGCAAGTTTGATATATTGGGCCTGTTCGGCGGCGGTCAAGGCGTTGGTTGACTGTTGTTCGACTGCTTGACACACCATTTTGACCCGCTCGGCCAAGTCCTTGCCAGCCGGCGTCAGTGCGACGAGGCTGACGCGGCGGTCTTTTGCAGAAGCCAAGGTGGTCACCACGCCTGCTGCCGTCAGTCGGCGCACCGACTTAGCGATGGTGGCATGATTCACGTCTAATAAGGCGGCTAACTCTGTTTGCCGCTTGGGTTGCGCATGGTCTTGAAGCAAGGCCATCAAGAGCATTTCCTGGCCGGGGTAAACGCCCAACTCGCGCAGACCGGCTTCAGTCTTGGCGCGGTGGGCGGCAACGACATTCAAAGTCGCGGCACCGACGGGAAATTCATTGAAAACGAGCATGTGAGGGGCCTCCTTGTATGTTGCCGGCAACATACTAAGCATAGCAGTAATTGCGCTTTTTGCAACGGTTTATCCGCGAACTAGAAGTAGGCGGTCACAAAGAAATAGCCTGCCAACCCGAAAGCAGCAATGCCAATGGTGATGCGAATCGCGCGTTGCGGCAAGCGGCGCACGATCATCGGTCCCAGCATGCCGCCGATAAACATCCCCACGCCTAAAGGCACCACCATCAGCCAATAGACGTTGGTGGTGAACGCGTAGATCACTAGCGACACGATGTTGGCGGCGAAAGTGGTGAAGTTTTTCAGCGCATTCGCCACGCCAAAAGTCAGCGGCAAGGAAACCGACAAAATCGCCAGCATCACGATCCCCGCTGCGGCGCCAAAATACCCGAGGTAAACACCGACTAAGCCGATGAAGAGATTGCGCACGACCACGCGCCAGCCGGTGACCGCATTCGTCACCGTGGCTTGCCCTGGCTGATGCCAAGCGGAGTACAACATCAACCCGCCTGCCAGCGCGATGAGAAACGGCACTACCTTGGCAAAAGTCGCCGCCGGGGCGATCGCCAAGATCAGCGCGCCAATGATGCTGCCAATGATCGTATAACTGGTGACAGTCACCATCAAGCGGCGGTTGGCGCGCAGTTCCTGCGCCGAAGATAACCCAGCGCCGACTCCGGTGAAGATCATCGCTGCGGAATTGGTGACATTGGCAGAAACCGGCGGCACGCCCAGCGCGATCAAGACAGGATACGTGATCAAAGACGCCATGCCTGCCATTGACGACACCAAGCCGCCGCCTAAGCCTGCCAATAATAAGATCAAGCTTGTTATCATCACATGTTTTGGCGAGAAACCTCTGACTTTAGTCAGGGGAGGTAAGCCCGACTGGTTAACGCTGGTTAGCGTTTTTGTTGGGCCGTCCCGCCTTCCCCCTTTCTGTTCTCTGGGTTTGAATATAGTTAGCCACGGTCTCTTTTGACATATTACCAAGTGTTCCCATGTAATAGCTGGGTGACCATAGATGTCCGTCCCAAAGGAGTTGCTTAGTTTCTGGGTGAGCGACAAACCAAGTACGTGCCGATGCCCCTTTGAGAATTTTGACTACATTAGCTGGGGCGTACTTTGGTTTGAAACTGAGTAGTAGGTGTATATGGTCTGGCATCACTTCTATCTGCTCAACGGTAATTTCGTTGTCATTGGCAGCCGCGGTCAAAATCTCACACATTTCTGCGACAAGTTGCGGTGTCGTGAAAACCTTGCGGCGATACTTAGTGACCCAAACCAGATGATAGTGAAAATCGTAGACGTAGCCGCGTTCATAAATCGCATTATTCTTAACCATAAGTATTCTCCTAAAGCACCTGCATGAATTGATTGTTGTTGTCTATATTATACCATAGGCAGTATAATATAGGCGTAAGGAGGTGAAAACCAATGGCTAAGAAAATGGCAGACTTGAACAATCACTATGGGTTGAAAATGCGTCTTTTCCC
>NZ_RHOI01000003.1 GCF_003946165.1 Lacticaseibacillus baoqingensis | reverse complement strand
GCAGCCGCTAAGACGGCTGGTCAAGCAGTGGTTGATGGTGCAACCACAGATGGGGTCGCCACGAGCCCAGATGTTGCCAAAGCGATCGCCAATTATGCCAAAGTGGCTGATGGTGCCGATCAAGCCCAACAAACCACAGCGGACGTCACCGCAGCCGCTAATGCGGTTCAAGCCGCGATCAATACGGCTAAGGACGCTAAGGCGAAAGCCACGACGGCTGCACAACAAGATGCAATGCCAGTGACCAATGAAGGAAGTGTCCAAGCTGCTAAGCAAACCTTAGATAACTTATTAAAAGATCCTGCTAGTGACAACCAAGCCCTAACGGATGCGGCAACGGCTTACGGTGACGCGATCACCGCTGCCAAGCAAGCGCGGACAGCCGCTAAGACGGCTGGTCAAGCAGTGGTCGATGGGGCAACCACAGATGGAGTTGCCACAAATCCAGATGTCGCCAAAGCGATCGCCAATTATGGCAAAGTGGTTGATGGTGCCGATCAAGCCCAGCAAACCACAGCAGACATCACCGCCGCTGCTAATGCAGTTCAAGCCGCGATCAATGCGGCTAAGGACGCTAAGGCTAACGCTGCGGCTGCTGCTCAACAAGCGGCAACGCCTGTCAGCAATGAAGCCGGGGTCCAAGCTGCTAAAGAGACCTTGGATAACCTTTTGCAAGCTCCTGCCAGTGATAACCAGGCCCTGACAACTGCCGCTAAAGCTTATACCAACGCGATCACCGCCGCCAAAAACGCCCGTGATCACGCTAAGCGTGACGGTCAAGCACTGGTGAACACCGCCAATGCGGCTGGGTTGCAGCATAACCCTGCCGTTGCTGCAGCAATCGCCAATTATCAAACGGTCGTTGCGGCTGCCGATGGTGAAAAAGCCACGACAGCAGCCGTCCAAGCAGCAGCCGGTGCGATCCAAGCCGCATTGACGGCGGCACAAAATGCATCCAGCCAAGCCCAAACGGCTGGCAACCAAGATGCTTCTCCGGTCGGCAACGAAAGCGGCGTGCAAGCCACGAAAGCGGCATTAGTAGCGGCTTTAGGCAAGCTGACCAGCAGCAGTCAAACGCTAACGGCAGCAGCCAACGCTTATACCCAAGCAATCGCAACGGCTAAGCAAGCCCGCGATGACGCCAAAACCGCCGGCCAAGCCATTGTGGCTAGTGCCACAACAGCCGGTGTGGCGGATAACGCGGATGTCGCCGCGGCGATCCAAGCTTACAACGCCGTCGTCAAAGCCGCTGATGGTGAAAAAGCCACGACGGCAGCCGTCCAAGCGGCGGCAGCTAAGCTGCAAGCAGTCATTGATGCAGCTAAGGCAGCTAAAGCTAATGCGGAAACGGCACTTGTTCAAGACGCCGCACCTGTCGCCAATGAACCAAGTGTGGACGCGGCCAAACAAGCGCTGACCAATGCGCTGGCTGATCCAAGCAGCAGTATCAAAGTCCTTGACGATGCGGCTAAAGCGTATGCTCAAGCCATCGCCGCTGCCCAAAAAGCGCGAGCAGATGCCTTGAATACTGGCACTAAGCTGGTCGGTCAAACCCAAACGGCGACTGGTCAAAAGACCCCGGCAGTCACTGCTGCGGTCAATGACTACGAGCAGCTGGTGGCCGCAGCCAAGGCTGGTCATGCAACGACGGCCGAAGTCCAAGCAGCAGCTGCCAAGCTGCAAGCCGCCTTGCAGACGCCGATTTCGACGCCAGCATCGGCACAACCTGTCGCAAGCGCCCAAGCGCCTGCTGCATCTGGACAACCGGCATCGGCACAACAGCCGACTGCTGCGGCTTACCCGCAAACCGGCGAAAAGCAATCTAACGCCGGCGTGATCGGGTTGGCTATCACCACGATGATGGCACTGCTTGGTTTAGGTCAAAAGAAGCGCAAACAAGACTAAGCACAACTGCAACAAACGCCATGATCAGCCCAAAGCGGTGCTGATCTAAGCCCCCAGCTTTGGCTAAATGCCAAGGCTGGGGGCTTTTTGCGCACACTAAAGACTCCCAACGCCTTAACGTTGCGAGCCTTTGAATTTTGATCTGTGTAGACCTTGACGCCAAATCGCCAAGGGTAAAACCCACAGGCACAGGGACGACGGCCAGATGCCGGGCCTAGTAGCAAAAGTAGGCAGACCAGTAGCGTAAGACCTTGGCTGCGGCATGCGCACAGCGTTAATTTTGCTTGTGCGTTGACGCTAGCAGGAATTTGGCTAGTGATGTGGCCACTGATGCAAACTAGACGCGGCGGTGATGCAGGTGGGCCGCCACGATTTTGGCGCGCGACCTCAGCGGGAGTGCCTGTGGCGATGCACCTGGCCGACCAAAAACCGCGCCAGGTAGTGCATCGAAATTAACAGGCGAAGCGGCAGACAACGACCTGATCAGATCGAGGCGGTAAACTAAGCGCTTAGCTTATCGGCACAATCATCAGGCAAAACCGTGCGGGCCCACACGGCGGCGAGTGTGCGTGCCCCGCGCTGGCTTTTGTGGGGCAAAAACCAGCGACTCACGCAGTCGCCAACAGGCAGTGATCAATTGCCTGTCTATATACAAATAAGGCAATTTTGCCCGATTTTTGCTAGACAGATACGCACAAGAAATTAAGCTAATCGTGCGGAGTCACCTGTCGGTATAGGGCTTTCATGTAAGAAAATTTATTTTTTTGTATTAGAATTCGCTGAGAGGGCTCTACTTTTTTGACCTAAATTGCCTCTTTGTTAATAGGGGGCTGTGCAGCTGCCTAGTGAAAAAAAACAAGCGCTCAGCTGATCCTGAGCACTTGCCGATGGGTTAAGCTGTATGGGCCTTGCCGGTCAGTTCGGTCAGGGTGATCTTGATCACGCCGACGCCAGCGACTTGGTGGTCGGCTAGCGGGGCGAAGCTGGCTAAGGGCCGGCCGGTTTCGTGTTGCATCAAAAGATCTAAGGCGTGGCGCTTTTCAGCTGGATCAGCGATCAGCTCGGCGATGCCAAAGCCGATCACACTGCGGTAGGCGGCAGAATAATCTGGGGCTTGCTCGCCTGCCGGCATTAATGTCGAGCCGTCGTCGATTTGGATGCAGACATGCGGGTCTGCGGCGATCAAGCGGCGCTTTTTGCCTTGCCGCGCCCCGTGGCTATAAAGGATGAGCGTCTCATCTCGCCATTCGTAACCATAATTGGTCGGCACGACGTAAGGGAAAGGGCTGTCGTTGAGGCCAATATGGACGACGTGACAGTCGGCAATTACTGATTTGATTTCTGGTAATAAGATTTCTCGTTCAAAGCGGCGCATTTTTTCCATAAGCGACCCTCCTAAATTTCACTTATTGTAGCATAGTGTCGGAGTTTTGGTCTGTACAGTCCAGTAATCAGCGGGCACATTCGCCAGAGAGAATAATTAACTAATTTTTTGAAGGACATGATTTTAATAATTGATTCTCACGCCGGTTTAAAGGGATAGTTCTGGTAGTAGTGGGGTGATGATGCTAGGCTGAGATTATACAACGCTGCATAACGTGTTGATCTGGGGGGACTGCAAGCGAGGGTACACAGAGGTAGTCTCTATTTTGGTGTATCAAAAAGCGTTTGGGTGTAGCTGGAATAAAAGGGGGATTTTCTTGAGTAAAACATGGGGTGATCTGTTCTTAGCGCCAAGGGATCAAGATAAACTGCGACTATATCAGCAGATCCAAGCCCAAGCCCAGGAAACGATGACGGTTGCCGAATGGATCCGCTGGCAGCGGCTGCAAAAATGTCCGGATTTTGAGATCAACTTGCGGCAATTGGCGCTTTTATCCAAGCAAAGCTATGGCGCTGTTTATTATACCTACAAGCAATTGCGGTTGTTGTTGCGGCAATTGGCACCTGACGTCGTGGACAAAGACGAACGCTTATTCTGCTTGTCTGCCGGTCAGGTGCGCTTGGCTTTGGTCAAAGCCGGGGTACCGTTTAATTTCATCCAGCATTTGTTGGCAGAAGACTTGGCAGAATTTGAAGGGTTTTTGACGGCAAGCAACGTGTCGCGGTCAACCGCCTTGCGTCAACTGCGCCCTTTGCGTGATTTGGCCAAGCAGCTAGGGGTGTCGATCGTCTATGAGAAGATGCAGATCTCAGGACCGGAATTGAACATCCGATTGTTTTTGTACATGGCTTATTGGCGTGCGACCAATGGTGCCGGGTGGCCTTTTGCCAATTGGACCAAAGCCCAAGCCAAGCAATTCGGCCAGCAAGTCAATCGCGCCTTTGCCGTGCAATCTGCCAATCCAGTCATTGGCGAAATGCAGTTGTATTTCGTGGCAGTGGGGCATTTGCGGCGCATGCATCACCATTTTGAAACCAAACCGGTTGCGGTGATGACCCAGCTAACGCCGAATGTCTTGCAGTCATTCAGTGATTTGAGTGACGCGCAGCAAGTGGCCGAATCGCAGCTGTTATATTTGATCCATTTCTTGGTACCGGCTTATTCGGCGCCAGATGATCCGCTGTTGGCCAATGTGTTAGGCAATCTGCAGTATTTTGATCCGCGCCTCCATGCGTTTGTGGTGCAGCTGATCGCGCAGTTGCCAGACGATATCATTTTGCAAGATGCCCAGTCGCACCCAGTCGATGCGTTGCTTGAAGCGAGCATTTTTGCCACGGTGATCAGCGTGCTGACGGTAGGCGTCGATTTTGAAGCGGTCAATGCGTATGCGTTCAATCGACACATGCATACCACGCCTGTCGATCCGGCATTAAAGCAGCTGGTCCAGCATGTGGTGTTGCAAGCATTGGCAAAACAGCCTTCACCAGAATTGCAGCAACACGCTGCGGCGATCGCCCATGCGGTGTATCTGCACCTCTTGCAATTGCGCCGTTATACGCAACCGGTGGCGCGCGTTAAAGTGGCGATGCTGCTGGAGCCGGTCACGCTGGATTTTTATAACTTATTAACGTTTATCAACCGGCAGCCGACGGTGAAGCTGTGGCATGGCGATTATCAAGCCGCTGATTTGGTGATCGTCGATTCGGCCTTGCCTTTGCAGCTGACTGGCGCCAAGCGCCCGATCGTCTTCAAGTGGGACATGAACGCCGGCAGTGAACAAATCGGACAGCTTTATAGTGTGATCTTAGATATTCAACAACAAAAAGTGCACCAAGCAGGAGGCGGCCGGTATGATTCGGGGGAATTGCCGGCAGCAGACCCATACCGCTGATTGAAGCACCAATGAGGCTTAGTGTCGCCTCAGATATTCTTTTGGCTAAATATAACGGGATGTCGATTTATCAAATGTGTGAACATAGCTGGCTGTGCCTGGTAACTAATGGGAACAGGAGCAGCGATCATGAAGCAATACAGTGTCATTTTAGGGAACTTCTTGCAACAACAGCGCTTGGCGCGGCATTTGTCGCGGGCAGAATTAGCGCAGCGGTTGACGTTGTCAGAAAAAACCTTACAGCGCATCGAACAAGGTCAAGTTGAGATCAAAGCCAGTCAGCTATTGACGTTCATGACCTTTTTTGGGGTAACGTCTGCAGAGATCGTCGCGTTGACTGCCGGTGAATGCGCGCCGTCAACGGTATTGCAACAATTGCACCAGGCGCAAACCCAAGCAGATATCCCCGCTTTGCAAGCACTAGAAGCGCGCTTGGCAGCCGCTTATCAACAACAACACATTCCTTGGCAGCGGTGTGCAGTGACGGTGTGCCGTATCTTGCAAGCCCAAGCGCACCAGTCGCCTCAAGCCCAGCAGTTGGCCAGCCGCTTGTGTGCGTATTATTTGCAGTGTGAGACGCTGACGCGGTTTGATTTTCAGTTGCTGACGATGATCGTTGGCTGTGCCCCTTATGCGCAAGCGATCGCGTTTATCACCGGTGGGCAAGTCAAGGCTCAACGCGACCATCAGCAGGCTTTGGCGGTGCTGGCAGATTATTTTATCGGCTTGTTGACTAGCGCCTTGGCAACTCAAGAAGCGCAGGTGATCAGTTGTGCCAGTCAGCTCATCTTGCGCCAACAAGACTTGGCTCAAGCGGGTGATTTCAGCATGTATCAGCGCTTAGCCAAGTGGATGCTGATGTGGCTGGCCGGCGAGCCGCAAGCGGCCACTGCCGGCAAAACAGCCTTGGTGCACGCCTTGGCGGTTGTGTATCCGCCGTCAGTGGCGCATGCCCGCCGCGCGATCATTGAACATTTGTGGCAAATTTTGATACAAACGCGGACAGCGGGGGTATCATCGCAGCACCTTTTACCCCGCTACTCATGGCGCAGCGATGCCGCAGTGGTTGAAGCGTTAGGTGGTGAAGGCCGATGAGTGCACGGATCGATCTCACCGGGCAGCACTTTGCACGCTTGCAGGTCCTGCATGCCCAAGGCCGCGGGAAAAATGGCAACGTGTTGTGGCTGTGCCGGTGTCGTTGCGGCAATATCGTGTTAGTCGATGGTTATCGGTTGCGCACCGGCGAAACCAAAAGTTGCGGCTGTTTGCGCAAAGAAGCCTCGCGCCAGCGCATCTTTGCCCAACCGCAAACCGTCTTGATGATGCAAGCACCGACAAAAGTAGCGATCCGTCGGGACTTGCCGCAACGGCGCAGCCGTCGCAACCGCTCAGGGGTGACCGGGGTCAGTTGGGATGCCCAATCACAGCGGTGGCTGGCACGGTTGATGGTGGCAGGCAAGCTGGTGTTGAATCATGGCTACGTGCGCTTTGCCGATGCCAAAAAAGCCCGTCAAGACGCGGAACGCCAATATGGCGTAGCGCCGCGGCGCTAAGCGGTCGCCACTGGCGGCTTTTTTAAGTTGAACTGACGCTTTGGTCACTTGTGACCAGGTCACTTTAGACCGAATTCGGCCAGTCCCCCATTGGCTGTGGCAAAATGAGGCTAAGAGACGTTGTGGGGTTAACATCCTGCAATGACGCGGCAATTAGCCAATTTTTTACAGACATGCATCGTTTTTTACATGACGTACATTCGGGGGAACTGTACAGGAGTGTCGGGGTTTTGACTAGCGATAATTTTAGTCAATGACGCTTGAGAACAGGAGGTACGGCGATGCGAAAATTCAACCAAACATCATGGCGCGTCAAAGCCGGCGCTATTTTTAGTGCGGTGCTCGTGTTATTTGGTGCGGTTTACGCCATCAGTCAAATCGCCCACCCAGTCGTCGGCTTAGCAGAAGATCCGCGTTTGAGCGTGGCCGCCAATGATGCCAAAGAGACTTTTACCAGCCAGACGCCAGTAGCGATCACGGTGACCAATCAAGTCGATCCTACGGCCACGGTCAGTTTGCAGCTGCCGACAGGGGTGAGTGTCGATTGGACCGCGACCCAAAAGCTTTGGGGCAGCGACCATGCCGCCACCCAAAATGGGCAAGCCTTGATCGCCGCCGATCAAACCCTGCATGTGACCACTACGCCAAGCGGACCGGTCGTCACCTTAGCTTGGCCGCACCAAACCGCCGCTACGGTCAAACTAAGCTTGGCCTTGCAAGTGGCTGCCAGCGTCAATACCATCACCTTGCAGCCGAAGATCGGCACCGCCGTTTTAGGCACCAAGCGGGTGTTGACGAGCACCGCTGCCCCTGCGGCGGCTGCCAGCAGCACGGCCGCAGCGGCAACTGGCAGTGCCACTACCGGCACAAAGGCGCCGGCACCAGCGCCGGCACCGACTCCGCAACCGGCACCCGCACCGACACCGGCTGGCGGCACCTTGAGTGTCACCAGCGGCAATGCCAGTTATCTGTTTGCCGATAATTCTTTGATCCCAGTGGTCGTCACCAATACGCAAACGCCAGGGGCGGTGGTGACCGTTGGCTTAGGCGGGACGACGCTGGATTGGGCCAAGACTTATCAAGCTTGGAAGGCGATGGACCCAAGCACCACCAGTAACGATGATTTCACCGCCTTAACGACCGATAGCGGCGCTAGTTTGACGTTGAAGACGCAAGCCGGCCAACAAGTCGTGGCCTTGTATATGCCAACTAGCGGCACGCATGCCGGCAGCGTCCCCTTGACTGTTAAGCCGAGTGCCGGGTTAAGTGATTTCACCTTGACGCCAGTGTTGGCGGATGGCACCAAAGGCACTGCCGGGCAATGGCGGCATATCACCATCATCGACCCGGATACCGAAGAATCAACGTTATACGCTTGGTTGGAAAATACCAAAGGCAATGAAGCGACGAAGTTCAAAGTCGGCGCGACCGGGGTCGTCCATATTCGGGTGGAAAACTTGACGCAGCACAACGCCATCGTGCAATTACCTGCGGCGACCACGCTTGATTTTAGTAAAACCAAGCTCGTAGCGGCGGATAACACTACTGTCACCAGCAAATATACCGCCACCGCGACTGGCGGCACGTATACCTATACGCTGGTCCACACCAGCCCGGATCACACCACCAATACCAGCCATGTGGTGGTCACCTATGATCAACAAGATCAGCGCATCACGGTGAGCTCTGCAGATGGCGGCGGCCCAGAGCTGTATTTTTACTTCACGATCAATGCCGGCGGCGGCAATAGCGGCTACACAGTCCAAGCTTATATGGATGACGGCATTGATGGCCGGACATGGACGATGCAAGTGACTGGGGATGTCACCCCAGCCGCTGAACGCGTGCAGATCAAAAAAGTCGACGCCCAAACGCCCACAACGACCTTAGCCGGCGCGCAATTTCAACTGACAGATACCCAAGACGCCAGCGATGATCAAACTTCTGCCGCAACAGACAGCAGCGGCTTGACCACGATCGTGCCGAAAAATGCCGGCGTGCGGACCTTGCGCTTAAAAGAAGTCACCGCACCGCCTGGCTATTCGACTGCGCCTGGCACTTATGAGGTGCAATGGTCCAAGCTCTTAGGGATCACCGCGGTGCGCGTGCCTGGTGAAACTTGGGCGCAACGCACTAGCGATGGGGTCTTGAGTGTTAAAGACAATCAATTGACCTTCAACGACAGCAAAACCGGCCAGATCACGGTGCAAGAATATGACCGTTCGACCCATACCATGCTGGCGACGAATACGTACACCGGGGAAAACGGCCAGGCTTTGACCGCCAGCCATCCCGGCGCCAATGTGCCAGCCACGCATGAAGGCTTGACGATTTGGGGCACCACCATGGGCAGCGTCGATGGCCCGCTGGATCCATATGCCGCAGATAACTTGCCAGATCCGGTATTTTCTGCGACGCCGCAAACTTTGACCTATGTGTATGACCGGCAAATGTTTGAGCTTGATCCGGATGCCACGCTTGAGTTTGGGCAATTTGCCCCGACTGCGACCACTGAAAATTACTTGATCGGCGCCCATGCGCGCGCCACCGCGCAGCCGCTGCCTTTTGGCGCGACAGTGATCGATCGTATCGGCGTTGGGTCGTGGCAGTTAAGCGTTGCCCAAGATGATCAGTTCATGCATGACAGCGACCAAACGCCGTTGACGGATGCGCGCTTGTGGTTCAAGAACCTCCAAGTTACCAGCACCGGCGGCAATACCGCGGCGATGACCCAGTTTCAAACACAGCCGCAATTCACCTTGGTGCCTAAAGCCAAGCCCACGGCGATCGTTTCCGCTAAAGTCGCGCCAACCGCCGATGAGACTGTCGGCACCCAGCAATGGCGGGTCAATTTTGGCTCGCAAACCACCGGCGGGCAAAGTGTCGGGCTTTATGTGCCAAACACCACCACCAGGCTCAATGGGCATTATTCGACGGTGCTGACATGGACAGCCGACCAGCTGCCATAGTCATGAAGGAGAGAGTGTTTTGAAAAAAGTGTTAGCCGGGATCTTTGGCATCCTGTTAGGGATCACGCTGGCGGCAAACCTGCCGGTGCATGCCGCCAGTGATGATCAAAATGATTTTGAAGTCCAGCCGGTGTTGCCGGATAACCAAACGAACATGGCGGAGAATTTTTATGACCTGAAAGTCAAAGGCAGCGACCGCCAAACGCTGCAGTTGCGGATCCAAAACTTCACCGGCAAAACCATCACCGTCAACAGCAATATTCGCAATGCCTATACCCAAATCGGCGGCGGGATCGAATTCACCCCTAAGCCGCGCACCCAAAGCCTCAAGCACCCGCTGACGCACATGTTGACGCTGCCTAAGGCGCAACAAACCATCACCCTTGGCCCGCATGAAGCCACGACGTTATCTGCGGCGTTAAGCGTGCCCAAGGAAAGTTTTAAGGGCATGGTGTATGGCGATTGGCATTTCACCGAAAAAGTTGCCGGCGCCACCAAGAACCACACGGCGATCAAGGCGCATTATGCCTATTCTGTCGGGGTATTGCTGCAAGGCAAGCATTATGCCACCACCTCAGCAGCCTTAAAATACGCCGGCACGCGGCCAATGCTGTACAACAAGCATCCGGCCATGGCCATCGCCGTGGCCAATCCGCAGCCGATGGCCATGCGGCAAGTGGCCATCAAGGCGCAGATCATGCGCCAAGGCGATCGCAACACGGTGCGCACCTATCAAGCTACCAAGAAAATGATCGCCCCAAACTCGACGTTAAAAGCGCCGATCTCTTGGAATTATGATGCGATGAAGCCAGGGACTTATCAGATCAAGATCCAAGTCCAAGGGCAAAACTATGCCAACCGCTTCCCGATCGATCAAACCTTCACCCGCACCTTCAAAGTCGCCCAGCAAACTGCCGACAAATTAAACGCCCAAGCCGCCAAAAAGCCGAAAAACCGCTGGCTGCCGGCGGCCATCACCAGCGGCGTGTTATGGCTGATGGCGGTGGGGAGTTTGATTTGGGTCTTGGCGGTCAAGCCGCGATGAGCGGGCACAACTGGCGCATGGCCCTGCTGGGATTAGTGATCGGCCTGGCGCTTGGCGGCCGCCAGGTGGTGCAAGCCGCCACCAGTACCTTTATGATCCGCCCAGAATTGCCCAGCGACAACCGCGTCGGCCAAGCCGCCGGGTATTTTGACCTCAAAGCACACCAAGACACGCGCGCCATCGCCGTGCGCGTCTACAACCCGGCAAAGTCTTCGCTGAAGCTGCAAGTGGCCTTGTTAAAAGGCACCAATGGCACTAATGGCGCTTTGCGGTACCAGCCTGCGCCAAAAGCAGACCAACGCTTGGTCAGCTACCCGCACCAAGTGACCTTAGCGCCTAAAGCCATGGCCCAGATCCGCTTTACCTTACCCAAGCGCGCGGCGCTTGGCGCTGGGTCGCGGTTGTGGGCGGTGCAGCTGACCAGCATGCCAAAGACCAACAGCGACGCGGTGGTCAACCGCGTGCAATACCGCATCGGCTTAATCGTTTCCGGCCAAGCGGTCCAGACCTTGCACAAAGCCAAGGTCGTCGGCTTCAGTCCGCGCGTCAAGCTGCAACACCCAAAACCGCAAGTCACGCTTGAAAACCTTGATCCGGTGTTCTTGCGATCAGTCACCCTCCATGCCACATGGCAGCATGCGCGTTTGGGGTGGCTGAATTATCACCAGACCCGCACCGGGTTGAAGTGGGCGCCGCGCGGGCGCTTGCCAGTCGCGTTGCCGTTTGCCGGTGAACATCTGCAACCAGGGGTCTATGCCGTTAAGCTGCAGCTGAAAACGGATCACTGGCACCAAACCTTGACGCGTTTTGTGCGCGTTAATGCCAAAGGCCGCATCACCCTGAGTGATCAAGCGGCTTATCGGCGCTCACAGCGTTGGTGGTGGGGGATTATTGCCATCATCATCGGGTTGGTTGTCTCAGGCGGGTTTTGGCAATGGCAAAGGAGGAAGCGTCATGCGTAGATTGATCAAACGATTTGGGTATCATCGCGTCTTGTTGACCACGATCATCGCTTTGGCGGTGATTACAGTGGCGCTGGCCGCCACGACGACCATGGCGATCAAGACGCAACACCAACTCGATTCTTGGGTCACATTCACCATGAATTGACCCCGTGCTCGGCACCACTTAATTTTGTTTATGCCATATTTGCCTCAATATGGGATGAAAATTTTACTTTGACACACAATGGAGGAAAGACACATGAAACTTACAAAAATGACAGCAGTACTGCTGGCCAGTGCCACCGTTTTAGGCGGTTTATTGACCGTTGCGCCAAGTGCCACCCATGCGGCCACTCAAAACAACAATGCCGCAGCTAACAACGGCGTGGCTTTGCCACAAACCGACACCACTAAAGCAGGCATTTCTTTTGGTCAACCAAATCCAAACGGGAATTCTGGTTACCTGCGCCTGCAAAAAGTCCCTCAGATCTTAGACTTTGGGAACCATGAACGCTTCGATTCTTCCTTCCCAGCGTTCACGGCTGATGGGATCAACGTCGACAATGCCAGCAACAACCGTTACGCCAGCTACAAGTCGACTGATACGAACATGACGGCGATCTTGAACACGTCTGACGCCGCTTTGAACAAGGTCAATGGCAAAGCATGGGCAACCGTTGTCGATAAACAAGACACCCGGACCAATGCAGATACCACTAACACGGCTGTTCCTGGCCAATGGACGTTGAGCGTTAAAGCTGACGGCCCATTAAGCAAAGTGGACAACCAAGGCAACGCGATGGGCAGCACCACCGATGCCTTGTTGAACTTCAAAAACACTGCTTATGGTGAAACCGGCGACGTCTACACCTTGACTGGTGAAGCGCAAGATCAAGGCTATGCACCAACAGCTGCTTTGACGCCGGTTTCCACCATCGCTGACAACATCAGCTTAAACGTTGCTGCAAATGCGACTAGCGCTGATGTAGCCACTGCCGCTGATGGCGAAGGGGCCGGGGCGAACGTCTTTGGCTGGTCCAAGAAGGATATTACCTTGACCTTGCCAAGCACCTTCACGGCTGAAAACGCGATTTATGAAACCTCTTTGACCTGGACGTTAAAGAGTGGGATCGACTAGTCAAACGCAGTCATTTGTAAGTTATCGTGTAAGCGCAAAAGAACTGCGTTAGAGGCAGCGCAGCTCGATCAAAAGCATTCAGAAAAGACAACCAGGGGAGGTTGTCTTTTTTTTGCCATCAAAATGTTACCAGTGCCTAATTTTGACCCATAAAAGCGCTTGGTGCTATGGTTGATGCCTTAGATCAGGCAAAGGCTTCACGCCAAAGTTTATGGCTAGACTAAAAAAATCATGAGCATTTGCTCAAAAGTGCTTGTTTTTTAGGCGGCGTCGTGTAGAATATGCAATGGAAATGAAATTGAGAGTGTGCTCAGTTTTGGGCCGCTCACCGAATTCCAAACCAAGGAAAGAGGTCAAAAGATGATCGAAAATACGAATGAACACGCAAGCAAAAGCTTGGATGAAGTCAATGGGACCGTTGAAGTCCCGCAAAATGCCGGCTTTTGGCGCACGTTAAAAGCCTTTACCGGTCCTGGGATCTTGATCGCTGTGGGCTATATGGACCCTGGTAACTGGATCACCTCGATCGCCGGTGGGGCGCAATATAAATACCGGCTGTTAGCCGTGATCTTGATCTCCAGTTTGATCGCGATGATGCTGCAAGCCATGGCGGCGAAGTTAGGGATCGTCACCGGCAAGGATCTGGCGCAGCTGACGCGTGAACACACCAGCAAATTCGGCGGGTTTTGTTTATGGGTGATCGCAGAATTAGCGATCATGGCCACAGATATCGCTGAGATCATCGGTTCTGGGATCGCCATTCAGCTGTTGTTTGGGATTCCCTTGATCGTTGGGATCATGATCACCGCCTTAGATGTGCTGCTTTTGTTGTTGCTGATGCGCTTAGGCTTCCGCAAGATCGAAGCGATCGTCGCGACCTTGGTGGCTGTGATCTTAGTCGTGTTTGCATATGAAGTGTTCTTGGCCAAGCCGGATGTCGGCGGGATCATTCAAGGCTACTTGCCCACGAGTGAGATCATCACCAACCACGGCATGTTGTATTTGACCTTAGGGATCGTTGGGGCGACGGTGATGCCGCATGATCTGTACTTGGGCTCGTCGATTTCTCAAACGCGCAAAGTCGATCGCAAGAACCGCCAAGAAGTGAAGCGTGCGGTGAAATTTGCCACGATCGACTCCAACATCCAGTTGTTTATCGCCTTTATCGTCAACTCGCTATTGTTGATCTTAGGCGCGGCGCTGTTTTACGGGACGCATTCCAGCCTCGGGCGGTTTGCCGATTTGTTTGCTTCATTGAATAACCCGGCGATCGTAGGCGCCATCGCCAGCCCGATGTTGTCGATGCTGTTTGCCATCGCCTTGCTGTCTTCTGGGCAAAGTTCCACCATTACCGGGACGTTAGCCGGCCAGATCGTGATGGAAGGGTTCGTCCGTATCAAGGCGCCAATGTGGCTGCAGCGGCTGATCACGCGGCTGTTGTCGGTCACCCCGGTGTTGATCTTTGCCATCATTTATCATGGCAATGAAGCCAAGATCGAAAACCTTTTGACCTTCTCGCAAGTATTCTTAAGCATCGCCTTGCCGTTTGCGGTGGTGCCGCTGGTCATTTTTGCCAGCAACAAGCGCTTGATGGGTGAGTTTGCCAACAAGACTTGGATCAAAGTCTGTGCTTGGGTCGCCACCATTGTCTTAGTCTTATTGAACGTCTACTTGATCTTACAAACCATCGGCGTGATCGCTTAAGGAGTGAGTCTGCTTGGATAAAGGAGCCCAACAGCGGGCGCATTTGCTCGACGTCGCCCGCGATCTGTTTGCCGAAAAAGGGTATGAAGCCACCACCACCCGGGCGCTGAATCAAGCCGCCGGGACCAGTGACGGCCTGTTGTACTATTATTTTCCCCATGGCAAACAAGACCTTTTAGATACCATTGTCAAAGAAGGCCTGACGCAGCGCGTCAATGCCTTGGCCGTCGATTTTTCCGCAGTGCACACTAAAGCACAGCTGGAAGGGCAGCTGGTCACGATGATCGAAGAGATCTGGCAGTTGTTTGCCCGAGAAGATAATTATCAATCCTTCATCATCACCGTGCGCGAGCGCATGTTGTTGTCAGAAGTGGGGTCGGATTGGGTGCTGCAATACACGGAACAATTGGAAAAGCGGCTCTTGCAGGCACTAGTCGCCGTCGGTCCGCAATTGGCCTTAGATGAACCGCAGCTGCCGGTATTGGTGTCGGTGATCGCAGCGCTGGTGATCACGCCGCTGTTTAGCGAGTTGTTGTTGCGCAATCAGCGTACGCTGGGTGAACAGCAGCTGGCCGTGTTGCAGCAGCAAGTGCATTTGGTGGTCAGTGCGGCTTGAGTTGGCCGAATCTGCAAGCTTTGCACGCAAAAACGCCTTTGCCGCTGTCGGCAAAGGCGTTTTGCGTCTAAAATCAAATCAATAGCGCGGCTCTAACAGCCGCCGCGGCCGAATGAAGGTATTCGTGGCAGTGTCTGACTCTGGCAAATAGTCAGCGTCAGCAAAGAAAGCCTGCATTTGCGGGTCGTCGCAAGCCACGACGATCCGTGCGACTTGCTTAAAGTAATCATCAAACTGCGCGAGCAATTCGTGCCCGATGCCTTGATGCTGATACTCAGGCAGCACGATCAAGTCTTGAATGAACAAGATCGTATGCATGTCGCTGACCCCGCGGATCAACCCGACTAATTCGCCATCGTCTGTGCGCGCCGTTAACAGCGTGGAGTTGGCGATGCCGCGTGCCGTTTCATCGATCGACTGGAGATAATGACTCCAGTTGACAGCACCATAAAGTTTTTTGATCTCATGGATCGAAAGCCCTGATTCGAACCTGTATTGCACGATTACGCCTCACAATCATCTTTTTGTCATCGATGATTGTACACTTCTTATCATTAAATAACTAGGTGGCAATGATTAGGATTCGGTAAAGTCGATAAACCCAACATTATCGTCGATGTCCCCGCCATCACCAGAAAGCGTAAAGACGCCGAGCGTCGTGTTGTAGCGCATGCTTAAATGCGGATCGAGGTCTTCTTGGGAATAGCCTTTGATCCCCACCGGCCCCAGATTGCTTTCGATGTCCACGTCATAATCATCCGCCGGGGCATCGGCGGCGATCACATTGATGGTGAATTGGACTTGCATGTGGATCATCGCGTGTTGCGAATATGGGCCCACGCCATCTTCGAAGGTCAGCAACAACCGCTTGTCTGGTGCCAGATGAGGGGTCAGCTTGGTGACCGCCGCTGCGTCAAAATTGATCGTCATGAGTATCCCTCCCTTTACTGCTAGCTTAAGCATCTGAGCGGGAATAAGCAATTATTAAGCTGTGGCAATTTTTCGCGCAAGACTTTGATTTCGTCACAATTTCTTCATATTCTCGGATTATATTAAAAGCATGGAAACGAGCCACCCACTCATTTCCATACCCATACCCAACTTTTTCATTTTTACTCCTCCAAGTAAAAATCGCCAGTCGGCTACCCACCGACTGGCCAATCCTTACTCCTTTGGCCGCCACCACCCATGGCGGCCATTTTTGTGCGGCGAGCAGCCACAACAAGCCCTCAAAAAAGCGGGCCGCTTGACAAGCGTCAAACCGGCAATTTTCTAGACACTTTGGTATAATGACCGCATCTACAAAGTTGAGGAGGGGTCATGATGGAAGTGGCACATGCACGGCGCTGGTGGGCGTTGACTGCGCTGGGGTTCTTTGCGTTTATGACGAATCTGGATGGTTCGGTGGTCAATATCGCGGTGCCGGTGATGGCCAAAAGCCTCGGGGTACCGGCGAGTCGCATGGTGTGGGCAACTTCGGTGTATTTGCTTGTGCTGAGTGCCTTATTGCTGCCGTTTGGCAAATTAGGGGATCTGGTCGGCAAACCGCGCATTTTTAAGTGGGGAACTGGCGGGTTCATCATCGGCTCAGTGTTGGCTGGGATCGATTTGGGCTTTGCTTGGCTGATCATGGCGCGGATCGTCCAAGCCGCCGGCGCGGCGATGACCTTGGCGAATACCTATGGGATCGTGACTTCGAGCTTTGATGCCCAAGAACGCGGCAAAGCGATGGGGTATGCTGGGACTTTTGTGGCCTTAGGCAGTGTTGCTGGCCCGGCAGTTGGCGGGCTGGTGCTGTCGGTGGCGCAATGGCCGGTGATCTTTTGGCTGAATGTGCCGTTTGGCTTGCTGGCTTTAGCCTTGGCGCTATGGGCCATGGGCAACGGGGTACCGATGCCGCAGCCGTTTGATTGGCTTGGGGCCAGCTTGCAAGCCGTGGCGATCGCGACGGGCTTTTGGGGTTTGAACTTGAGTCAAACCGATGGCTTTGGCGCCCCAGTGGTGGTCAGCCTGTTGGTGATCGCCGTGGTGGCGATGGGTGGTTTTTTGTGGCATGAAGCGCATACGCCTGCGCCATTGTTGGGGCTCAAACTTTTTGCGAACCGGCTGTTTTCGCTGGGGGTCTTAGCCGTATTTTTAGTCTTTATGGTGCAGTTTTTTACAACGGTGTTGATGCCGTTTTATCTGGAAGACGCGCTGCAGCTGTCGCCAGGTGTGGCCGGGGCGCTGATGTCGGTGTACCCGTTGATGATGGTGTTTTTCACACCGCTGGGCGGGTTTTTGGCAGATAAAATGAACGTGGCCAAGGTCGCTTTAGTGGGCGTGGTGATCATTGCTTTAGGCAGTGCGGCGTATGTCATGCTGGGGCTGCACAGTGCCGTGTGGGTCTTCATTGGGATCACGGTATTGTTAGGAATCGGCAGCGGGATCTTTCAATCCCCGATCGGCGATGTGGTGATGTCTGTGGTCCCCAAGGCGCAATTGGGGGTGGCTGGCAGTTTCAACGCCTTGGCGCGTAATCTGGGGATGGTGGCAGGCACCAGCGTCACCACCACGCTTTTGTTTGCCCAAATGAGTGCCATTGCAAAACACCGCGTCGTCAGCTTCCCTGCGGCCCACCCGGCCTGGTTTATCAGCGGCATGCACGTCGCAATGGGGATCGCCACGCTGTTGGCGCTGACCGCTTGCGGCGTATTGTGGCGCTCGGTGTCAAAATGGCGCGAGTTTGCGGCTAAAGCGTAAACGTCGCAAGGCCATCAGCGGCTAGTCGCGTGTTACAAAGCAACAAAAACGCCTCAGGACCGCGATTCGTGTTTAGAATCGTAGCCCCGAGGCGTTTGTGCTATGGCGAAAACCGCTTGGTGGCTCAGCTTGTTTTAGCCAAGCTTAGGGATGCGCGGGAACTTAGCCGTGAAAACGGCGCCATGCGGCTGGACGTCTTGAACCGTCAGTTTGCCGTGATGGGCCAAAACGATCCATTGGCCGATAGCTAAGCCTAAGCCGGAACCGCCGGTTTGGCGGTTGCGGCTGGGATCGCTGCGGTAAAAGCGCTCGAAGATGTGGGCTTTGTCTGCAGGCGTGATCGTTGGGCCGGAGTTGCCGACGCTCAAGGACCAGTCGTTGTTGGTCACGCTGACCTTGACCCAAACTGCATCGCCTTGAGCGGTGTATTTGAACGCATTGTCTAATAACAAGACCATCAGCTGATGGAGCCTTTCCCCATCAAATAAGGCGTTGCCATCAGCAGGCAAGTCGCTGGTGAAGTGCTTGGCTTGGCTGGCGGCGATGTCGGCATAAGGCTGTAAGACCTTGGTGAAATATGCCTTGAGGTCATGCGGCTGAATATCAAGCTCTTGGGCATTGCTGTCGGCTTTGGCGATGGTCAGCAAGTCGCCGGTCAATTGCCGCAAACGCTTAGTCTCTGCCAGGCTGGTGGCGATGGCTTCGGTTTGGTCGATGATCTTGGCATTGGGTTTGGTCAGCAGCGCTTCTTGTTGACTTTGGATCACTGCCAGCGGTGCGCGCAGTTCATGCGCCGCATTGGCGACGAAGTCTTGTTGGTGTTGCCAAGCGACCACCACCGGCTGCAAAGAGCGATTGGCCAACCAATAAGACAACGCCAATGACAGCAGCCAAAACACTACCATGGTCAAGATCAAGGCTTGGCGGAAGGTTTGCAAGGCAAACATTTGCGAGTCGATGTTTTGCACGATCATCACGAAATGGCCGGCATGGGAGGCGTTTTTGGCGGCTTTAGGGATCTTGATCAACAGGGTCCGGAAAGTCCCGCTGGCGGTAGTCAAGGTGCGCTTTTGATTGAGGTCGGCTTTATTCAAGCGCAAGTATTGCAAGTAGGCATACGCGTCTTGGCCGATGCGCGCTTTGTTGCTGATCTTGCCTTGGTTATTGAACACGACTACCATGGTGCGAAAAGGCGTCGGGTCATTGGTTTGCGGTTTGCCGGAGCGCAAGGGATTCCCATTGTTGAGCGGCTGTTTGTCGTTGTAAAGGTGCGTCTTTTTTTCCACCAAGGTTTGATCGACGTCGTGATAAACGGTGCGGTCATAGATGAAATACACGATCAATCCCAGCGCGATGAACAAACCGGCAAAAGCCAGCAGTTGGCTGGTGAATAAACGGCGGCGCTGGCTTTCGATCGCAGGATCATTCTTCATTGATTGCCTCGCTTTGTAAGATATACCCAACACTTCTGATCGTTTTGATCATGTTTTCGGCTGGGGTCTGGCGCAGTTTCTTGCGCAGGTTCGACATATACACTTCCACCACCGAAATCGCCGTGTCAGAGTCAAACCCCCACAGGCGATCAAAGATCTGGTCTTTGGTAATGATGGTATCGGCGTTTTGGAGTAAGTAAACCAACAGATCATATTCTTTGCCATTCAAGATCACCGCCGAATCGTTGACACTAACCGTGTGGTTGGCTAAGTCAAGGGTGATCGGCGGGCATTGCAAGACATTGTCTAAGGCTAATTTGCCGGTGCGCTTGAGCAAGGCCTTCAGCCGCATCACCAATTCTTCGCGGTGAAACGGCTTGGTCAAATAATCATCGCCGCCAAGCGTAAAGCCGCGCAGCTTATCGGCCAGCGCATCTTTGGCAGTGAGGATCAATACCGGAGTTTGCACTTGTTTGGCCCGCAACGTCTTCAACAGATCAAACCCGTTGAGCTCTGGCAGCATGATGTCTAACACAATGGCGTCATAGATCGCTTGTTCTGCCATGAACGCACCATCGGTTCCGGTCAAAGCAGCGTCTGCATCGGCAAAGTCCGAAACGAACCCGACAATGCTTTGATTCAAATTCGGGTCGTCTTCAATGACCAAGAGCTTAGGCTTATCTGGCAATGTCTGCACCTCATTTCAATTACAATCATATCCCCACAACCCTAAACCAAGCTTAAAAACTGGTTACGGCTTGCACATCCTTCATGAAATCGCTACATTTAATGCAGACGGGTTTTTTTGGGAGGGAAAGTTATGGAGCCAACAGAAGCGATCACGCGGCTGCAAAAAGCCGAAGGGGCGAACTTGATCATGGAAAAAGGCTACATCACCGAGCGTGATGAACCAGCAATGATGGACAAAGACTGGAGCGCCGATTATCTCTTGCAAGTCAACGACGAACTGCGCTTGCGCAGCTTGACGCAGCGCGCAATCATTGAAAAATTCAACTATTATATGGGCGATGGTGTGATCATTTATGATCCCAAGCGGATGACGCAAGCCGATGCCAAGCGGACCTTGCGCTATGCGTTAGGCTTCCATAAGTAAGCACAGCTTGCCATGGGTGTGCCCGGCTTCCAATTGTTGCGTGGCCGTCAACAAATTAGCCAAAGTCAGCGGCCAAGTCTGCGTAACGCTGGCCGTCAGCTGCCCAGCTTGATATAAGTTGGCCAATTGCGTCAAGATCTGGCGTGTCGAGGCGACTTGCACCCCAAAATCTGACTTGGTGAACATATATTCTTGATCAAAGCTGGCCGCTTTTGGTTTCAACGCCGCCAAGTCTAATGGGTCAGTCGGTGTAACGATAGTCGCCACATGGCCCAGCGGGGCGATCAAGGTCGCCGCCGCTTGGATGTATGGCGCCGGGGCATAAAGAATCGCGACGCCATCGACAAACTGGGTGTGGGCTTGGACCGCTTGGACGATATCAGCATGATAATCCAAGGGATGATCAACGCCATGGGCCAACAACCAATCAAAGTGCTGGGGGCTGGCGGTGGCATACACGGTTAAGCCTGCCCAATGTGCCAGCTGCGTGAGCATTGATCCGACGCCGCCGGCACCATTGATCACCAAGACGCTTTGGCCGCTGTTGGCATCAGCTTGCGGGGTGAAGCCCATTTTCTCAAACAACAGCTCCCAAGCCGTCAACCCGACCAAAGGCAAGGCGGCCAAGTCGGCGGCAGGTGCAGCAGCTGGGGCGTTGGCGACTAAGGCAGCGGGGACACTTTGATAATGTTGATAACTGCCTGGGCGCTTAGTGGTGCCTGAGTACAGCACGCGCTGGCCCACCTTGAACGCCGTCACATCACGGCCAACGGCAGACACGATGCCGACGCCATCATAGCCGAAAATCACTGGTTCAGTTTGCGCTGGGAGTGCGGCGCGGCGTTTGGTGTCGATCGGGTTAAGAGCAGTCGCTTCTAGTTGGACCACGACGTCATCAACATCAGGGGTCGGGATCGGCAAGGTGATCTCGGTGAAGCAATCTGGATCAGTCGCTGGTTTTGCGCCATTAGCGGCATAGGCAATATTTTCAGACACACACACCACTCCTTAAGATTATGATAGCCTTAGTGTAATCCAATCCAGTTTTCTGGTAAACTGAGACAAAACAAACTGAGAGGCGTTTTCATGTCACATGCAAAAAAAGGTCACGCATACGGCCTGTTCTTCCTATTATTATTGGCAGCCATTCTTTTTGGCGCCATTGGCTGGTTTGTGATCCATCCGCAAACGGTACTGGCGATGGCGACTACCGTCAGTCTAGGCGTCGGCTTGGCCGTGGGCATTTGGCTGCTGATCGGCTTAGACGCGAGTTGCCAAACTAAGCGCGGGCGTTTTTTGGTGGACTTGATCATCGGCGGGGCCATGATGGCGTTGATCTACGTCTTTATGTTGGGCATCGTATTCGATGGGATCTTTACCTTCGGCGCGATTGGGATCGTGGTGGTGTTGGCGCTATTGTTTTCACTGCGGCAGATCTAAAGCGAACATTAAAGTTGGAGGCGGCTGAACCAGTCGTCGCCAACTTTTTTTTGCGGTGAAAAAACGTGTGCCAATGAGCAACCGCCAGCGGCAAATGAGGGTACCTGCTGCTGGAAGAAAACGCAGCATATATAATCAGTAAATAATGGTGTCAAGATATATCGAATGATCCTTTTATTAACTGGTCTGAATCGTGACGAAACCCGCTAAGTCTAACGATTTATTTATATTCTCCAGGCAGTGGGATTAGCGGTTAAAAAAGTTTTGCGAAAGGGTTTACATTAACGGCAAAGCGTGGTATCTTGATCACGATCATGTGGCTGGGTATGGTGGTGCGCACTCCATAAGTTTTCCCAGACATCAACGGTGGGGCAGCCAGCCGGGGCAACCTGGGCCTCACACACGCTAAGGGGTACATCCCGAAGATGGCCTGGAAAGACTCGGGCAAGGGCGAGACACTGGCGTACCACCCTCAAAGCAGGATCAAACCTGCCAAGAGGTCAAAACGGCCAAGCCCTGAGCGCAAACTCAGGCATCGTATCCCAACAAACCGCGGTCCGGCAACCGCGCCTTGCACCTAAAGGAATCGCCCGAGACACGTCAGCACACACTGGACGTGTCTTTGTCGTGAGAGCGTGACTAATCGCGCTTTTAGGGGTGTAGGTAAGGCAGCCTGGGTGCGTCGCGGCACGCGACGTGACCGGGCTGCCTTACCTGCGACCCCGCTGCGATTAGGAGCGCGTTTAGTCAGAGCGTGACCCAAGGCGCACTTAGGGGGTTGGGCTAATAGGGCGTGGCGGCAGTCGGCGCAGCCGGCGGACGACGCGAGCGATTAGCACGCACCCCCGTTGCCTTGGAAAGCGCGTTTACCCAAGCAAACGGCGGCAAAACCATTAAATTGGTTTTGCCGCCGTTTTGTTTGCTGCGAGTTATTGCACGTGTTGGATCGTGATCGCGACGTCTTCTGGCAAGCGTGGACGAATGGTTTGGATCAGGCTTTCCAGATCGCTGCGGAAGGTCAAGCGCACAAAGCGGCGCGGCTTGAGGTTGAAAATCGCGATCACTAATTGCCGGCCATTGGGCAATGACAGCGGGGTCAATGTGATGCCTGCCAGCTTGGTATACGGGATCACCCGTGAAAAGACGCCTGTGGCGATGACGCGAGTGGGCGTCAGCCCACTGGCACCAGAAAGCACCACTAAGGTGATGAATGTCGCCATTAAGATAATGTAAGGCAGGTTGCTGATGCCAGCCGTCACAAACCACATGGCGAGCACCGCCGCAAAGAAAACTTGGAAGGTGGCATAACCGGCATGGATGTCGATTTGACTATGGCGATACAGCAAGTACCCGCCGTAAGCTAAGAAAGCGACATCTAAAGGGATCAAAATTGTATTGAGCATTAAGTTACTCCTTTGTTTCTTCATAGAGGCCGGACACCTGTTGGTACCAGCTGAAAAAGCGCGTGACGACGATCTTGATCACGGCAAACCCGGGGATGCCTAAGATCACTCCGGCTAAACCGAAAAGATTGCCTGCAGTCAACAACACGATGACGATCGTGATCGGGTGCATGGCCAGTTTAGAGCCCATCACCAGTGGCGAGATCAATTGCGTCTCTAACAACCATTCGACAAAAAAGGTGATGATCACCGCGATCAGCATTTTGGGACTGGTGACCGCCCCGACGATCAGCGCCGGCACCATTGCCAGGGCTGACCCAAAATAAGGGATCAGATTCAGCGGGCCGGCGATCAGGCCTAAAACCAAGGCAAAGCGCAACCCGATCAGCGAGTAGCCCACCATGAAAATGAGCGCCACTGCCATGGCGACAGTCAGCTGGCCTTGAACATAAGAGCCGACTTTGGCATTCATTTCATGCAGCATTTGATGGATACTGGCCCGCAACTTGACTGGAAACAACGCCACGAGCTTCGGCGCAAATTCGTCGCCATCTTTAAGCATAAAAAACAAGATGATCGGCGCGGTCGCTACGGTGACCACCACGTTGCCGACAATACCGACGAGATTTTGCAGTTGGGCGACGGTGCTGGCGGCAAGCGTGCCTCTTTTATCATTGATCGCCGTCATCAACTCATTGCCGATCTGTTCAAGATCACGCTGCGAGATCAAGTCTTGATGATCATTCAAATCGATCAGCCAAGTGGTGAAGTCATGCCAGTAAGTCGGATACGATTGTAAAATATTCGTAAACTGGCGCTCGACCGTCGGGACAAACTTCAACACCGCGATGATCAATAGGGCCAACACCGCCAGCAACACGATGGCGATCGCCCACACGCGCTTTACACCAAAGCGCGTTAGGCGGATCACCAAGGGGTTCAATAGGTAAAATAAAACACCCGCGAAGATAAAAGGCGGTGCAACCACGCGCAAAAACGCCATGACCGGTTCAAAGACCCAGGCGATCTTAGTGAATACCCACACGACCAGTAAGACCAACAGTAAGTTGAGGATCGCAGTGGTGAACTTACTATTTAAGAAGCGACGGTAGAACCAAGACGCTTTTTTCTCCATACAGGCCTCCTTATCTTTACTTCTTTATCATACCTAAACCGGTCTCAATATGCGAATTTCCTTATGTGGGTGTTATGTAATGACAATGTTTACATTCAAATTGATGTAAGCGCTGTCTAAATTTATCATTTTAGTAAACGCCGATACAAAGGCCTCGAATGTAAAATTAATGTATAATTTGGCTTTACAAACCGGAAAATTCCTGTATACTAAGGGTCATAGTTAACCGAGTCCGGTGGAAGGGAGTGTCATCAATGGCATCAATCGATATTATGAAGTGGAGTTTACGGGTCCTAGTGGTGTTGACTGTGGTGTTGATGTTGACACATCTAGCCACACTGGGAATTTTATTATTAGCAGTCGACGTGCATCTTGGCGTGTTTTACGCCATGACGCGCAACAAGTGTGATCGGCGGCAATTGAAACACATTCCCGTCACCCACCGCATGTAACCAAACACTGGGCTGAATTCGCCCATGACACGGCGCCTTGGACCACGATTTGTTTTTGCAGATCGCGGGTTCAAGGCGTTTTTTTTGGCGCCAAAAATAACAACCGCGCCGGCCCGGCTTGGCCATTGATGCTGGCGGCATCGCCTGGACGCATTGCGCCTGGGGGTAAATATAAAATAATCATTTGGACTAGGTGTGAATCTCGTCAGTAAATGCACGATGGCAAGGGATGATGTGAGAATAGCGAACATTGGTATAGGCTAATTTGAAATGTGATTACGTTAATGTCTGTAAATGATTTTTGTTACGCAAAACCGTTGCAAAGTGAATCGCTTTCAATTACACTATCGGTGTACTCAAAAATTATTTAGGAGGACTTATCATGGTCTCATTAGTCGTGATTTTTGCATTGAGCTTGTATGTCGCGATCGCCGTGTTGGATCAGATCTCGATTCAAATCGGCCCTTATTCCCCAATCTTCGGCGGTGCGGTGACAGGCTTGATCATGGGAGATCTCAAAACCGGCTTGATCGTCGGGGCGACCTTGCAGTTGATGACGTTAGGGGTGGCCACTTATGGCGGCGCGACGGTGCCAGACTTTTTGACCGGCTCGATCATGGGGACTGCTTATGCGATCATTGCCGGCAAAGGGGCTGAATACGGCATCGGCCTGGCGGTGCCAATCGGCTTGCTGTTGACGCAGCTGGATATTTTGGCGCGGATGGCGAACATGTTCTTCCAACACCGCGCGGATCGCTTCGCTGCGCAAGGCAATTACAAAGGCGTCGAGCGGCAAAACGTCTGGGGCATGATCCCGTGGATCTTGTCGCGGGTGATCCCAGTCGTCGTTGGGCTGGTCTTTGGCCAAACCGTGGTCAATGCCATCAACCAATTCATCCCGCAATGGTTCATGTCCGGGCTGAAGGCGGCCGGCATGATCTTACCGGCAATGGGGATCGCGATCTTGATGCGGTATCTGCCATTGAAATCGTTTTGGCCATTTTTCATCATTGGCTTTACCTTCATGGCATACTTCTCCAAGTCCATCACGATTTTAGGCGTCGCTTTGATCGGGTTGGCCATGGCAGGGTTATACATGATGTTTGCTGAAAAAGGCAACGCCCAACCAGCGCCAGCTGCTGCGCCAACGCCGGCACCGACACCAGGCGCGCCAGTGGCCCATGAAGATCTGTATGCAGACGAGGAGGTCGAGATCAATGACTAAGCTAGACAAACGCGACATCAGCAAAGTATATTGGCGCAATATTTTCGGCCTGCAATGGGGCTGGAACTATGAACGGATGCAAGGGTTAGGCTACTCTTGGGTGATGATGCCGGTCTTGAAGAAGTTGTACAAAGATAAGCCTGAAGAAATGAAAAAGGCCTTGCAGACCCACTTAGGCTATTTCAACACCAGCCAGCCGATGTCGCATTTGATCATCGGGGCGGATATTGGGATCGAAGAGCAAACCGGGATGCAAGATGAAGAAGCCATCGTCGGGTTGAAAACCGGGTTGATGGGGCCGCTGGCGGGGGTCGGCGATACCTTATTCCTGGCGATCTATCGGACCATCGTCTTTTCGATCTCCGCTTATATGGCGCTTTCCGGTTCTGCAGTCGGGCTGTTGCTGCCGATCGTCGGCGGGATCTTGCTGTTGTGGCTGCGCCGGTGGTTCACTACCGTCGGGTATGTGCAAGGGGCGAAGTTAGCCACTGAATTTGCCACGCAAATGAAGTTGTTGACCAATGCCGCGTCGATCCTTGGGCTGACTGTGGTCGGGGCGTTGATCCCGTCTGTGATCACGTACACCTTGGATCTGAAGTACAAGATGGGCAAGGTCACCTTGAACGCGCAAGACATGTTGAACCAGATCTTGCCTGGGCTTTTGCCTTTGGCGATCGTCTTGCTGTCATATTGGCTATTGGGTAAGAAGTCGATGAATTCAACGAAGCTGATTTTTGTCTTGATCGCTTTAGGGATGGTTTTAGGCAATCTCAGCGGGATCTTCGGCTGGCTCGGCGGCTTATTCTAAGGAGGGAATCATGGCTATTATTCATGCTCGAGTAGATGAACGGCTGATCCATGGCCAAGTGGCAGCGGTGTGGACGCGTATCACCAATGCCCAGCGGATCGCAGTCGTCAATGATGCCGCAGTGCACGATGACATGCAGATCGGGGCGTTAAAATTAGCCCGGCCCACAGGGGTGAAGCTGGTGATCGCATCGGTGCGGCGCGCTTTGATCACGTTGACCGATGGCAAATATGCGGATGAGCGCGTTTTCTTGTTGACCAAAACGATCCAAGATATGCGCGCGTTGGTGGATGGCGGCGTGAAGCTCACCACCGTCAATATCGGCAATGTGGCGCCGCATGATGACGCTAAGCAGATCAAGCCGTCGGTGTATCTCAATGATGCCGATGTGGCCGATATCAAAGCGATGATCGCTGCTGGCGTGAAGGTCACCGCGCAAATGGTACCAACTGAAAGTGATGCCGACATCACCACGATGTTGAAGTAAGCGGGTGAGGACTTATCCTTTTTGATCGGATCCAACAACAATACCGCGACATGAGCCGCAAACAACAACAGATCGCCGATTTCATGCGGGCGCATCCTGAAGCATTCATCGATACGTCCAGCCATGAATTGGAAGCCAAAGTCGGCGCGTCAGCCGCCACGATCATTCGCTTCGCCCAATTTTTAGGGTATTCAGGGATGGACGAAATGCGGGTGTACCTGGCACAGCAGATCCAACATGACGAACACACCGTGGAATTAGCGTTGGCGCCTGCAGATACTGGCACCAGCATCGAAAATAAGGTCTTACAATTGTACCGCGATGCCACCGAAAGCCTCAAAGAAACTTTGGACGCCGCCCAACTCGAGCAGGCTTATGCGCAGTTGCAACACGCCCAGCGGATCTTCATTTTAGGCGTGGGCACCAGCGGGTTGATCGCGTATGACTTGTATCATCGCCTCAATCGCTATGGGTTGACGACTTTTTATGAAACCGATGCGCATATGAACTTGGAGTTTTCCTTGCAAAGCGGGCCGGATGACGTGGTGTTGGCCTTGTCTTATTCCGGGTTGACGCGCGAAGTGACGATCGGCGCAGAATCGGCGCATCAACGCCACACGCCAGTGATCAGTATTTGCAGCGACTCGTCCTCGCCGCTGGCAAAAGTTTCTGATACTTGGTTGCAGATCCCGCAAACGGAGCATTTGGTGCGCTTGGCGGCAGTGGCTTCGCGGGCGCATACGATGTTGGTGTGCGACATGTTGTTTGCCGGGATCGTCAAAGACCAGCTGCCGGCGATGCAAGCGACGATCGTCGACTCTAACCGGCTGGTGTCGCAATTGAAAGCAACAGATAATCGAAAGTAGGTGGCAGACTTGGCTCAATTAACGACAGAAGCGCGCAATCCGCAAACCATGCACATCGATCAACTCGATGGCAGCGGGATCGCCGCTTTGATCAATCAAGAAGATGCGAAAGTGGCGGCTGCCGTCGCCACGCAAAATACTCAGATCGGCCAAGCGATCGACGCGATCGCCGACCGCTTTCGCCAAGGCGGGCGCATCATTTATATGGGGGCAGGCACTTCTGGGCGGCTGGGGGCCCTTGATGCCATTGAATTGACCCCGACTTACAGTGTGCCGCCAACGCGGGCGTTTGGCTTATTGGCAGGCGGTCAAGACGCGATGTTCAAGGCGGTTGAAGGCGCAGAGGATTCTAAAGCACTGGCGATCAATGACCTCAAAGCCCATGCGTTGACGGCTTTGGATGTTGTGATCGGCATTGCTGCCAGCGGCCGCACGCCTTATACGATCGGGGCTTTGGAATATGCCAATACCGTTGGCGCTTTGACCGTGTCATTGACGTGCAATGCCGATAACGACATGATGCATATTGCCCAAATCGCCATCAGTCCAGTGGTAGGCCCTGAAGTGGTGACCGGCTCGACGCGGATGAAATCCGGCACGGCACAAAAGCTGGTGTTGAACACGATCTCGACTGGCGTGATGATCAAGATGGGTTATGTCTATGAGAATTTGATGATCAATGTCCAGCCGACGAATGAAAAACTGGTCCACCGGGCGATCGGGATCTTGCAACAAGTCTTGCAAATCGATGCCCAAGCAGCGACGGCGCTGTTGGCTCAAGCCGACAATAACGTGCCGGCAGCCATCGTGATGCACCGGCGGCAAGTGGATTTAAAGCAAGCCCAAGCCTTGTTGGCCACCAATGACAATCGTGTCGGCCAAATCATCTAAAAGCATCAGCAGGTTTGCCTCAGAATTTTGAGGCAAACCTGCTGTTTTTTTTGCCGGCGCAGAGATTTTTGGCGAGCGGGGCCGCGATCCGCTATTTTTCGGCAGCAAAGCGCATAAAAACGCGTCTTAAGTGTTGCAAACAGGCGTTCGTGCTGTTAGACTAAATATAAATAGAAACCGGTGTAACACCGGACGCCTAAAGGATTTTTAGGCGTGAGAAAGGAATGGCCGTCATGCCGACTCAAGCCAGTCAGAAACGATGGAAACAGATCCTCAATACCATCCATGAATCGATTCAGTCCCGCGGCTATCCGCCAACCGTGCGCGAGATCGGCGCCGCCGTCGGGTTATCCAGTTCCAGTACGGTTGCGGCCTATCTTGAACGTCTTTTGGATGAAGGCTATATCGCCAAGGACCCGGCTAAGCCGCGGACATTAGAGATCACCGCGGCTGGACGCGACTTCATCGGCATTACGCATGAAGGCATCCCGATCGTCGGGACCGTAGCCGCTGGGGTGCCGATCACCGCGATCGAAAACATCGAAGATTACTTCCCGGTGCCAGATGATCTCGCCTATGACGCCGATGAACTGTTCATGTTGCGGGTGCAAGGGAATTCCATGATCAAGATCGGAATCTTGAATGGTGATCAGATCATCGTCAAGAAACAAGAATCCGCGGAAAACGGCCAGATCGTGGTGGCCATGACCGAAGATAATGAAGCCACCGTCAAGCGTTTTTACAAAGAAGACGGGCACATCCGCTTGCATCCTGAAAACGACAGTATGGCAGATATGTATTTCGATGCCGTCGTGGTGTTAGGCGTTGTCGTCAGTTTATACCGTCCGGCCTTGGTTTAACCTCATCGCGGCATGCGCCACGCAAAAACAGCAGCTATCATATTGATAGCTGCTGTTTTTAGGTTTATGGCAACGCGTCTGCTGGCACATTAGCGGCAAGCGTCCATTCAATGGCGGCGTGATAATCACCAGCAGCGGTGGCAGCCGTCGGCGTCAGCAACAGCTGTGGGCGTTGCTGATACTCGGCGACAGTCATGCTGGTCAACACTTGTGCCGGCCCGTTGAGCGGCAAAGGCGTTTGATTGATGCGCAAGGCAAAAGGAAAGGCTTGGTCGCTGTGCAAGCGCGCGCTTAACGTCCAATGCGGCTGGTCATGGGTGTCGGTGATCGTTAGCGGCTGGTCAGGCTGCAGCGCTTGTGGCGTGTGGTCGTAGACATCCAGCGACGTCATTTGCCAATGGAGGGTTTCTGGGACGCTTTCTAAATTGAGGCTGCCAGGATCAGGCGCAATGGCCACGCTGGCGTAATTAGAAGTGATCGTTGCTTCATGGCCGGCGATGATCGCCTTGAGTTCCAGTTGGAGGATCATGGGCGTTCCGTTGGCGGTGGCTTGGGTCAGTTTTTGCAATAAGCTGCCTGGTTTGGTGAGCGTAAAGGCGACGGCTTGATCACTGAGGGTGTTGGTTTCACCAGCGGCGTTGATGACCCCTGCATAGGCATTGAGGGTTTGTTTGCCATTTTCATCGCGGACCAATTGCCCATTGCCTAAGCGCGTTGACGGGTAAAGGTGCCAATGGTATTCCCATGTGGCTGGGGGATAATTGGCGGCGGCGGCCGTCAGCCCTTGGGTGCTGTGCGTTAAGCCAGTCGCCGGGATGGCGGCCATGGTGGTGGAAATGGCCGCCAAGCCGCCAACGGCGATCGTTTTGGCTTGGGGGATGCCGGCGCCAGTCGCAGATAAGGTGTCATTCAAGCCTGGAGTAGTCGGCGATTGGTTGATCAGCGTCGGGATCGACGCGTGCAAGCCGATGACATCCCCTTGTGCTTGGGACAGCTTGATCCGGTTCAACAAGATCCGCCAAGAAACGGTTGCCGTCGCGTCTGCTGGGGTGAAAATGGCCCGCGCTTGGGCATCTGGGAGGGCGCCAGTCGTTGGGAAAATGACGTCTGGCGCTTGGATCGTCAGCTGTTCGGCGGTTTGCGTCACCATGAGGCGCGTTGGTGCGGTGGCCACGGCATGGTTCGCCGAATAATACTGGAAAAAGTACACCCCGCCGAT
The DNA here is from genome assembly GCF_003946165.1 of Lacticaseibacillus baoqingensis. GTDB lineage: Bacteria > Bacillota > Bacilli > Lactobacillales > Lactobacillaceae > Lacticaseibacillus > Lacticaseibacillus baoqingensis. The sequence goes on along the minus strand of NZ_RHOI01000003.1, from coordinate 112,208 downwards.
TGTAGGCGTGAAGTGGAACCCAATTGGGATATCATATTGAAAGCCGCCGAGTTGCGCGGTGTGGGCTTCACGGTACACTTCTTGGGCTTGATAAGGCGTCTGTGGCGCCACGCGCCAGATGATCAGCTCAAACTTCACGTCTTGCCACAAGTCTTGCAGCATCGTGCGGTGATACGTGGCGGTAAGATCAAGCGGGGTGTTGGCTTTGACGGTCATGGAACCGCCGCTGTGAGTCGCTGGCGTAAAGCCAATGTGGTCATAATCGCCTGGCGGGGTCTGGGCATAGCGGTTAGGGCGCCATTGGGAGACTTGCGCATAATTAAGGTCTGGCAAGCTGGCGGCATGTACCGCCTGCGGGGCTGCCACCATCCCCAGCGCCGATAACCCGAGCAACCAAGCCAAGCGGCGCAGCCATTGGCGGTGGCGGCGGGTGAGCCCTGCGATGATCAGCACCAGCAGCAATAAGCCATAACCGATCAACCAATGATCACTGGCGGCACCAAGCGCTGGCAGCGCGGCCGCCTCCGGGGGCAAAAGCTGGCCAGGCGCAACTGTGCCGCCTGCACCGCTCACATAAAGGTTAAGCGCGGTGGTCATGACGAGGCCTCCTTAATAACAGCCAAACGATTACTGCAACCAAGGCCGCGACTAAGGCGATCAGCCCATAGACCCACCATGGCAAGGCGGCCGCAGTCGGCTTGGCCGCGGCTGCTTGCGCTTGGGCGGCGGTGATCGTGAAGTGATCACTGAGTTGGTAGTGCTGTTGGCCGGAAGTTAAGCTGACGGCCAGTTGATAGCGGCCTGGCGCCAACTTGGCGGCTGACAGCGGGATGGCTAAGGCCATGATCGCGTTAGGCGCCATTTGGGCTTTGGTCAGTTTTTGGGTGGTCACGACTTTGCCAGCGGCATTACGCACTTGGGCGTTGAGCGTGATCTCGCCGAATAAGCGTGCCGTATGATTGGCTAAGTCGGCACTCACCCGCGCTTTGGCAAAACCGGCTTTGGTCAAGGTCAATTGCGGCCGGGTGGTGATCGCTTGGGCGATGGTCACATCCAGCGGCACCGCCATGGTAAAGCGGTTTTGCAGCGCATTCTGGTTGTTAGTGGCGGGTGCTGCTGCGGTGACGGCAATAGCGCCTAGGCGTTCGCCGACAAACGTGGTCGCTGGCACCGTTAACGTTGCGGTCACCGCTTGGCTGTGGTGAGCCGGGATGGTGACGGTTTTTTGCGGGAAGGTCACCATCGCTGGTAGCAAGGGCCCAGATGTTTTGGTCAGGTGCGCATCAGGCGTGTAGGTCAATTGGCCATTGGCGCTGACGCCGGCGTTTACGACGTTTAGGTGATACGTTTTGGCAGCGGCACTGGTGTTGGTGATGATCACCGAAACATCGCGGTGGTCGCCAGGTTGGGCGCGGAATTTGAAATAGCCTTGTTGTTGATCGGCTTTGGCCGCGGGTTGCAGCGTGAATTCTGCCCCTGCAGCGGCAACTGGTTGCGCCGATTGCCATCCTAATAGCAAGCCGATCAGCACGAGTAATCGGATCAGCATGGATTTTCCCCCTAAAAAAGGGCTGGCCGCAGCGCGTCCAGCCCCACAAACAGCAGGTGTGTGCATTAATTACCCAAGGCGCTGGCAGCAACTGCCGGCGTCAGTGTCCAAGTCAGCTTTGCGACGTAATGATCGCCATCGCTGACGCTGGCGTTAGGGGTCGCCGCTTGCGTCAAGTGCGCGCTGATGGCAGCAGCCGGCAGCGTCAAGGTCCCGCGCTGGCCGTCATAGGCCAAGGCGCCTGGCGTTGCAGCATCAGAGGTCAGCAGTTCGTCGAGGGCTAACACCGTGTTTTTGCCTGTCAGCTGCAGGGTCGACTGCGCCAGTGTCTGCTTGGCGTCGTCAGCTTTGCTAAAAGGCGCCAAGCTGGTGGTCAACGTCCAGCCGCCTTGCAGGTTGGCAGGACGGCCATCGACAATGACTAAGTCTTTATTGGTGGTCAGCTGGTCTTTATCAAAGCCGTTATAGATCTCGACGGCCTTGACGGTGCCGAAATTGAATTCTGGGGCAGATTGCAAGGTCAATTGCCCTGCATCGCCAGGGTCTTGAACCGTCACCACGGCTTCGGTTTCGGCGGCTTTCACAGGGGTGGCTGCCACAGCAGTGCTGCCAAGCAGCAAGGCGGCGGTGAAAAGAAGCGTTGTCAGTTTCAAAAAAATCTCCTCCTGATTGATTTGTCGATTTAGTTTATCAAGCTAAATATCAATAATCAATAGAATGACACAAATATAATTTATAAATGATTTGTGATTATAACTGATAACAATAAAAATAATAAAAAAGCCACTTCATCAGTGGCAGGAAAGACTTATTTAATCGTACTTAAGTCGTCGTTTTTAACGCGGCGATAAACGGGCCCATCAGGCAGTTGCTGGATCGTCGTCGCCGAGCGTTTGACAAACTGCATCGTCCCAGTGGCGGCATGCGGTTGGGCTTGGCCTTTGATGGTGTAGGTGAGCTGGCTGACGGTGATATCAGCGGCAAAGATCCCGGCATCGCTGGTGGTAAAAGTTTGACCAGCAGACCGCGTTTGCACATCCATAAAATAGCCGCTGGTTGACGCCGTAAACACCAACGCCTGTGAGTGATCGGCGCGATCTACAAATGCATGCCCTAATAAGTCAGCCACCTGTGCTTGCAAACGCTTAGAGGCGGAGGCGTGGGAAGCGCGGCTGGAAGCGGCAGGCGTTGGCGCAGGGGCAGCGGCAGGCGGCTTGCGGTGGCAGGCGCTTAAAGTCAAGACAGACAACAGCAAGATCAGATACCGCATCGCATGCCTGCTATATAAAATGTGGAAGAATGTCTAATGACACTAGTAAAGGATTATATTTTTCCTTTCTTAGTTGTACATTCAGTATTTTATTCGATCCCGTTAACACCAGTATGCTTACGTCGGTAGTCACCTTGCAACATTGACTGGCTCTTGAACCTTTAGGACATAGCCTGCCCTTGAGCATATTGAATCAAGTTCTGTACGGCATTCTCGTCACGCTCAAGTTGAGCACCACAGCCGTAACAATGAAACTCGTGATGTTTCGTGCCGTGAAGGACATTACCGGCTAAGGTCAGTTTATCGTCACCGGTTTTCACTAACCCACAACGACTGCATCGCTGTGTGCTAGGGTAGAACCGATCAACTATAATCAGCTGGCGGCCATACCATTGCGCCTTGTCCTTCATCAGCAGTTTGAAGCGACCGAACAACGAGCGATGTAAATTCTTCGCCAGTCGCTGGTTCATCTTCATATGCTTAACGTCCAAGTCTTCAATGGCGAGGGTGCCGTTAGCCTTCACCAGCATCGTTGTGAATTTCTGCAAGAGGTCGTTTTGAATCCGCGTCACTTTCTGATAGGTCCGCTGCAACTTGGTTTTCGTTGCGCAATAGTTGTTAGAGCGAAAGTGCTTAGGATTCGCTAGACGTTTGCGGGCGAGCCGCCGCTGGTACAAGGACACGCGGTGATATAAACTGACCAGTTGCTCGGTCAATCCGCGAATTGCAGCCATTGCCTCACCATCGTTATAGACGAATTGACCAATGTTGGCATCAACGCCACATACGTGTTGGCTTTCCGGTAATGGCTCAGGCTGACTGACATCGATACTTAGGCAAACATAATAACCATCTGCTTCTTTGACGATAGCAGCGAGTTTAATAGTCCCTGGCCAACGTGGTTTCTCAGCCAAGCGGATGTCGTACCATCGATCACGATAGCCATGCGGTTTATCCAACCGCAACTTATCATTAACGACCATCGCTCTGTCGGTCTTGAATCCGTAGCGACTGCGCTTCTTCGACTTGAACCGCGGCTTGCGATGTTCTGGCATCTCAGGGTTGAAGAAATTTGCCCAAGCCTGGGCTAAATCGTGTACTGCTAATTGCAAGATCCGTGCTGAACGACTGTATTGCCAGTCTGCTTTGTTGTTAACTAACTCATTGCGGACTTGACGTTCGTTAGGCCGCGCCGTCTTATCTGCCAGCACGAGTGACGCGTCGTACAGCTCATTCCACGTGGCAAGCGCCTGATTGTAACAATAGCGGCGATAATCGCATGCTTGCTCCAATACGCGGCGCATCGTCGCGTTCGGGTAGCACCGGATCTTGTGCGTTCTCAACATGGTTTCACCTCCAACTTGCTTATAGATATCATAGCAAATTAAGATAAGGATACCCTGTCGAGACATGATGAAAACCGTCATCATCTGTCCATGCATCAGTCAGCGATTTTTCACGAGTTTACCATTTCACAGCACTTAGTCATTCTGCCTTCCACTTGATTACCGCAGAACGACTATTTACTACAAATTAACACACTATTCGACGTTATTGATTACTGTTAATAATCTCCTATAAGGTTTGCGCGACTAACATCACGATCGGGATCACGACCATGGCAAACAGCGTCGTGGCACTGACGGTGATCGACGCCGTGCTGGCATCAGCACCATATAATTTGGCCACTACCGGGGCATTGGTCATCACCGGCATTGCCGATTGCAATACGAAGACTTGTTTCATGATCGTCGGCACCGGCGCCAAAAATACCAGCAGATACATGACGATCGGGGCCAGTACGAAGCGGCCGGCAAAGATCCCCAGCAGTTCCCGGTTGAAGCGGATATTGCGCAAGCCGGCTTGATACACCGCGATGCCGATGAAAAACATCGAACCGGGAATGGTGAGGTCGCCGACATAAGTGAGGTCGCTCATTAAAAAATCAGGTAATTGGATATGTAATAACACGAAGATCACACCGACGATAAAGCCTAACAATGGTGGGGAAAAGACTTTTCCCAGCACTTGTTTCAGGTCAAAGTGGGCCGGTTTGGGTCCATCCGCTTGGATCAAATACACCCCAATGGTCCAAAAGATCGTGGTGTTGGCCATGTAATACACCAACACATAAGGCAGGCTTTTCGGGCCAAACAGTGCCATATTCACCGGCAAACCGATAAACACCGTATTCGAGTTGAAAAACATGGACTTGAATAACCCGCGCCGTCCTTTAGGAACTGCCAAGGCGCGACAAACGCCAAACGAAAGGCCAAACAAAATGGCCATCGACAGCACTGGAAAGCGCAAGTCCGGCAATAGCGTCAGCAATTGCTGGGCGGTGAATTTTTGCGTGATCGTGACGATCATATAAGCAGGCAACGCGACTTGGGTGACAACTTTGGCAATCAAGCGGCTGGAGCGGTCATCAAACCACCCCACCGCCGTTAACCCATAACCAATGGCGATCAAGATCAAGATCTCTAAAACACCGAAGACACTAGATAAAAATGCAGTCAAACACAGAACCCCTTTAAAAATAGATAGCCTCAGTTTAGCGCAGTTGCGCCAAGATTAATAGCGCCATCCGCCGCGATGCGGCATGGGTGCGGGTCAGAAATACCCTTTTTTCTTCAACAGCCAAGCGCATGAGCCGCATAACACCCCGATCAAGCCCAGCAAAAAGAAAAAGCCGGTCATGCCAGTCCGAAAAGGCAGCCAAGTATTCATGCCCCAGATCCCGCTGACGATCGCCGGGATGGTCATGATGATCGAAACGCTGGTCAACACTTTCATGATCAAATTCAAATTATTCCCGACGATCGCGCTGACAGCCGTGTTATATTGATCCAGCAGCGCTCGGCTGCAATTGACCACTGTCAAGGCTTGGCCGCATTCCACATTGACGGCGTGCAGGCGGTATAAATGGGCGTCGGTGGTGAAGACGCGGGCGCTGGCGGCCAGTTTTTTGACCACGGCTTGGGTCATGGTCAAGGCTGAGTCAAAATACACCAAGCTGCGCTCTAAGGCGATGATCTCATATAATAAGGTATTGCGCGCCGCGGTGGCCAGGCGCGTTTCCATGTCGCGAGTTTGCGCATCCATTTGATCGGTATTGGCAACAAATTCATCCAATACGGCTTGGATCAGCGCCAAAGCCAGATCTTCGGCGTCGTCAACGGCGCGCTTTTTGGCGATAAAGGCGTCGACGACAGCCAATGGCTGAGCGGCGACTGTGATCAGCTGGTCTTTGACCAAGATCAAGGCTAATGGTTTCGTTTCAAAGACTTGATCGCCTTGGGCATTATGGGTGGCAAAAGGCACGCGGACCACCACTAAAGTGGGATGTTGGGCCTCTGGGTGGACGCCGACGACGCGCGGGTCTTCATGCGGATCCAACCCGGCATGCCAGTAATCAAAGGGCAGTTGATAGTGGTTGGCCAGTGCTTCGAGTTCGTCTTTGTCTGGTGCGCAAACCCGCAGCCATTGGCCGGCAGTCGTGGTCGGTTGCAATTGGCGGGCGTTGATCTGATATTGTGTTTGCATAAGTTCACCTCAAGTCAATTTTACCTTAAAATCTGCTGAGAAACTTCCCTCAGTTGCACCAGACGCGTTATAGTAAACATAATTATCATTCATTGGAGGGTCACTATGCGACGCCAGCACCGAAAGAAAAATTGGGGACTACCCGCGTTATTGATCCTGGTCATCATCATATTGGTTGGTGGCTTGTTTTTGATCTTTCGCGGTGCCAAGGTCCAAGGACCTAACGACACCAACAGTGCCGTTAGTACCAGCGTGATCGATACCACCCCGCAAATGGATACCGGGATCTATGCGACAAGCACGACGCAAAACGGTGAAACCGTCAAGATCTTATTGCAATTCAAGTCCAAGCACCGTTTTGCCCGCCAAATCGTCACGACCGGCAATACCGTGGTCATGCTCGTTGACAGCGGCACTTACACCAAAAGCGGCAAACAATTGACCTTGTCAAGCACCAGTGCCGTACGGTGTGATTATGCGTCAACTGCCGATTATAATGATGCGCTGCCGGAGAAAATGAGCCGTTATGGCCAAGGCCACAAAGCTTACCCGCAAACGCTTAACGATACCTTGAACAATCAGGTGCGCTTAACGGCTAAACATCCGAGCAGCTATGACTATCTCGGTCAGTGGCTGAAGCTGAAAACCGCCACAGATACCGTCGATAGTGTCAGCGCAACGGCAGCCGCCCAAGACACCAGTGCAGAAACCGAGTCGTCAACGCCGGCATCCAGCACCCCGAGCACTGATTACAATTCCTCGGTGAGTGCCGATAGCAGCAGTGAAGCGGCCGCTTCCAGCAGTGCCAGCAGTCAGTCCAGTGCCGCTGCTTCCAGCAGCAGTGCGGCATTGACACTTGATCAAGCTCAAGCGCTAGTGGCGCAACGTTATCCTAGCGATCAATATGCGATCGCTGCCAGCGGTGACAGTAATGGGGTGTACACCTTCACCGTGACGAATCTGCAAACCAACGAACAACAAACCGTGACCGTTTCCGCATCGACCACGCAACAATAGTTGATCAACCTGAAGCCTTTGAGCCGTCATTTGCTCAAAGGCTTTTTTGTGTCGTTTAGCGGGTTAAATAACATGGTTAACCATATGAACAGCTTTTTAACCGAAAATAAATAACACTAAATGTTTGCTGATCACTGCTGGTGGTGCTAGTTTAAAGGCGGCGACAGGGATTATCTGGCGACCAATTGCTTTTTTGCAAAAAATGGTATCCCAACCCAAGGCGACCCGCGCAAAACCTTGAGTTAATGCTTGCGGTACGCAGCTAATGAGCACCGCAAGGAGTACTGCCAAGTTTCATGACATTTTTTCTTGAATGTTAGCAGACTCGATCATTGATCAGGAGGAGAAAAAGATGCAATACACCCCAGAACAATTGCTTCATGACCCATTTGTCAACAAAGGCACCGCCTTTACCCAAGCGGAACGTGATCAATACGGCCTCAATGGGCTGCTGCCAAGTGCGGTGCAAACTTTAGACCAACAGGTGACCCAAGCATACGCGCAATATCAAAGCAAGGCGACGATGCTGGAACAGCGGCTATTTTTGATGCAGTTGTTTAACACCAACCACGTGTTGTTTTACAAATTATTTGCGGCTCATCTGACCGAATTCATGCCGGTCGTGTATGATCCCACGATCGCCGATACGATCGAAAACTATTCGGCCCTGTTTGTTGAGCCGCAAAATGCGACGTATTTGTCGATCGATGCGCAAGACGACATCGAAGCGGCTTTACGCCATTCTGCCAATGGCCGCGACATTCGCCTGCTTGTGGTGACCGATGCAGAAGGGATCTTAGGGATCGGAGATTGGGGCACGCAAGGCGTCGACATTGCAGTCGGGAAACTGATGGTGTACACCGCAGCTGCTGGGATCGATCCGGCCCAGGTATTGCCGGTGGTGTTAGACGCCGGGACCAACAACCAGGCATTGTTGGATGATCCGCTATATTTTGGCAATCGTCATCCGCGGGTCTATGGGGAAGCTTATCATGCTTTTGTCGATCGGTTCGTGGCGATTGCCGAGCGCGTATTTCCAAAGCTGTATTTGCATTTTGAAGATTTTGGCCGCGCCAATGCGGCTGATATCCTCGATCAATATAAAAATCAGATCACCACATTCAATGACGACATCCAAGGCACAGGGATCATCGTTTTAGCAGGGATGCTGGGCGCATTGAATATTTCCAAGCAAAAAATGACCGATCAGATCTATTTGTCCTTTGGGGCCGGGACCGCTGGTGCTGGGATCGCGGCGCGGATCTACCAAGAATTCTTGCAACAAGGGATGGCACCAGCAGAGGCGAAGACGCATTTTTACTTGGTCGATAAGCAAGGCTTGCTGTTTGCTGATGATCCGACCTTGACCCCGGCGCAGCGCGTGTTTGCACGCCAACGCAGCGAATTTGCCAATGCGGATGAGTTGACCACCTTAGAAGCAGTGGTCAAAGCGGTGCATCCGACGGTCTTAGTGGGGACTTCGACGCAGCCGGGCAGCTTCACCGAAAGCGTCGTGAAAGAAATGGCGGCCCATACGCCGCGGCCGATCATTTTCCCATTATCTAACCCCACCAAGTTAGCTGAAGCCAAAGCAGCCGACTTGATCCGCTGGACACAAGGGCGCGCGTTAGTGGCTACCGGCATTCCAGCGGCGCCAGTCGACTATGACGGCGTGACTTATGAAATTGGCCAGGCCAATAATGCGCTGGTATATCCAGGTTTAGGATTAGGGACGATTGCTGCAACCAGCAAGCTGTTGACCGATAGCATGATCTCTGCGGCAGCGCATAGTTTAGGCGGGATCGTTGATCCTGATCAACCAGGGGCGGCGGTGCTGCCGCCGGTCAGCAAGCTCAATGCCTTTTCTAAAACGGTAGCGTTGGCAGCGGCCCGCCAAGCCGTCAAAGAAGGGCTCAATCAAGAACCAATCCAAGATGTTGAAGCTGCCGTTTCCGCCTTACAATGGCAGCCAGAATACCAGCCGCTCAATGTTGACGTCATTAAGTAAGCCGCTTGATGGCGAAATTTAAAGGGGGTAAGCGACGTGACCGCATTATACACGTCAGTTCAAAGCATCTTAACGATCGTTTTGATCATTGCCTTGGGCTATTTTTTACAAAAGCAGAATTGGTTTGATGATGCATTTGGCGGGACCGTGTCGAATGTCTTAATGAAAGTGGCCTTGCCGGCGTCGATTTTTATTTCAGTATTGGAGCGCTTGACGCTCAAGACCTTGGTCAGTTTAGGCTCAGGATTAATCTATGGGTTTGGGACGGTGATTTTTGGGTATTTAGTGGCGATGGTGTTAGTGAAGCTGCTTAAGGTGCGTCCCGGCCGGCGTGGCGCGTTCATCAACATGTTTGTCAACGCCAATACGATCTTCATCGGGCTGCCGTTGAATCTGGCCTTGTTTGGGGATCAAGCGACGCCATATTTTTTGATGTATTACGTGGTGAACACCGTTTCCACCTGGACTTTGGGCGCGTTTTTAATGAGTTGGGATGATCCGACTAAGACCAAAGACAGTGCAGAGAAAAAGACGTTTAATTGGAAAAAATTACTGCCAGCCCCGTTAATCGGCTTCGTGGTGGCACTTGTGTTCTTGTTGTTGAACATTCCGTTTGTAAACGTGGGCTGGTTGGGCTTTGCCGTCAACACTTTAAATTATGTGGGGAGTTTGGTGACCCCGTTGTCGTTGATCTATATCGGCATTATTTTAGCCAAAGCCGGCTTTAGCGCGATCAAATTTGATCGGGATACCATTATCGCGTTGCTCGGGCGTTTCGTGCTGGCGCCAACCGTGATCACCGTCTTGATCTTGTTTGGCATGCACATGGGGAATGCAGTGCCGACGATTGAAGCGCAGACCTTGATCGTCCAAGCATCAGCGCCAGGCTTAGCCGTTTTGCCGATTTTGACGAATCAAGGGCATGGTGATGTCGAGTATGCGACCAACGTGGTGACTTTGTCGACGGTGCTGTTTGTGATCGTGGTGCCGATCGTGATGATGTTGATCCAAGGGTTTTAAGCGTCACGGATCCTGAACAGCCAGAACGTTAAAAAGACCCTCAAAGCAGTGCTGAGCACTGGTTTTGAGGGTCTTTTTGCGTTAGCGGCCGCTGTTGGTCAACTTCAACGGGTCGACCCATGCAGCATATTGCGCCGCCGTGATCTTGCCGGTGGCCAAAGCCGCTTCTTTAAGTGAACAGCCGGTTTTTTGCGCGGTTTGGGCGATCTTGGCACTGGCCGCATAACCGATATGTGGCGATAAGGCGGTGACTAACATCAAGCTGTGATCGACCAGCTGGCGCATGCGAACTTCGTTGGCGGTGAGGCCTTGAACCAAGAGCCGATCGAATTGGCTGATGCCGCCAGCCAACAACTCAGCAGACGCCAAGAAGGTGGCGATGATCACCGGTTTGTAAACATTCATTTCAAAATTGCCTTGCGAGTCAGCGATGCCAATAGTGACATCATTGCCCATCACGCGTGTGGCGATCATGGTGAGAGCTTCTGCTTGGGTCGGATTGACCTTGCCAGGCATGATCGAGCTGCCGGGTTCATTGGCAGGGATCGTCAATTCGCCATAGCCGCCGCGCGGGCCAGAGGCGAGAAAGCGAATGTCATTGGCGATTTTCAACAAGTCAGCAGCCAGGGTCTTTAACGCCGCATGGTTGCTGGTCAACTCGCTGTGAGCTGCCAGTCCGTGGAACTTATTGGGCATTTCGTTAAAAGGCAGCTGGGTCAATTGCGCGATCGCATCGATCATGGCTTGGGTGGCTTGCGGCGTCGTATTCAAACCGGTGCCGACGGCCGTGCCGCCTAAAGGCAAAGCCAACAATTGCGGTTGTAATTGTGTTAAGGTTGCCACATCTTGTTGCAAAGTCGCCACCCAGCCGGAAACCTCTTGGCCAAAGGTCAACGGGGTGGCATCTTGCAAGTGGGTGCGGCCAAGTTTGACCGTATGCCAATATTGGATCTGCTTGGCTTCAAGATGATCAATCAAGGAATTCAAGCTGGTGAGCACTTGGCTGATCGCTGGGTAAGCGGCCATGTGCATCGCCGTGGGGAAGGTGTCATTCGAGCTTTGGCCGCAATTGACGTGGTCGTTAGGCAGCACCCGGCGGCCAAGTTGATCGCTGGCGCGATGGGCGAGCACTTCATTGACGTTCATATTGGTTTGCGTGCCGCTGCCGGTTTGGTAGACGCGCAAAGGAAAATGAGCCATTAACGCTGCGTCATCCAACCCCAGCAATTCCTGCGCCGCTGCTTGAATGGCGTCAGCCACTGGGGCCTGGATGGCGCCGGTGGTGCCGTTGACTTTGGCCGCCGCTTGTTTGATCGTGATCAGCGCCCGGATCACCGCAATGGGCATTTGGGGACCGGTGGCGAAGTTGTGCCGCGAGCGTTCAGTTTGCGGCCCCCACCAGACATCATCCGGGAGCTCGACGGGGCCAAGAGAATCATTTTCGATACGCATTAGTGCCTCCTAATTCAATAAGGTTAATAGTTGTTGCATCGCCGGCGTGAAGACTTGCCCGCGGCGGGTGACCACTGAGATGGAAAAATGCGGCTGGCCGGCGTTGGTCAAAGCCACAGTCGCCAAATGGTCGTTTGCTGTGACCGCCATTTGGGCCAGCAAGCCGATGCCGACGCGTGCGTGGATCATCTGTTTTAATAACGTGACATCCGGAGTGCGGTATACAATGCTGGGTTGGATCCCGGTAGCGGTGACGAACCAAGCCAATGCCTTGGTATGTACGAAGCCTTCTGACAAACTGACAAACGGTTCCGTGGCCAATTCGGCAAAATCCACTTGAGAGCGCTTGGCCAGCGGATGATCAGTCGGCATCACTAAAGTAAATGGCGCGGTGGTCACTTGGCGCACGTCTAAGTCAGGTGCTTGCAACGCATTGATCGCTCCTAGCAGCGCCACGTCCAAATGGCCGGCGCGCAACGCTGTAAGCAAGTTGGCGCTGCCGTCTTCATGGGTGTCTAAGCGCGTCATCAAGTCCGCTGCCACCAAGCGCGGCGCTAACGTCGGGAAATAAAAGCTGCCAATGATCGGCGGCAGCCCAAAGCGGATCTGCGGGTGGCGGGTAGCTGCTAATTCTTTTTGGGCCAAAGCCAGCTGGGCATTGATCACTTGCACGCGCGTAAATAATTGCTCGCCTGCAGGGGTAATGGTCAATTGGCCATGGCTTTGGTCGCGATCGATCAATTGAATGCCGAAGTGGCTTTCCAGGCGTTTTAACGCCATGGTGATCGTGGGTTGCGTGACGCCAAAGTCGGCGGCCACTTGCGAAAAATTTTTTATTTTGACGAGCGCTTCGAAATATTCTAGGTCACGCGTGTTCATGAGCCGCCTCCTGTCGCGTCATATAAATGGATTTTATCACAACCGCCGCGTTTGACTATAGTTTTTCTCGCCGGTTATGCTGGTCCTTGTCATTGATCAGGAGGAAAAATTATGCCATATACACCACAACAACTATTACACGATCCATTTTTGAACAAAGGCACAGCGTTTACCCAAGCTGAACGAGACGCTTATGGGTTGAACGGCTTGCTGCCAAGTGCGATCCAAACTTTAGACCAACAAGTACGCCAAGCTTATGCGCAATTTCAAAGCAAAGCGGATATGTTGGAACAACGCTTGTTTTTGATGCAGCTGTTCAACACCAACCATGTGTTGTACTACAAGCTGTTCTCCCAACACATCGCCGAATTCATGCCGGTGGTTTATGATCCGACGATCGCCGACACGATCGAGAATTACTCGGCCTTATTCATGGAACCGCAAAATGCGACCTATTTATCGATCGATGCGCAAGCAGACATTGAATCGGCCTTGCGCCATTCCGCCAACGGCCGCGATATCCGCTTGATCGTCGTGTCAGACGCGGAAGGGATCTTAGGCATCGGCGATTGGGGCACACAAGGTGTCGACATCGCAGTCGGCAAGCTGATGGTGTACACCGCCGCTGCCGGCATTGACCCTTCTCAAGTGTTGCCGGTCGTGTTAGATGCAGGGACCAATAACCAAGAATTGTTGGCGGATGACTTGTACCTAGGCAACCGCCACAAGCGGGTGTATGGTGACGCGTATCATGCTTTTGTCGACCAGTTCGTCGCCACGGCACAGCGGCTGTTTCCGAAGTTATACCTGCATTTTGAAGACTTTGGCCGCGCCAATGCCGCCGATATTTTAGACCAGTACAAAAACGAAATCACCACGTTCAACGATGACATCCAAGGTACCGGCATCATCGTGCTGGCCGGGATGTTAGGGGCGTTGAATATTTCCAAGCAAAAAATGACCGATCAAGTCTACATGTCCTTTGGTGCAGGCACAGCGGGTGCTGGGATCGCAGCGCGGGTCTATGAAGAATTCTTGCAACAAGGCATGGCCCCAGCAGAGGCCAAGCAGCATTTTTACCTGGTTGATAAACAAGGGTTATTATTTGCCGATGATCCAACCTTAACGCCGGCGCAGCGCGAATTCGCCCGTGATCGCAGTGAATTTGCCAATGCCGATGAGCTGACCACACTTGAAGCAGCGGTCAAAGCCGTGCACCCGACAGTCTTAGTCGGCACCTCGACGCAGCCGGGGACATTCACGGAAAGTATTATCAAGGAAATGGCCGAAAATACCCCACGGCCGATCATTTTCCCATTGTCCAACCCCACCAAGCTGGCGGAAGCCACCGCTGATGACTTGATCCGCTGGACCGACGGGCGCGCTTTAGTGGCCACCGGGATCCCGGCAGCGCCAGTGGCATACAATGGGGTGACATATGAAATCGGGCAAGCCAACAACGCTTTGGTTTATCCCGGCCTAGGCTTAGGCACCATCGCGGTGGCCAGCAAGTTATTGACGGATGACATGATCTCCGCTGCGGCGCACTCGTTAGGCGGCATCGTCGATCCTGAACAACCAGGTGCAGCCGTCTTGCCGCCAGTGACCAAGTTAGATGCATTTTCCAAAACCGTCGCCTTGGCCGTCGCCAACCAAGCGGTCACTGACGGTCTCAACCAAGAACCCATCCAAGACGTCGCTGCAGCCGTCGCCGCCACCCAATGGCAGCCGGAATATCAAGATCTGGATATTGAAGTGATCAAATAACCAAAACACCAGAGCGGAACAAGCCGCACTAAGCGCCTAGACTAGCGCGAAGCACCACTCGCCGACACCACACCGCTAAACGCATGTGCCACTTGAGTTTAGTGCGCACCGAAAAGGGGGAAACAACACGTGACTGCATTATTCACGTCGGTCCAAAGCATTTTGACGATCGTTTTGATCATCGCTTTGGGCTATCTATTACAAAAGCAAGGTTGGTTTGATGACGCTTTTGGCGGCACCATTTCAACATTATTGATGAAAGTGGCGTTACCAGCGTCGATTTTTATCTCAGTATTGGAACGACTGACTTTAAAGAAACTAGTCAGCTTGAGTTCTGGGCTGGTTTACGGTTTTGGGGCAGTGATCTTAGGATATCTGATCGCCTTGATCTGCGTGAAATTGTTCAAGGTTCGGCCAGGGCGTCGGGGAACGTTTATTAATATGTTCGTCAATGCCAACACGATCTTTATCGGGCTGCCGCTGAACTTGGCATTGTTTGGCGATCAAGCGACCCCTTATTTCTTGATGTACTATGTCGTCAACACCGTTTCGACTTGGACATTAGGCGCATTCTTGATGAGTTGGGATGATCCGACCAAGCTTGCTGGCAGCAGCGAGAAAAAGGCATTTAACTGGAAGAAATTGTTGCCAGCGCCGCTGCTTGGCTTTTTGGTGGCGTTAGTCTTCTTGTTGCTCAACATCCCATTTGTGCATGTCCAGTGGCTGGGCTTTGCGGTGAACACGCTGGATTATGTGGGCAGTTTGGTGACACCATTATCGCTGATCTATATCGGGATCATCTTAGCCAAAGCAGGATTTGGTGCGATCAAGTTCGATCGGGATACGGTGATCGCATTATTAGGCCGCTTTGTGCTGGCACCGGCATTGATTACCGTATTGATCATGTTCGGCATGCACGCCGGCTTTTCGATTCCGACGACTGAAGCCCAGACGCTGATCGTCCAGGCTTCTGCGCCAGGATTAGCAGTTTTGCCGATCTTGGCCAACCAAGGCCATGGGGATGTGGAATATGCGACCAACGTGGTGACCTTGTCGACTGTCTTATTTGCGATCGTGGTCCCGATCATCATGTTATTGGTGCAAGGTCTCTAACCATCATTTGGGCCATTAAAATAGCAGGTCAGCCTTTTGGGCGACCTGCTATTTTGGTGTTAATGCGCCTTAAGAAACGCTAAGGCTGCTGCATAGTTGGGTTCATCTGTTTGTTCTAGGATCAATTCGCGATAACTGATCTTGCCGGTTGGGTCAATGATCCAAACGCTGCGCGCGTTGGTGTTGTTTTCGGCAACGTACAAGCCCATGGCTTTACCGAAGCTGCCATCAGGATCAGCCAGTAATTGAATGCGGTCGACGCCTTCTGCTGCACACCAGTTTTGTTGTTGCTGGATCGTATTAGTTGAGATCGTGTAAAAGCCGACATCCGTAAAGTTTTCCATCGACTGGTTGAATTGCTTGGTCGAAATGCTGCATACGCGGGTGTTGATGTCTGGCACCACACTGATCAAGTTGTAGCGGCCGGCGAATGCGTGCGGGTCAAAAGTCTGGTTGTCGGCAGTGAACACGGTGAATGCAGGCAAGGCTGCCTCAAGTGCAGGCGGATTGCCGTTGGTTTGTTGCGGGGTACCATGACGTGTGATTTCCATAAACTAAGCCCTCCTTTTTGCTGTCTTAAGTGTAGCATAGGCGTTATCGTTGAGTCGCGTACAACCGAATTGTTACAATAAAGAGGTAAGGGAGGCACAGTTATGGCTAAAATCGTCGTCGTTTATACCTCACAAACTGGGTTTACCCAACAATACGCCTTGTGGATCGCTAAAAGCCTGCACTGTGAAGTGCTGGATACGAAGTTCATCACCACAGAAGACTTGGCGAAAAATAATTTGGTGATTTATGGCGGCCATGTCATTGGGCAGCGCATCACCGGCTTTCGCCAATTTTACCATCAATATCAAGCGGCTTTGCCCATCCCTTTGTTTGTGTTTGGGACCGGGATCGCGCAACTGGACGGGGACAGCCAACAACGGTTGCGCAAGCAGAATTTTGGCGAATGCACCACGCCGCCGCAATTTTTTTACTTTCATGGCCATGTGGCGCGCGTCAAGCCCCCGTTGCGCATGCGTGTCGGCATGAAGGTCCGCGGCGTGAAGCCGGAGCGGGCACAATGTGTGATCGGCACGCAAGCCGTGCGCCCATTGTTAGAAGCCGTGGTGCGCCAAGAGCCCACTAGCGGCTGGTGATCAATTCAGGACTAATCCGCTGGGCTGTGCTTGCAAGCCAAACAGCGGCCGCACGTCCGCGGCTTCTTGCACATAGACAAAATGCTGCCGCCAGTCATGTTTATCGATCAAAACCATCAATTCCCAGCATTTTAATGCCTTGCCGCTGGCGCGCGGCTGAAAGATCAATTGCGGCTGTTCGCGCCAGATCCGCCGCTCAAATTGTCCAATATTCACTGGCTGCCCCCCAACGCGAACGCGGACGGGGGTATTTTTGTCGTAGTCATGAAGCAGCTGTAAGAGATCTAATACCCGCATGGCGACACCTCCATGACTGATTGTAGCTAAGCCGGCAACAGAAGTGAAGCAGTAATAGTAACCCCACTGTTGACCGATGGGTTACAAGCGGATATAATGACTTTGTTTTTAAGTGAAAGGGTGACAGTCATGGGTAACAAACGGGCGTTAAAAGAATTGATCCAAGCGGCGATGATCTGCGCGTTGCTGATTATTTTCGGATTGTTTCCAGGGATTCCTTTGGGGATCATCCCTGTGGCGATCGTGCTGCAAAACTTAGGGGTGATGTTAGCCGGGGAGTTGTTGCCGCCGCGGTATGGGACGCTGGCGGTACTGGTGTTTTTGTTGCTGGTGGCGTTGGGGCTGCCGCTGCTTTCCGGCGGTCGCGGCGGGGCAGCGAGCTTCGTGGGGCCGACCGGCGGCTATTTGATCGGCTGGTTGATCGCCCCGGCGCTGAATGGCTGGCTGCTGACCGTCAGCCGAGCGCCTAAGCGTGCTTGGTGGGTAGAGTTTAGCGTTGCGGCTGTCAGCATGGTCGTGGTGGTGGATGTGATCGGGGCGATTTTTTTGGCAGGCCAAGCCCATATGCCGCTTACCGCCGCATTGCTGTCCAATTTAGCCTTTATTCCTGGGGACTTGTTAAAAGTCGCGTTGGCGGTGACGATTGCGCGCCGCTTGCGGCAGGTGTTACATTAAAGCAAAAGGAGGCCAAGGATGCAAACGACTAAACAACGCGTGTTGATCGCTTTGTTAGCGCAACGACAACAGTGGCAATCCGGTGATGCGATCGCTCAAGCACTCGGGCTTTCGCGCGAATCGGTGTGGAAAGCGATCACTGCCTTGCGCAAAGCAGGACATGCGATCGATTCGCGCAAGAGTCAAGGTTATCGCTATCTCGGCTGCGACCAATTGGATGCCGACGTGATCGCGTATTATGCGCATGATGCGGCGGCGATCGCTTGTCGCCCCAGCGTTGAATCCACGCAAGGCCAAGCTAAAACTTGGCTTGCCACCCAAGCAGCGGTGGCGCCTGCGGCATTTTTTGCCGGGGAGCAAACCAATGGCTATGGCCGGCGCGGGCGGGTGTATTATTCGCCCGCAGAGACAGGGTTGTATTTTAGCGTCGTGTTGCCCAATACCTTGCCGGATCTGACCCAAGTCGGTTTAGTCACGACTGGCGTGGCAACGGCTTGCTTAGGCGTGTTGCAGCGCTGGTTTCCCCAAGCGGATTTTGGGTTGAAGTGGGTCAATGACATCATGCTCGGCGCCAAAAAAGTCGGTGGGATCATCACTGAAGCGGTGTTGGAAGTCGAATCTGCAACTAGTGCCGCATTTGTCGTCGGCATCGGGTTGAACTTGAACACGGCCAAATTTCCGCCGGCTATCGAAGCGATTGCCGGCAGCATCACCACGGCGCCTGTCGATCGCAATCGCTTAGCCGCAGAGTTGTTGACGGCGATCTTAGCGATGTATCAAACCGTTGCGACTGGAGATTTTTTGCCGGCATACCGACAAGCTTCAACGGTGTTAGGCCACACCGTCACTTTGGCATTAGGCGACCGGCGCATCACCGGGGTGGCGCAAGCGATTGCGGCCAATGGCGGGCTGGTGTTGCAAACGGCGGCAGGGAACACGACTTATATGAGCGGCGAGGTGGTTAAAGTTGACGTTGATCCACGGACTTGATTGCGATGCGGCAGGCCGCTGTCGCCATTACCATACTGACAATGATATCGCGGCATTGCGCTGTGCTGATTGTGGCGACTATTATGCGTGTTACCAGTGCCATGACGCGTTGTGCGATCATCTTTTTGCACCTAGCCCAAAGGATTCACTGGCGGTGTTGTGCGGCAACTGTCAGGCAAAGTTAACCTTTGCTGAGTATACGAAAGGCCAATGTCCGCAATGCGGCCATGCGTTTAATCCTAATTGTCAGATCCATTATGATCGCTACTTTAAAGCATGATGATAGGTGAAAACAGCCGCCTTAGGGGTCCTCGTGGTGTGAGGATCGCTAAGGCGGCTGTTTGGCGTCGAGCTGCGCAAGGACAACGTGAGCGCAAAATAAAACCACCGGTGCTGTGTTGCGTTGCAACCCATCACCAGTGGCTGTTATTTTGACTCACTAAGTACGTCCTTGCTTCGCTCTGGGTTATCGTCGAGCTGCGCAAGCCAACGGGGTTGCGGGTAAGTCATCCCGGTCACGCCGCGTGCCGCGACGCAACCAGGCTGCCTTACCCACACCCCTAAGAGCGGCTTGCTCCGCTCTGGGCTTCGTCGAGCTGCGCAACGCAACGGCATTGCGCATAAGTCGTCTCGTGCACGCGATGGCGTTGCCATCACGCACCCAAGCCGCCATATGCACATGCCTAAGCCCGCGGTGCTCCGCTTTGGGAGAGGGTTTCCATTTGTTTTTCGGTTCTGTCTAAGAAAGCGACCATGGCGTGGAGGGCGTCGGTGTTGGCGATGTCGACACCGGCGACGCGGGCGGCTTCGATCGGGGGTTGGGTGTCGCCGAGGGCTAAGAAGTTGCGCCAGTCGCTTAAATCAGCCACGTCGCCATTTTGCCACCGCAGATAAGCACCGGTGGCGACGACCATGCTGGCGGAGTAGGTGTATGAATACAAGCCCATGTAATAGTGGCTTTGCCGCATCCAAGTCAGCTCAGGTGCACCAAAATCAAGGTCGACAGCATCGCCCCAGAAGGTGGCTAAAACCTTGCGCTTGATGGCATTGAGTTTGGCAGCGTCAAAACTTTCCCCGCGATCGATCAAGGTGTAGACCTCGCGTTGGAAAGCGGCTTCAAGCAAATGCGTAACGCAATTGTGAAAATAGGTGTCAGATAACAAGCGGCTCAGCGCAAAACGCTGCAAGCGCGGGTCATCATTTTGCGTCAATAAACTGTGCGTCAATAAGAGCTCGTGAAAAGTCGAAGGCGCTTCGACAATATACAAACTCGGTTCATGGGCTAAGATGCTGTGGTGCTCATCTGCCAGCGTCATTTGGCCGCAATGGCCCAGTTCATGGATCAAGGTGTACAAAGCCGGCAACCCGTCGCGCCAAGTCATCAACACATAAGGATGCAAGCCATATGGCGCTGTGGCAAATGCCCCAGATTCCTTGCCAACATTCGCCGCGCGATCGACCCAGCGTTGGTCAAACGCCTGTGCAATGCGTCTGGCATAGTCATCACCAAGCGGCGCCAAGGCGCGCTTTACATATGCTGGTGCTTGGGCCCAAGTGACTTGCGGGGCAAAATCAGGATCGAGATCCGCCTGCAAGTCGGTATAGGTGATCCGGTCTAATCCTAACTGTTCCTTGAGGTGGTGCACATAACGCCGCATGACTGGCGCCAAGTCTTGCATCAAGACATCGATTTGCCGATCAAACAGCGCCCGCGGGATCTCTTGATCACGCAGCAAGTAGTCGATCACTGAATCATAGCCGCGCATGGTCGCTAACGTTTTTTCCTTCGCCACTTGCGCGTAGTAGCCGGCGGCCATGGTGTTTTGGTATTGGGCCAAAACGGCGCTGAATTTGGCATAAGCAGCGCGGCGAACGGCGACATCTGGGTGCTTTTGATAGTCTTCTTCGTATAATACAAACGATAATGGATAGTCGCGGCCGTTGGCGGTAAAAGTGCCAAAATCCATGTCCGCA
Organism: Lacticaseibacillus baoqingensis; assembly: GCF_003946165.1. Lineage (GTDB taxonomy): Bacteria > Bacillota > Bacilli > Lactobacillales > Lactobacillaceae > Lacticaseibacillus > Lacticaseibacillus baoqingensis. Next base: position 91,506 of record NZ_RHOI01000003.1, on the reverse strand, counting down.
AAAACCGTTTGACTGCGGATGTCATTAGGCGCGTCAAGTGCTGGCGCCAGTTCCGCCAAGGCTTTTTCTGTGGCTGGCGGCAATGCGTCTTGTTGGGCTTGTTGAATGTGGCGGATGAATGCGGCATGGTCGGCGTCGATCGCTGCCACGCTGGCTAAGGTGTCAGCCGGTTGGGCTTGTAATTCAGCTTCCACAAAGGTCAATTGGCCATTAGCTTGCGCCAGCGCGGTGGCCGTGCGGTTGGCGCGGTCAGCGGCAGACGCATCGGTGGTATCGGCTGATTGGGGCAAAAAACCGTAGTGATCAAGATGATCCATGATCGTCAAAATATTGGCGTAGTCATCCAAACAATCAGCGATCACCGCGGGCTGCGTCAAGCGCCCGGTGTAGATATGAGCAAAATCTTGGACCAATTCGGCTAACCGGCGCAAGTCGGCTGCAAATGCCTGGTCATTAGCATAAAGCGGGGTCAGATCCCAAGTTTCAGCTTCAGCAACCGCACTTCGATGAGGCAAAGACATACACACACTTCCTTTTAGGCTTTTGTCGCTAGTATAGCACGGCGGCAGGCCTAAGCGGCAGATACGCTCTCACGAGCCGGCCAAAAAAACGCCTTGATACCGCGATTCACATGAACCGTGGGGTCAAGGCGTTGCGGTGAGGGGCTAACTATTTGGTGACGTCGCCGCCGAAGAATTGTTTGGACAGCTTCGACAAGGTGCCGTTAGCGCGTAAGGTTTTCAAGGCTTGGTCTGCTTTGGCTTGTAAAGCGGTGTCTTTTTTGCGTAACAAGCCGCGTGCAGGCGTTGCAGGGATGGTTTTGCCCACTGACATCAGTTTGATGTCGGCGTTGGGGTTTTGCTTCAAGTAAGCATAAAACGACGCGGAATCGTTGACTGTGCCAGCGACGCGGCCTTGTTCGATCAATTGAATGGATTGAGAGAACCCGTCAACGGGGACGATTTGAGCCCCGAGTTTTTTGACGTTGGCAGCGTTATTTGAGGTGACGCTTTGCGCCATTTTTTTGCCTTTGATATCTTGCAAGGATTTGATCGTGGTGTTGTTTTTCTTGACTGCTAATTGAGATTTGCCGGCAGTGTAGGCGGTGGTGAAGGCATATTTTTCAGCCCGTTGCGGCGTTTTGGCGACGTTGTTTAAGATCACGTCGTACTTATTGACGTCCAAGCCGGCGATCAGCGAATCCCATTTAGATTCGACGAATTTTGGCTTTAAGCCCATTTCCTTAGCCATCGCCTTGCCTAATTCCACTTCATAGCCGGTTAATTTGCCATCTTTGTGATAACTATAAGGTTGGTAGGTGCCTTCTAAGCCGATCGTCAAGGTGCCTTTATTGACTAACTCAGAATCGAGGCTGGGCTTGGCGCTGCTGGTGGTTTTGCCGCAGGCGGCCAACCCGAGTAATAATGCCAGACCCAAAACGATGCGCAGTGATTTTTTAAACAATGTTGACTCCTCCTCAATTTTTCCGTACGATTCAGTGTACCGGGCTTACTTTTAGTGTGCAAGTTTGCCATGAATTTCTCATTGTCTATATACAAAAAAGAATATAGAAAGGGTACACTATGAGTGAAGCACTTAAGGCGTTTTATTGGGAGGAGCAACACACTATGGAAATTGACAACAACCACTTGGTCACGCGCTATTATGACCTGCAGGCCAAGAATTCGAAAGCTCTTGATGCCGTACGCGACTACGTGAACGATAAGATCACAGAAATGTACCAAGAGTTAGCCACGACGTTTGTCGACACGATCGTTTTTTCGATCGAAGACGCAATGGCAGTCGCTGAAGGTGCGGGGATGGCATTAGATCCAGCAGAGGAAGAAATCGCGGTGACCAATTATATGCTGAAGATGATCGATGGCTTGGGCTTGTGGATCCAACCGTTAGAAGAAAGTGATCCCAACACGATCATCGCTAAGCTGAACTTGCATAACCACAGTCGGTATTATTAAAGCGTTGATGATTTGAATGAGAAAAAAATAAGGCGTGCGACAAAAGTCGCACGCCTTATTTGCATGCCGCCAGCTCAGCGGCACCCCAAATTGGGGTCAAGCTTGTTGCCGCCGGCGCAGCCAGGATTTGCGCAGTTCTTCGATCAAGAAGACTGGGATCGGGATGATCGCTAAGAAGACCCAATCTTGCCAAGCTAACGCGGTGGTGTTGAAGAGTCCTTGCAGGAATGGGACCAGCGTTAAGATCGCCAGTAAGATCACTTCAAAAATGATCCCATACCAGATCCGGATATTGGAAAAGATGCCGGTTTTGAAGACAGAAGCACTTTGTGTCCGGCAGTTGAGCGCATTGGCGATCTGGAAGAAGACGATCGCACCTAAGACCATCGTCGTTGCCCGCGCATAACCATTGCCGGAAGCGAATAAGGCGACGTCTGGCCAGCCATTTTGCCAGTTGACGAAGAAGTAGGCAAATGTCGAGATCGCACTGGCCAACATGCCATACCAGGCGAAGGCCTTCCAAACCACCTGCTTATTCAACAGATGTGCATCCCGCGCACGCGGAGGCTGGTGCATGATGCCGGGTTCTGCTTGCTCAGAGCCTAAGCCCAATGCCGGCAGCATATCGGTACCTAAATCGACGGTCAAGATCTGCATCACGGTCATTGGCAACGGGATCAACCCGCGCGAGAACAGGAACAAGACACTAGGGATCGCTTCTGGAACATTAGAGGTCAAGATGTAGGTCAAAAACTTTTGCAAGTTGGCATAAACCGTTCGGCCTTCTTCGATCGCACTGACGATGGAGGCGAAGTTATCATCAGTCAAGATCATATCAGCGGCATCTTTGGCAACATCGGTACCGGTGACCCCCATGGCCACGCCGATATCGGCTTTTTTCAAAGCAGGCGCATCATTGACCCCATCGCCGGTGGACGCCACAATCTCGCCATTTTTTTGTAAGGTCGACACGATCTTGTACTTTTGTTCAGGCGCGACCCGGGCGAAAATGATCTCCCCGCGCAAGGCTTCTTGCAACTGGGCTTCACTCATGGCGTCAAGTTCAGTACCGGTGACGACGCGCGCTTGATCAGAAGTCAAGCCGATCTTCACGGCGATCGACTTGGCCGTCAAGGTGGAATCCCCAGTCACCATGATGATCTTGATGTTGGCATCGTGGCATTCTTGCACCGCTTGATAGATTTCAGGACGCGGCGGATCGGCCATGACCGTCAGCCCCAAGAAGGTCAGCTGGGTTTCGGTATTTTCGATCGTCAAGCTGTCTAAGTCACTGTCGCCAGGCAGCTGGCGGTAGGCGATCGCCAAACTGCGCAGCCCTTGAGCGGCAAATTTACGGTTGGCGGCATTGATCTTATCGATATCATCAGGCGTCAAGCGGCGGATCGCCCCAGCAACTTGAATGGTATCGCATTGCGGCAGCAGGTCTGACAAGCTGCCTTTCACACAAGCTGACAAGGTGTTGGCATCATGTTGATGGATCGTGCACATCCGCTTGCGGTCGGAATCAAAGGGGAACTCTTTGAGCCGCGGCGTTTCTTTGGCGGCTTTTGCCAGATCAAACCCGGCTTTTTCAGCCATGATGATCAATGCGGCTTCAGTCGGTGTGCCTAAGAGTTTGGGCTTATGGGTCTCGGGGTCTTGTTGGACTTTGGTATCGTTGTTCAATGCAGCGACCCGCAAGAGGCGGTCAAGGTCAGGATCACTATGAAAGTCGACGGTTTGGTCGTCTAATTCGATGTGGCCATTGTTGACATAGCCTTGTCCGGTTAGTTCATAGGTATGGTTAAGCAGCCAAATGTGGTTAACGGTCATTTGGTTTTGCGTCAGCGTCCCAGTTTTATCGGAACAAATGACGGTGGTTTCACCTAAGGTTTCTACTGAGTTGAGGTCTTTGACCAAGGCATGGCGCTTGGCCATGCGCTGCACCCCATGCGCCAGCGATAAGGTCACCGTTGGCAGCAAGCCTTCAGGAATGAAGGCCACGATCATCCCTAAGGCAAAGATGAAGGATTTGGCGATCGGATAATGGACGAAGAAGATCGCTGCGACGAAAAAGGCGATGCCGATGCCGATGGCGATCATCGAGATCTGCTTGGTCAGCCGGTTCAATTCTTTGGTCAAGGGGCTGTCGACTTTGACTTGTTGTTGGGTCAAAGTCGCGATCTGACCAAATTCGGTGTTCATCCCGCTGGCAAAACAAACGGCCAAGCCCGTCCCCGCGCCAACCGTGGTGCCGGCATAAATCAGGTTGCTTTCGGCAAATTCCCCTTCACCAGGGTCATATTTGACGTTTTTAGATTCAGGGACGGATTCACCGGTCAAAGCACTTTGGTCAACTTGCATCGACGTGGCTTCCAAAAGGCGCGCATCGACTGGGACCGCGTTACCAGCTTGTAAGGTGAAAACGTCGCCTGGTACCAGCTGGGTGGCGTCGATTTGCTGGACTTTGCCATCGCGGTAGACTTGGGTGAATGTGGGCAGCATCGCCATCAAAGAATCGGTGGCTTTTTTAGCTTGATGCTCTTGCCAGAAACTAAAGCAGCCGTTGATGATGTTGACCAGCCAAATCGCGATCCCTAACTCTAATGTGCCCGACAAGATCGCGATCAGCCCAGAGACCCACAGTAAAATCGCCATGAGGCTGGCAAAATTTTTCAAGAAGACCTTGAGCTGGGAGCCTTCTTGTCCTTTGGTGATAGTGTTGGGCCCATATTGATTCAACCGTTGTGCGGCATCGTCTTGAGACAATCCGGTGGCACTTGTTTTTAGTTGAGCGAGGACTTGAGCTTGGGTCGCCTGCGCGAATTGAGCACGTTTTTCCTCTGTCGCATTCATACACTCACGTTCCTTTCCAAATCTTTGGATAACCACATTCTAACGCTTTGGAAGCGCATCAACCACCACTCTTCATCTAATTCAAAGAATATTATCAGCGTATCGATATGGCCAGCGTATGCAGGGGTAAGGACAGACGTCTTCGCCAGTACGTGAATAAATAATCAGGTTAATATTAACGCCGCCAGCTCGCGGCTTTTCACCGGCAAAACGGCCTGTGAAAATCGTGGTATAATGACAATTAAACATATAATGGGAGGCGTGACATGCAGACATTTTTGGCCAACCTGTTGACCTGGTCGACGGTGGCAAATGTGATCGATGTGGCGGTCGTGTGGTACGTGATCTACCGCTTGATCATGTTGATCCGCGGGACCAAAGCGGTGCAATTACTTAAAGGCGTCTTCGTGATTGCGATCATCAAGATCATCTCATGGTATTTGCAGCTCAAAACTGTCGGCTACCTCGCCGATATGGTCATCACCTGGTCTGTGCCAGCACTGGTGATCATTTTTCAACCTGAGATCCGGCGCGGGCTTGAACATCTCGGCCGCGGTTCTGTATTGCCTTGGACCAAATCCAACCAGCATGAAGCAGAGACCCGCTTGGTCGCGCAGCTGGATAAGGCGATCCAATACATGAGCAAACGCCGCATCGGGGCGTTGATCACGATCCAGCAAAACACGGGACTGGAAGATTATATCGAAACCGGGATCCCGATCGATGCCGATGTGTCAGGAGAATTGTTGATCAATATTTTCATTCCTAACACCCCGCTGCATGATGGGGCGGTGATCATTCGCGATAACCGGGTCGCAGTTGCGGCTGCTTATTTGCCGTTATCCGAATCAAATCTGATCCCCAAAGAACTCGGCACGCGCCATCGTGCAGCCGTAGGGATCAGTGAAGTGACTGACGCATTGACGATCGTCATTTCTGAAGAAACCGGCGGCGTCACCGTGACCAACAATAATCACTTGATCCGCGATTTGACCCGGGAGGATTATTTGAAGTTATTGACGGCGCAACTGGTACCTGCTGAAGAAGAAAAACAGCAAAATCCAGTTATCGCTTGGCTCACCGGGACCCGGCAAAGGGGGTCAAAGCGATGAACTTTAAGAACTTTTGGGAAAGCAAGTGGGCTTATCGGTTATTAGCCTTTTTGCTGGCTGTCGGGTTGTTCGCCTATGTCCACGCCGAAAATATCAATAATACGCGCCAAGATGCGCACTCAGATAACGCCATCACCGCCACGACTAAGCGGACGTTGAAGGTGCCGCTCCAGTTGAATGCAGATACGGATAAGTATTTTATTACCGGCTATCCTGAAAATGTTTCGGTGACCGTCGAAGGTGCCGCTTCATTAGTCACCGTGACAGCTAACACGCAAAACTTCCGGATCATTGCCGATCTGTCTAAACTCAGCGTGGGTAAACATACCGTCAAGCTCAAAGAAAGCGGCTTGAACAAAGAGCTGTCTTATCGCATCAAACCCGCCACGATCACTGTGAATATCCAAGATCGCAAAACGCGGCGGATGCCGATCCAAGTCAAGTATAATCGCGACTCCCTTGCGCCTGGCTATACGGTAGGCACACAAAAGCTGAATACTGAAACTGCTGAGATCACCGGTGCCAAAGGGGAGATCAACCGCGTCTATCAAGTCGTGGCTAACGTGGTGATGAAGCGCAACACTAAAGAAACCGTCAGCCAAGAGGTGATCTTGCAGGCGCTGGATGAAGACGGCAATACCGTCAACGTCGTGGTCAACCCAGAAACGGTGCATGTGACCTTGCCGATCAGCCTGCCATCTAAACGCGTGCCGGTGTCCTTGAAGGCTACTGGCACGGCGGCCGCTGGTAAAACGGTCAGTTTATCCACCCAGACCAGTGAGGTGACCATTTACGGATCGCAATCCGTATTGGATAATATCGATCGCTTAACGATCCCGGTGGCGATCGACGGGATCACGACGTCCACCACCAAATCCATCGCCACCACTGCGGGTAATGCCAAATTAACTGCGGCCAGCCCAGACACGCTGAAAGTGGCGATCAAAGTCAGTGATAACACAACCCAAACGCCAAACGCCCCAGCTGCCGCCAGCAGCAGTGCCAAAGCTGACAGCACCAGTGCCAGCAGCGAAAGTACCAGCAGCAGTGAAAGTGCCAGCAGCCAAAGTGCTGACAGCAATAGCAACGACTAACTTGAGAAATGAGGAATTACAAGATGACGAAGTATTTTGGAACCGATGGTGTCCGTGGGGTCGCCAATGTTGAATTGACCCCGGAGCTGGCATTTCGCTTAGGACGCTGCGGCGGCTATGTGCTGACTCAGCACAACCTCGATCATGATCGCCGCCCAAAGGTGCTGGTGGCCCGAGATACCCGCGCTAGTGGCGAAATGTTGGCATCAGCGTTGATCGCGGGTTTGCTGTCAGTGGGGATCGAAGTGTTGTCCTTAGGCGTGATCACCACGCCGGCGGTGGCTTATTTGATCAAGGTCCAAGAAGCTGCTGCCGGGATCCAAATCTCGGCGTCGCACAATCCAGCAGCGGATAATGGCATCAAATTCTTCGGCCCAGACGGCTTCAAGCTGTCTGATGAAACTGAAGAAGAAATCGAAGCCTTGCTTGATGCCTCAGAAGACACGCTGCCGCGGCCAGCAGCAGAAGGCTTAGGCAGTGTGACGGATTATCCAGAAGGGGCATTGAAGTACACCCAATTTTTGGAACAAACCTTGTCTGATGACTTGACGGGCATGCATGTGGCATTAGATGCCGCTAACGGTGCCACCAGCGGCTTAGTCTCACGGCTTTTTGCTGATTTAGATACCGAGTTTGACACCATGGCGACCAGTCCCGACGGCATCAACATCAACAAAGGCGTCGGCTCGACGCATCCAGAAGCGCTCGCACAGTTTGTCGTTGAAAAAGGCGCCCAAGCGGGTCTGGCATTTGATGGCGATGGCGATCGCTGCATCGCTGTTGACGAAAAAGGCAATATCGTTGATGGGGATAAGATCATGTACATCTTAGGCCATTACATGCAAGCGCAAGGCCGCTTGAAAAAAGATACGGTCGTGACCACGGTCATGAGCAACCTTGGCATGTATAAAGCGCTTGAAGCAGCAGGGATGAAGTCAGTCCAAACCGCAGTCGGCGATCGGCATGTCTCCGAAGAAATGCGGGCCAATGGCTACAACATCGGTGGCGAACAAAGCGGCCATGTGATTTTGTCGGATTACCACAACACCGGCGATGGCATGCTCACTGGGATCCATTTGTTGAACGTGATGAAACAAACCGGCAAGCCGCTTTCAGAATTGGCGGCACCGGTGACCACCTATCCCCAAAAGTTGGTCAATGTCACCGTCAAAGACAAGGATAACTGGAAGCAGTATCCGGCGATCCAAGATGCCATTGACGCTGTGGAAGCCCAAATGGCCGGCGACGGTCGCGTCTTAGTGCGTCCAAGCGGCACCGAACCATTATTGCGCGTGATGGCAGAAGCGAAGACCCAAGCATTGGTCGATCAGTATGTCGAATCGATCGTGGCCGTGGTCCAAGAAGAAATGGGCGCGTGAATATAAGTAGTGACAAGCGGGTAAACCATTGGGCTTACCCGCTTTTTTGTCCCCATTGGCAGAGTTTTCAGCTCGTTGTCCAATGCTGAGCGACTGGCTAAAGCATGTGGTAAAATGGGCGACAGATCGGAGTTGACCCATTTGAATCAGACAGAAAAACGCCTCCGCCAACTGGTGTCAGACCATGTGGTACCTGGTGTGAGTGCGGCGTTAATGGATGGCCGGCGTGTGACGACTATGGTATTTGGGGCTAGCCAGTGGCAGCCGACAGTTATGCCATTGCGCCCAGGGATGGTCTATGACTTGGCTTCATTGACCAAGGTGCTTGGCACCACCATGGTATTTTTACAGGCTTTGTCAACTAAACAAGTCGCCATCGATCAGCCGTTGCGCGAGTGGCTGCCAGAATTTAAACCGGCCACGACATTTCGCGAGGCCTTAACGCATACTAGCGGGCTTGAAGGCTACATTCCGCATCGCGATGACTTGGCTCCCCGGGCTTTGCGGCAGGCTTTGATCACGACATTGGCGCCGACTGGCCCAAAAACGGTGTTGTATCGCGACTTTAATTTGTTATTAGTCGGCTGGGCGCTGGAAAACGTCTTTGACGACGCGATCCAAACCTTGATCACGACGCGCGTTTTGCAACCGTTGGGGTTGACTGGGGCAACTTTTACCCCAGATCCTGCTGATTGTGTCCCGACCACATATGCACATGGCGAGTTGTTGCGCGGGGTCGTGCATGATCCCAAAGCCCGGATCTTAGGCGTGCATGCAGGATCGGCAGGGCTATTTGCTACGCTGGCGGATCTGATCAAGTTCACACAGTACGCGTTTGGGCAAAGAAACGCTGCCGCTTGGCCGCAACAGGCGTTTGCGGCGTTGGCGCAAGATTATGCCGGCGGGCGCAGTTTGGGCTGGGATCTCAGACACGACCCTGACGGTGGGGTCTGGTTGTATCATACCGGCTACACCGGCGGCTTTTGGCTCTTGTCGATGCAGCGGCAACAAGCCTTGATCGTGTTGAGCAATCGGGTCCATCCGCGGGTGAATCCAGATTTTTTACCGCGGCGTGATGAGATCGTCAGCCGCTACTTACACGATGTGGTAAAATGAAAGCGCAATGAAAAGAGGAGGCAAGTCATGACGGAACCATTATTCTTAGCACCGGTGTTTCATCAAAAGATCTGGGGTGGCCGCAAGCTCGAAACTGAATTTGGCTACCAGATCCCGGATGGTAAAATTGGTGAATTATGGGCGATCTCCGCTCACCCTAATGGCCCAAACAAGATCGAAAACGGCCCGTTAGCAGGCAAAACTTTGGATCGCGCATGGGCCGAAGATCAAGCTTATTTTGGTCATCAAAAAGGGAAGGTCTTCCCATTGTTGACTAAGATCTTAGATGCCAATGACAGTTTGTCTGTGCAAGTGCATCCTGATGATGCTTATGCGGCAGCGCATGAACGACCAGGTGAATTAGGTAAGACAGAATGCTGGTACGTGATCTCTGCAGAACCAGGCTCTTATTTGATTTATGGCCATCATGCCAAGACGCGCCAGGAGTTGGCTGACATGATCCACCGTGGCGATTGGGAACATTTGTTGCGCAAGGTGCCAGTTAAAACCGGCGATTTCGTGTACGTTCCCAGCGGTACGATCCATGCGCTGAACAAGGGGATCATGGTACTTGAGACCCAGCAAAGCTCCGATACGACTTATCGCTTGTATGATTATGATCGTACCGATGCGCAAGGCCACAAACGCGAGTTGCATCTGCAGCAAAGTATCGACACGACCAACGTGCCGAATGTGGATCCAAAACTCGATATCCAAACTGAACAAGCAGATGATGCCACGATCACGACATACGTCCAGCCGCCGATCTCGCCATTTTTTGCCGTGCAGCGGATCCAATTGAACGGCAAGCTCCAGCAACAAGCTCAAGCCCCTTATACGCTGGTTTCCGTGCTTGCCGGCAGCGGCGAATTCATCGCTGATGGCAAAGCATTTGCCATCAAGAAAGGGACGCACTTCTTGATCCCCAACCAGATCAAATCCTGGCAGTTTACCGGGGACTTAGAGATGATCACATCAGAACCAGGACCAAAAGCTTAACCACTAAAAAACCAGCGCTTCAGTCATCAAGACTGGGGCGCTGGTTTTTTGGTCTTCTGGAAACATTGGGTGAGCTACTTGGCTTTGGTGTTGATCAAAACTAAGATGCCGCTGGTCAAGCTGAGGGCGCCGGCCACCAGCGTGACCCCACCAGCGACAGTCGCTAAGATCCCCCAAGGGCGTAATGTCTGTTTGGCCATATATTTACTCCTTTATTGTTGAATAATCACTGAATTTGCTGCCCGTTTTTGAAGACGCCTTTGTCGACTTGAGCGACAGCATGGATGTCTTGAAACGGGTCGGCTTTAAGCACGATAAAGTCGGCGGCTTGACCGGCAGTTAAGCTGCCGCGGTCAGTTTGACGCAATAGTTCACTGGCGTATTTGGTTGCGCCAAGCAGGGCTTGGCGCGGGGTGGCGCCGCATTCGTCGACCCATAAGGCCATTTCTTCGGCGGTGCCTTTGTCAAATGAGTTGAATGGGGTGCCGCCATCGGTACCCACCACGACTTTGACCGGGGACTGAAAGACCATCCGCAAGTGGGTGAAAAAGTCGTCTTTGACTTGATCATTTTTGCGGCTCATATAATCTGGCAAGGTTTCCCGGCCATAGCGGCTGATGGCGACTGGGGCATTTAACGTGGGCACCAAGTAGATGTCATGGGCTGCCATGTAAGCGACTTGATCGGAATCGACATAGATGCCGTGTTCGATGGAATCGACCCCGGCATCTAAAGCGTTTTGGATGCCTTTGTGGCCTTGGGCATGGGCAGCGACGGTGCGGTGTTTATTGTGCGCTTCGGTTGTGGCAACTTGCATTTCTGCAACGGTCAAAGCGGTGTCATCGATTTGATCATTAGGCGACATGACGCCGCCGGTGGCCATCACCTTGATGTTGTCCGCACCGATCTTAAAGGCGGTCCGCACGGCTTTGCGCATTTCGTCTGGTGAATCCACGAGATACGACATATTAGTTTCCCCGTTGTCGCCTTCAACAAAATCGCCATGGCCGCCAGTCATCGACATTGGCCGGCCAGAAGCGACGATGTCTGGCAGCGGCTCGCCAAGCGTCGGCCGTAAGGCTTTGAGCTTGATGTCGGTATTAAAGGGGCAGCCGCAATCGCGGACAGTGGTAACACCAGCGTGCAGCAAAAGCCGCAGATTTTGCACTGCCCGCAGCGCCACCGCGGTTTCACTTTGATTGGTCATGGTCGCACCATAGGGATCCATCGATAGATGAACATGGGCATTCATCAACCCAGGCATGACGAATTGGCCGCCTAGATCAACAATGGTATCGCCAGGCTGTTGGGCTGCTTTGCCAGTTCCCGTCGCCGTGATCTTGCCGTCTGCCACCGCAAACCAAGCATTGGCTTGGGCCGCTTGGTCGTCACCATGCCATAATGTACAGTTCATATAAATAGTTGCCATATCTGAAGCTCCCCCTTATTAAGCCGAATGAGCATTTCCTCATTTAATTTTCACGTTACGCCACCCCATCAGGCGTGTCAACGGTCACGCGTTGAGATAAGGGGACAGGGCTTTTTCCCAAGCGTGACGTTCTGCAGGGTCGATGTTGGCAGAAAACGCATAATCCAATTCGATCACCCCAGTAGGGCTGACTTGATAATCGATCGCCACGGCCGGCAGCGGGTCAGCATCCGTCGTTTCAGCGACGATGCGGCCGACATGGCCGGGGCGGAGTTGTTCGGGTAAGCGTGCAATGGCAGCGGCTAAATCAAGCATCTGGTTGGCACCAAGATCTGAACAAGTATAACGCATTCAAAAGACCCCCTTTTGACATTGATTATACCGCGTTAACGCGGCAATATTCACAATATCGAAAGTGATTCGTGGCCGATTCACGTCACCAGATACCCCTAGCAAAAAGCAGTAAAAAAGCACTCCTCAAATTGAGCAGCGCAACTTAAGAAATAGACTCCAGCCTGTCCAGCATTGTCTTAGTCGGTTTTATAGTTTGAAATTGGAAGAGATTTTAGTCAAAAATTCTTGGGTCTTTCCAAACCTTTCCAAAATAAATTAAATCGGTGTGAGTCGGTGAAAATCAGAGGACTAAAAAAGCCGTCATACCGGCATTTTGAACACCGGTGACAGCCCATGAAAACCTTTAATTGGGTAGATAGGGAACAGAACTACCTTCACATGGTGCTCATTGGCTGTTGATTTGCCGGCATTCTTGCTTGTGCAATTTCTTTCGCCACTCTATTTCCACTCTATAAGTTGACGTAACGAGCAAACTTAGACGCAATTTTTGACTTAGATTCATCGGTGACCGACGTGTAAATGTCCATGGTGGTTGCAAGGCGCTTGTGTCCAAGTTGAGCCTGAACTTCTTTAGCCTCGATATTGCCCGCATGCGCCAAAGTGGCGTATGTGTGTCTGAACCCATGAACGGTTATCCGTTTCAGCGGATTGTCGGGGTGTTTATTGTTGTGAGCCTTGACGATCCAGTCTAGCCATTTTTGCGGATACGTTAGCTGCAATAGATCATTGGTATCTGACGTAAAAATCAACTGATTCGCGCCCCTTGGCCTCATACCTACAGCAAATAGTTCTTGCCGCTGTTCCCACTGGCGGCGCTGTAAAATGCTGATTGTCTTAGGGTCAACACTCACATTCCTGTTGCTGGCGTACGTCTTTGGTGAGTTAACCATTAGCCTATATCCGTCGCCTTCTGTGACGGTTTTATTGACTGTGATCGTACCAGCCGAAAAATCAACATCAGACCACCTTAACGCCAGTGCTTCACCCCGTCGCATACCAGTAAAAGCAAGTAGCCTAAACAACGTATATGCCTTTGGGTTGTTGAATTCAGTGGCTGCTTCAAAGAACGTCTTCAATTCGTCTAACGCGTAGTAATTATCCTTCATCGTGGTTGCTGGCTTCTCTCGATCCACCGGCACAATGACTTTTACAGTTGGATTGCTATATGCAATATCCATTCTTATCGCGTACTTGAATATGCGTGACACCATGCCTAAGAACTGACGGTACTTCGCAAAGCCAGCAGCGAACCACTCATTGATTGCTGTCTGACAGTCTAACGGGGTTATCTTTGAAAGTATCTTATCCCCGAATCTAGGCAAGATATGGAGCCTGAAATTATCCCGTGTTTTGACCCATGTCGATTCCCTGACCGTATTTTTATATTGTTCAAACCACGAATTATACACCTCCTGAAATGTTAACCGGTTTGATTCACTAAATCCGTGCCGCCGTTGGTTTTCTTCAAACCGCGCGGCTTTTATTTTTGCTTCAGATTTGGTGGCAAACCCCTGACGAGTAACCTTGTGTCGCTTGCCTGTCTTCGGATCTGATGCGGTGTATGCCTGAAATTTCCAAGCAGTGCCGCCAGATTTCAACTTGTAACGTGTAATTGATGCCATATTCTTCTCCTATCCGTCACGCTGGGCAGGCGGTGCGATATGGAGAAACGGAAATGATTGAATTTCCGTGAATCAGTCAGATGTAATCTCTGAAGCAGGCGTAGTGATCAGGTCTATGAAATTTTTAGTTTCTTGAAGAGACTCTTCAGTTCTCATAGCCGGGTCAGCCAGCATTTTATTGACATTATCCAGAAGGTTCGCCATCGCTCTAAGCTTTTTCGTATGGTCAGTTAAACCCGGCTCTTTATTCCGGTATGCATATTCGACGAGGCTAGACATTGCAGTTAGCGTTTCAAAACGAAAAGGCGTGTCTTTATAGTCAGGATCTCTAACGAATTCAACAACACGTTGTTCGGCGCCTTTTTGACCATCATCAAACCACTGGGATTCAAGTTCTGAAAGTTGCTTAGCGGTCTCTGGGGGAAGTTCAGAAGTATCATATTGACTTCCCTCCATAAGATACAACATTGAAACGTTCATCTTCTTAGCCAAATTCCGTAACGTCGCAGTTCCCAGATTGCGTTTGTCGTGCTCAAGCTCACTTAAATAAGGACGTGAGACACCGATTATTTTGGCGAATTTCTCCTGATTGTACCCACGAGATTTTCTAAGCTGCCTGATATTATCGCCTATGGACATAGCGTTTCATCTCCCTCCCAAAGCCATTGTATTACACCGGTAGACAAAAGTATACAAAAATCATTGACACCCATTCGTACGCGTGGTTTAATATTGATGTAGACGAAAGGCTACATCAATTTTTAAATCAGATGTAGACAATGGTTTACAAATCGAAGGAGGTGATCCACATGCAAGCACAGGCAACTATTACACTACCGGCAGAACTGACCGAACTGATCCATAGCGAAGTACGCCAGACCGTCGCAGAGATGATGCACGCGCAGCCGAAGGCCCAGACCGACGCACCCGACTTCTTGAACTTGGGGCAGGCGGCCGACTTCTTAGGTATCAGCCGCGGCACCCTAACGAAGCTGATTAACCAAGGCGACGTTAAGGTGACGTTCATCGGCACGGCCAAGCGTATCAGCAAGGCGCAGCTTATCAAGTTCATGGCATCAAGGGAAGTTTAGACTGCTGGGCAGGCGGAAAATTGTAAGCAACTTATGACAGGCACAAAGCACAGAAAGGAACAACATCATGACATTTAACAGAAAAACACTAGGCTTCATCGCTGAACTTGCGAATACAATCCGTGAACTGGACGAATCAAAGACTTACCAGATCGATACCGTGTACAAAAACGGTATGTATACTACTCAAGTTTCATCAACCGAATATGCGAAGAGTTTAGCCGAAACAATCTTCGATCAAATCGGCCAGAACGTTGATGATGAATTCTTAAACGCTTATATGTGAGGTGATGACGATGATCATAATGACCAATCTAATTACGTGGCTACTAAGCCACCCGCTCACCGTCCCGGCACTCTGCATGGCGTTCCTGATTGGGGCTGTCTGCGGCGCTTATTTTCAATTCTCGGAGGACGATCGTCATGGCAAAAATGGTTAGCACAAGGTTCGGATTTCAGTGGCGAGACTACGTGCAAGCCGATGCCGAGTGTGATCGGTATTGGCAAGCTCAAAAAGCCGAAAAGCGCTCACTAATTGAGGCCACAAAAAAATCGCCAAGAGTTGCAGCTCAAGACGAGAAGAAGACAAGCGAAAAAATCTATATCGACTTTTAGCTTGCTTCTATTAGATGTTTTTGTCAAGGAAAATGGAGGCAATTTATGATGGATATTAACAAAAAAGATGAAGGACTCGTGCTCTTAGAAGTGACGCGTTCAAGTGGTACGTGCGAAGCTTTACTTAGCTGCATGATGGATAAGATCATCGACAGCCGTCGGTTGCTAGAAGCTGGTATGAAGAAAGGCGGTGACTAAGATGCCATCATTATATGTGGGCCACGTCAAAAGTAAAGCACCAATGCGGCAGATTGACATTCCTACCGACTACCTAACCTACTTCAGGACGTTTCACCCTCTACAAGTCGCGGCTGCCACGGATAAGGACGATAAAGATCACAAAAAGCAGTACGTCTTAAATGGCGCTGTCGGCGGCGAGATGATTCCAAATAGCTGCCACGGCAATCGTAACACCGTGGGGCGCGACGTTCTGCCGCTGGACTTCGACCGGATCGCAGATGAAGACAAGTTCTTAGAGGCCGTAGCGGGCAAACTTGACCCCCGGCGGATCGGGTACGTCCTATATAAGACATTCAGTTATCGCCCCGACAACGTGCGGTACAGGCTTCTGGTGCCGCTTGATCGCATGGTAACACGGCCAGCAGAGTACCAAGCCTTAATGAACGCCCTGGCGCGCGTGTTAGGGGCTGAACTGGACGAGGCTTCAACGCCGTGGGGACAGGTTTTCTTTTTACCAGTGCAGACGGAGCACAACGCCACCGACCTGATCCGTGTACACGACGGCGACCCGCTTGTCGTTAGTGACCAGCTCAAAGCCATTCTGATGAATCACGACGATACTGCTGCCACACTGACAAAACCAACTGCCACATACCAAGCACCACGGCACAAGACGCCCCTAGGCTTTTCCTTGGATCGGATCGCACAAGGTACTGCCAAGAAGTCAGACTACAAAGACGTGAGCCGCTTCTTTACGAATATCGGCATGACCGAAGCGGAAAAATTCCGTTGGCTTGACTACTTCGACAGCATTCAGATCACCCCACCCGATCGGCGCAAGCCTAGCAACGTAGTAGACGGCAACTTTCGGCAACGGAAATACTGGGCTGACATGTTTACCACGATGATCGACGGCGCCGACGAAGGTGCAACAATCGGCTACACGCAAACGGGCGACAAGCGCATGGCAAGGAACTACACAATGTTTAATTTCGTGTCATTCCTAACCGACCAGCACGTCGTTGCAGCAACCATTACCAGGTTCGCTAACGACCTAAACGATCGCAACCGGCCGCCGCTGCCGCCGCACGAACTTAATGGACTATTCCTAAGCGTCAAGAAACGAATGGAGGCGAAGAACAACGCCAACGCAAGCAGACTTGCTTCAAGTCGTCCCGCCCGTCGATAAAGCCGGGTACGGAAAGCAGGCGAATGCACTTTTCGCCGATTATAACAAAGACGTCCAAAGTGAAGTCTGGGCGCAGAAACTGCACTACAAGAAAAATAGTGGCGATATTGAGCCAAACAGCCCCTTGAATGCCACACTGATTCTAACCAACGACCCCACTTTCGCCGACAAGTTAGCTTACAACGACTTCACCGGTGACGTGATGGTGACAGATAACAATATGGTGACGGACAACGCCACCTTACAAGCCGATGAAGGCGTCGCCGATTCAACGCTAACCGGGCAGCTTCAACTGCTTATCGACGACGCCTGGGCGGTCAATTTTTCCAGTGATATCACCACCAAAGCAATGCTGTATTCTGCACGTCTGCACCGATTTAACCCGGTAGTGGATCGCATGGACGGAGCAGAAGCCGCCTGGCGCGACGCTGGCAGCAAGCCCGTGCTCGATCGCTTCTTTATTGAGACGCTAGGCGCCGCCGACACCCCCACCACGGTACTAATGACACGGTTGTTCTTCGCTGGGCTGATCGCGCGGGCGTATGATCCGGGCACTAAGTTCGACTTCATGACGATTCTATACAGTCAAAAGCAAGGGATCGGTAAGACGTGGCTACTTAGTAAGATCGGCGGCGACTATTATACTGACGCGCTACTGGATATGAAGAGCAAAGACGCTATTCAGATCGTCGCCCAGAAGTTGCTTGTCAACGACGATGAGCTGGCCGTTATCACCGATCACAAGACTAACAGCTTCGCCGTGGTTAAGTCGTTCATTACACGCCAAGCCGACGAAGTGCGCCTACCGTACAAGCCTAATCTGGAAAAGTTCCCCCGCCGCTTCGTGCTGGCAGGCACCACCAACGAACGTAGCATTCTCAAAGACGCCACTGGATCGCGTCGCTTCAACGTCATTACGTGCGGTGTCGGCGAGATTGCCCGACCAGTGAAGCAGCTAACCCCCGCCGATATCGACATGGTACTGGGCGAGGCGGTGGCACGCTTCAAGGACGGCGACGATCGGGCCAAGTTAGTCACAGCGCCAGAAGAACAAGCCATGATTGACGAAGCAAAGGCCGCGTTCGAGGCCGTAGACGACACGGCGGAGCGTGTGAAGCTGATTTTAGGTGCAGAGTACCCCACCGGCTGGTGGAAGGCAGACAGAGCCACACAGCGCACCCGTGTGGGGTTACTGCTTGACGGTCGGCCTGACGAAGACAACGGCGCCACGATTAAGCTAGATCGCATTTCAATCCCGTGGCTGCTAGATATCGGGTTCAACCTTGACCACACCAAAGACGGCACGGCGCAGTATGGCCGACTTAAAGCCAAGCTGCGGGAAATCATGGACACAATGCCAGGGTGGGAGCCACGGCGACACCTCAAACTGGGAGCCTTCAATACCAGCGGATATATAAAGATTTAGCCTACCCGCGTCCTACCGTTTTGCCTACCGTGTTTGCCCTTAGGGGCGCAAGAGTTTAACCCACTTTGGTAGGCAAGTAGGCACGTTAAACCAATGAGCATAGAAAAGTTCATGAACAAAATAGGCAATGTGTTCATGACATTTATCTGGGGTATATGGTAAAAGCTGCCTACCGTCCTACTAAAGCACCCCCAGCCTTAGAGCCGCAAGGGCTAACCCCGGTAGGCAGATGGGTAGGTACCACAACGAAGAAAGGAACCAAAATAATGACGCAGCACAATTACAACCGCATTTCAAAGCAGAGCACGAACAAGGTTATCCAGACACTGGAAACGGTCACCCGCTTGCTGTATGGATCGCAGGACAGCAACGCCAGCAGTGCCAACGTCCTGGTAAAGCAAGCCATTGCAGACTTAAAGAAGCACGCCACGACCGACTGGGCCGACGATGAACGATGGGACTAAGGGGGTAACGATATGAAGAAGTATTCAATCGCCCGGCTGAACAAGGTGGCTGAAATCGGTAAGACAGTTAGTCGCAGGACTGGTGCAGGTATTAACATCTCTACATTTGAGCCGACTGGCACGCTGTTCTATGGTTCATATAACCGCACTGTTACACAGACCTACCAGATTACGGGCACAGACCTAGCGGACACCATAGCCATTGTTGTGCGGCACACAGACACTCTTAACGATAGTATGCTGGTGAGGCTGGCTGGCACTGTATATGATATTCAGTCCATTGCCTATGATGATGATCCTAATGCATTCGATGTTGTGACACTCAAGAAGACAACCAAAGGAGCTTAGAACGATGAAACTATTTGAATATACTGCGCATCAAGGAGAACTAAACGGTATCATCGACAAGTTCATGGTGCTACACAGGTGGCAAGTCGGATTCATTCGGGTATTCTCTGCGCCAGATAATATGATAACCGTTCAGCTTTACTATCGCGACGATAAGCCTGAACCCGAAAAGGCAGGCGTGTTGTCATGATTATGAAGCTATGTAACCATGCTGGTTGCAACACCATGGTGCCGTTCAATCAACGGTACTGTGATAAGCACCAGCCAGAACCACGAGCGTCCGACAATGAACGCTATGCATATCGCAAAGCAATCGGTGGTCGTTACTTTAAGTTCTACAAGTCCAAAGCGTGGCGCAAGCTGTCGTATTCCTATCGTCTTGCACATCCGCTGTGTGAACGATGCAAGGCCAACGGCTTATACGTGCAAGCTGACGTCGTAGATCATATTGTACCGATACGTGTGGACTGGAGCCGACGCTTCGACGAGAGCAACCTACAAAGCCTGTGCAACGCTTGCCATGGCGTGAAGACGAAAGTCGAAGACGCCGCACGCTATCCCCATCTAGTTATGGGGGCTAGGTCATATAATCATGGGGACCAAGCATCCCAGTTTAAATATTGAAAATCAGTGATTACCGTAATTAATTATGTAAACTAGAAAATTCGTGTTATAATTAGATTAGATAAGTCTAATCAGAATTATAAAGAAAGGACGCGATAGCAATGGGCGCACCGCTTAAATCCATTACCCAAATGCGTGGCACGATGAGCAAGAAGAAGCTCGCCGATCGGCGTGACATGGAAGAAGCATTATTTACCTATCAAGAATTGGTTGAACAGCCCCCTGCATGGCTTGATGACTATGCCGTGACCGAGTGGCAACGTATTGTGCCGTTACTCAAAAAGGACATTCCAGTGAGCGAACTGGACGCTGCCCTGATTGCCAGTCACTGCCAAGCCTATTCTGACATTCAGAAAGCAGCCGAGCTTGTAAAAGAGCAAGGCATGACGGTTGAAACCACTGATAGCGTGAAAGCCAACCCGGCCGTGAAGATGAAACTGGACGCCACTAATCAGATGATCCGTATTGATGACTTGCTTGGCTTGTCAGTCTACAGCCGGGCTAAGTTAGCGGTTAAGAGCGAGACTAAGAAGAAGCCTGACGACCCGTTCGCGGAGTTGATAGCCCAATGAACTATGCGACTGAATATACCGACAAGGTACTAAGCGGCGATATCGTGGCCGGCAAGAAAATCAAGCAAGCTGCAAGACGTTATCGGCGGGACCTGAAAGCCAGCAAGCGCAAGAAGAACCCATGGCCGTATTACTTCGATGAGGACTTTGCCAACAAAGCCATTGAATTCATCGAACTGATGCCGGCACGTGATGGGTCACCACTCAAGTTAGAGCTGTTTCAGAAGTGGTTGATTTCAGAGCTGTTCGGCTGGCGTGATAAGGAAACTGGCAACCGCCGGTATGATCGAGCCTACATTAGCATGGCACGCAAGAATGGTAAGAGCTTCCTGATGGCTGATCTAGGTGCGTTGTATCTCCTCATGGAGAACAAGCCCGCCATGAACCGAGAAATCGTTTATACGGCCAACAGCAACGCCCAAGCACACTTAGCATTCGATATGTTGTCTAGCGGCTTACGTCAAGTTTGGAAAGTTTCTACCTCTGTGAGAGAACGTTTGAAGATCAACCGCAACGAGATCATCGACTTGCCGAGCAACAGCCGAGCCGTGCCGCTTGCGTCTGATCTGCACAGCCTAGATGGTTATCAAAGTGACTTGGCTATTATTGATGAGTTCGCCTTAGCTCGTAATGATGAGATTATGCGAACACTCAAATCCGGCCAGATCAACAGTGACAACAGTTTACTGGCCGTCATCTCGACCACGGGGCCAAACCTGAATGGTCCTATGTATAAAGAATATAAATTCGTCTCCAAAATCTTAACCGGTCGCGAACAAGCTGATCGGTATTTTATTGCCATTTTTGAGCAGGATAGCAAGGATGAAGCCTTTGCGCCAGAGACTTGGGAGAAGTCCAATCCACTACTGGCTAATGCTGAAAGAGCGAAGACAATGCGGCCTAGCTTGCAGGCTGATGTTGATCTAGCAGCCAAGCAAGGAACCCTGCGGCCAATTCTAGTCAAGAACTTCAACATGTGGCAATCAGCTAGAGCAGACAGTTACATCAGTCTTGACGACTGGGAGAAAGCCACTATCGAGCCACCAGACACTAGAGGCAAGGATGTGTATATCGGGCTGGACCTCTCTAAGTCTAGCGACCTGACCAGCATCTCGTGGCTGGTTCCCGAAGACAGCTACCTGTATGCTGACAGCCATTCATTCGTGGGAACGAAGTACGGACTGGAAGAGAAGATCAAGCGTGACGGGTTCGATTACATCAGTGGCGCCAGTCGCGGCGAGTGTAGCATTACCAAACTCGACAGCGGCATGATCGACTATGACGAGGTGCTACGCTTCATTCTCGACATGATCGAGCGGAACCACTGGAATGTGCGCGCCATCTGTTACGATCCGTGGTCGTTCGGCTACCTACTGCCAGAGTTTGAGAAACGAGACTTACCAATGGTTGAGGTACGCCAAGGCCAGCGCACACTGTCAATACCGACTGTGCGGTTCCGTGATGATCTCTTTAACGGCCTACTCAAGCATGCCGACAACCAACTACTAGCCTATGCGGTGAACAACGCCATTCTAAAGTATGACGCCAACAACAACCCGATCATCGACAAGGCGCACAATGCGACACGGATCGATCCCATAGCGGCTTTGATGAATGCTTACACCATTGCCATGGACCAAAACAAAGAAAGCGAGGTAGCGGACAATGACTTTTATTCGGGCGATGACTTCAGCTTTTAACGCACAGACCGTGCTATTACTGCTAGGCATGATCTGTATCGTCACTGGTATCTGGTGGCTGTTCGGGTGTGGCGTTGGCATGGTAGCAATCGGCGCAGCCCTGATCTCCATCGCAGTCATCATCAACTTCAACAAAGGGAGGTGAAACAATGAGCTTTTTCACGAATGACACAACACAACCTCGCGATGACAATAGCGAACCGTTCCTAGATGCCCTTGTAAGCATGACGAGCAACGACAGCGGCGTTTATGTGGGCGTTCATGCTTTGCAAAACTCGGACGTATTTACGGCAGTGCGCGTGATTGCCAGCGACCTCGCGACTAACCCGATTGAATACAATGACAAGCGCATCAGCGGGTTACTCAACAAGGCCCCTAACGATCACATGACAGCATGGTCGTTCAAGTTTGCCCTAGTGGCCAACATGCTACTGAATGGTAATAGCTTCGCACGCGTTACTAAGAACCCAAGCGGACAAGTCACCGGCTTCGAGTTTGTTCCAAACAGCCAAATGGTGGTCAAGCAAGACGATACGACCGGCATTATCAGCTACACGTATACGCCCCAGAATGGCCGCTCACAGCGTTTAAGTGCCAGCGAGGTATTGCACTTCAAGTGCTTCACACAAGACGGATGCAAGGGCATATCGCCTCTTTACAGCTTGCATGATGAAGTTCGGGTGCAACATGCGGGGCACAAGCTGCTCAAAGGCTTCTTCGATACCGGTGTCCAAGGGACTGGCATACTCAAGGTGAACAAGTCACAGCTCGATGCCAAGGCCAAGGAGAATATCCGATCGAAGTTTGAGGCTGCTAACAGCGGTGACAATGCCCTCAAGACCATCATTCTCGACAATGATATGGACTACAAGCAACTCGAAGTTAATACTGACGTGCTGAATCTAGTCAATTCCAGCGACTGGACCACAGCGCAGATCGCCAAGGCGTTCGGCTTACCACTAGATCGATTAGGTATTGAGAGCGAGCACTCTAACGCCGTGCAATCAAACCTAGTCTACCTGCAAAACACGCTGGTGCAATACTTCACCTGTTTCACTAGCGAGATGGACGCCAAGCTGTCAACGGGTGACAACCG
Source organism: Lacticaseibacillus baoqingensis (assembly GCF_003946165.1). Taxonomy (GTDB): domain Bacteria; phylum Bacillota; class Bacilli; order Lactobacillales; family Lactobacillaceae; genus Lacticaseibacillus; species Lacticaseibacillus baoqingensis. Next base: position 68,264 of record NZ_RHOI01000003.1, on the reverse strand, counting down.
GTTTAGTTTCAACACAGACAAGCTATTCAGTGCTGACCCCACGACGATGCAAGAACTAGCCGTTAAGGGGCTGCAAGGCGGACTGCTGACCACCAATGAAGCACGCGCTAAGTTAAACTTACCCCCAATTCCCGGTGGTGATGAGATCATGGCCAGCCTGAACTATACGCCGCTAAGCAACCTCATCACTTACCAAGACAAGCAGAAAGGAAGTGCGTCAAATGAACAATGATGACGCAGAAAAGCGCCTGAACCCTGACGCTGATCTAACTGCCGCCGAACCTACCACAGCAGACGACAGCCAAGACCAAAAGGATCCAAGCACCGCACCAAATGATACACCCAAGAAGCTCACCGGCTATGCCGTAGTCTTCAATAGTCCAAGCAAGGATCTAGGTGGTTTTAAGGAAGTCGTCGATCCTAGTGCCTTCGATGGCGTGGATCTGTCAGACGTCTATCTGGTATCTGATCACGATTTTAGCAAGGTCCTCGCCAGCACTAAAGCCGGCACCCTACAACTTGACGTAGACGACAAGGGACTTCACTTTGAAGCTACTCTCCCCGACACCACCACCGCCAACGATGCGTACACGAATGTCCAAGCTGGAAACCTGTCAGCCATGAGCTTCACTTTCAACGCAGCACCCGATGGTGACACGTTCACTAAGGACGACAGTGGCCAAGTGATCCGTACCATCAAGCAAGTCAAGAGCCTGTTTGACGTCTCACTGGTAGCTATTCCAGCGTATGACGATACCAACGTCCAAGTGGACAAACGCAGCTACACTGAGTGGCTAAAAACTAATACTGAACAACCAGAAAAAGGAGATAAAACCATGACCGAAAAAACAATTATCGACAACAAAGAGCATACCGAATCCCGCGCTTACGAAGACTACATCCGCAGCATGGGTGAACAACGTGACGGCTTGACCACGACCACCGCTGGTGCAGTCGTTCCTCAAGAAGTTATCAATGACGTATTCGATCTAAAAGAATCTGATTACGATCTGGCTAAATACGTCACTGTTAAACAGGTCGGCACCCCAGTCGGCACCTACCCTATCGCCCTTACCAACAATGGTGTCTTAGCCACAAAGGCAGAACTCGCAGACGTGCCAGAGATCGATGCAACCCTATTCCGTGGTGTTGACTACAAGGTTGCTACCCGTGCTGGCAAGATTTATCTGTCTAATGAACTGGTAGAAGACAGTGAAGTTGATATTGTTGCCGAGGTTAAGAACCAACTCAAGAAGCTGGTACAAAACACGGACAATAGCAACATTATCAGTGTTTTGACTGGCAAGACGGGCACCAACGATAACTTCAAGCACATCACCGGTACCGGCTTAGACGACATCAAGCAGACGTTCAACATCGAACTGGACCCGGCGCTGTCCCTGTCTGTGATCGTTAATCAGGACGCCTACAACTACCTTGACACCCTCAAGGACAGCGAAGGTCGCTACCTGCTTCAACCCTCTATCACGGCACCATCTGGCAAGCAGCTGTTCGGTGCACCGGTGATTGTCATCGCGAATAAGGTATTGCCAACCGTTAAGGCGGGCACCTATCGGATCATCATCGGAGACTTTTCTCAAGCAATTTTCTTAGCCCAGAAGAACGAAGTCAACACCCAGTGGGAACGGTTCGACAGTTATAGTCAAGGCTTGGCAGTCGTGATCCGCAACGACTATGAAGTGGTTGATCCAGACGCTGCTCGAATTGTTGACATCACACCGGTAACCAAGCCAGCAGCTTAATGAAACAGTCTGGGGTGTACCTTGGGGTACGCCCTATTTTTATATAGGAGATGAGCACATGACTGTCACTACTGATGACATTAAAAATAGCCTGCGTGTGCAGACTGATACTGACGACACACTCATTCAAAACTACATTACAGCCGCTCAAGACTACGTCCACAATGCGGTAGACAGCACCGCAGACATTGCCAAGATGGAAGAATACTCACAGTTCAACGTCGCCGTGGCGATGATGACCGAATTCTGGTATCAAAACCGGGGTGAGGTCAGCACGGCGAGTCAAGAACCACCGTATTCAGTGGTCAGCATGATCCAGCAGCTACGTGGCTTGTTCGCAGCAGACGTATAGTATCAATAACCAATAGATTATGATATAATTAAGACAGTCCTAGGCGATAAGCGGGTAGATCCGTTTTAACCGACGCACGGCATAGCTAACCGGTGGCGCATTTTACAGACCGTGGCTCATCATCGCGAAGCGTTTGTACTCCGTAGCCACAAAAATAGACAACTTCACCGGCAGATCGTTCTGCTTTGGAAGCTGACTACGTGACTTGCCGTTTTCATCTAGCGGGCAGAAATGCCCGTTTTTTTTGTGTGCTGATAATCCGTTATGGGCAAGAGCCATCAGGATTTAAGGTCAATCTAATTGACCTGGAACAATGGAGTTCTGGAAAAGTCCTAAGTGGCTCAAATCCACTTTGAATACGGCGCTGACAGACGCGTTCTGACACAATTTCAACGACTGTTCCTTGAGGTACGGTCGTGGCTGCACTAGACAACGAATATCAGAACCAGTTACTGGCACAAAAATAGCCGTCCATGATGGACGGCCAGAACACCTATCAATCGTGAATCGAATCTTGCAATTTATCTCCAGCCTTGTCGATCCCCTTAGCTGCCCAAATTGTACCAGCTACCAAGACACCACCAACAAGAAAAGTGCTTGCTACCATGAACTTAAAAACCGATTTTAATGCGTCCATAGTCCGACCTCCCGTCAGTCTTTAGATCTGCCAACAAAGAAAGATACAACAGCGACAATAATAACTGCTCCGACTATCGATGGAATTATGGCCATTCCAGCCAACTGAGGACCCCAGTGCCCAAGGAGTGCTTCCCCTAAAGAGGAACCGACAAGGCCAGCAACGATATTTGCAATCCAGCCCATCGATTTGCCCTTGCTAGTGATAGCACCAGCAATTGCACCAATAATAGCACCAACAATTAAAGCCCAAAGAAAATGCATGATAATTCCTCCTTTTTGGTTATATTGTCTCTATAGACGAACACAGTATAACATACAGTAGCAACAATAAATAATAAAATAGCCGCCCATAATGGACGGCCACCGCCTGCCTAGCAAAAATCCTCGCCACTCTATCGCCACTCTATAAAGTTGAAAACCAATGATATTCAATGACAATTTTTAGAAATAAAAAAGCTGTCAAACCGGAATTTTTATAACCAGTGACAGCCAATGAATGTTATTAATTGGGTAGATAGGGATCGAACCTATGATTATGGATTCAGAGTCCACTGCGTTACCACTTCGCTACTACCCAATAAGACGTTGTTTAACAACGAGTAATATCTTACAAAATAAGCCTGAGGTTGTCAACGGGTCACCGGAACTTTTCCCCTGGCAGATGCAAAAAAGCACTGCAGAGCGTACACTAATAGTAACACTTTGGAAAAGAGGGGCAACTAATGAAAATTGAATCTGCATGCACGTCGATCTTGGTGGGGAAAAATGCCAGCATCGATGGCACGACCATGATTGCGCGCAATGACGACACTTTCCACGTTTTATCCCCGCACCGGTTTTATATGCATCCCGCCTGGAAGGGGGAAAAAGCGCTCAAGGTCAAATCGCCGCTGAATGGGTTTGAAGCACCGCTGCCAGAAAACGGCTACCGCTACAATGCGGTGCCAAACGTCGACACGGCTGCTGAAGGGGACTACGAAGAAAGCGGCATCAACGAAAAAAATGTGGCGATGTCGGCCACTGAAAGTACTTATGGCAATGAACGCGCGTTAGCTTTCGACCCGCTGGTGGTGGATGGGTTAGACGAAGACTTAATGGTGAACATGGTGTTGCCATTCATCGAATCTGCGCGCCATGGGGTCGAATACCTCGGCCAATTGATCAAACAGTATGGGTCGCCTGCAGGTAATTCGGTCCTTTTTTCTGATAAAGATAATGTTTGGTACATGGAAATCGTCACCGGCCATCACTGGGTCGCTCAGCGCATCCCAGATGATGCCTACGCGGTGGCCGCCAACCAAGTCGCGATCCAGCAAGTCGACTTTGAAGACGCGGACAATTTCATTTGGAGTGAAGGGCTGCAGGAATTTGTTGAGGCGCATCAGCTGAATCCTGATAAAGCAGGCTTCAACTTCCGCCATATCTTTGGCACGATGAATGAAAAAGACCGCCACTATAATACGCCGCGGGTGTGGTATGCCCATCATATCTTGAATCCTGAAACACCAGAAACACCTGAATCGGCAGAATTGCCGTTCATCATGCGCACCGATCATTTGATCACCCGCGAAGACATCGCCTATATCTTAGGGAGCCATTACAATGAGACGCGCTTTGATCCTTTGGGCCATGGCAGTGAAGCAGACAAACGCCGGTATCGGCCGATCGGCTTGAACCGCACGCAAAATTCCCATATCTTGCAGGTCCGCAATGGAGCAGAAGCCATCATGTGGCTGAACATTGGGATTCCGACATACAGTCCGTATGTGCCGTTTTATTGCAACGCAGAAGATACAGATCCGTCGTATAACCAAACGCCGATGACATTTGACGTGGATAAAGACTCCGCATATTGGCTGCATCGGGAGTTGGGGATGTTGGTGGAAAGCCATTATAGCCATTTCATTCAGCAAAACCGCGACTATTTGACCAAGCTCAATCAGCGCTTCCGCATGCATATCGCCAAAACTGATGCCGCCACGGCGGAATTAAGCGGCACTGAGTTGACCGAAGCGCTCACCGCGGCGAATTATCAACTGGTGGCGATGGTCAAAGCGGAAACCAAACAGCAAATCGCCAGCATGGTGATGCAAGGATTGGAACTTTCGCAACTCACTTTCAACATGGACAAGAATTTATAAGCGGTACTGAACGAAGCGCAACCGGTGGTTTTTAACCGTTTGCGCTTTTTTGTTGCCTAATTCGATGGAAATGAACTATACCAATTTAGTTAATTTTTTATATACCACTCATAAAAATGTTTGACAACTCACTGCTATAGTCATATATTTAGTGTCGTTATCAAATAAACCAATTAAAAAAAACCGTCTAGTCCGATTTATAGGCGGAAAAGAAAAGGATGTTGTTTATGTGTGGAATCGTTGGCGTCATTGGTAAGGCAGATGCAACCCAAGTGCTGTTGAATGGCTTGGATAAACTGGAATATCGCGGCTATGATTCAGCAGGGATCTATGTCAATGACCAAAACGGCCATGACTATTTGGTCAAGCGGGTGGGCCGCATCCAGGCCCTTAAAGACGCGGTTGGTCCAGAAGTCCAAGGGACATTAGGGATCGGCCATACGCGTTGGGCGACTAATGGCGGCCCAACCGAAGCCAATGCGCATCCGCATGTTTCTAACGATGGCCGCTTTTACTTGGTGCATAATGGGGTGATCACCAATGCTGCCAGCTTGCGGCAACAATACCTGACAGATGTGGAGCTGCATTCGGATACGGATACTGAGATCGTGGTGCAGCTGATCGCGTTATTTGCCGCTCAAGATCAGTTAGATGCCAAAGCCGCATTGCGCAAGACCCTGCAGTTGCTGCATGGCTCCTATGCGTTTTCCTTGATCGATCGCGATCACCCAGAAGCTTTGTATGTGGCGAAGAACAAGAGCCCATTATTGATCGGCAAAGGCGACGGGTTCAATGTGGTGGCTTCTGATGCGTTGGCTATGATCAATGAAACTGACCAATACGTTGAATTAAAAGATGAAGAAATCGTTACCTTGACCAAAGACGCCATCGAGATCGAAACCTTGGCTGGAGATAAGATCAGCCGCGAACCATTCACCGTGGTGATCGATGATGCCAACGTCGGCAAAGGCACTTATCCTTTCTTCATGCTCAAAGAAATCGATGAACAGCCAGTGGTGATGCGGCGCCTAGTTGAAAAGTACACGGATGGTCATGGAAATGTTGTCTTGCCAGAAGCTTTGTTAGCAGCCTTGAAGCAAGCTGATCGGTTATATATCGTGGCTGCTGGGACGAGTTATCACGCTGGGTTAGTCGGCAAGCCGTTATTCGAGACTTTAGCCGGCGTGCCGACCGAAGTGGATTTGGCCAGCGAATTTGGCTATCACATTCCGTTACTTTCAAAGCACCCATTCTTCATTTTCCTGAGTCAAAGTGGTGAAACTGCAGATATTCGCCAAGTCTTAGTCAAGATCAAGGCGCTGGGACATCCAACGCTAACGATCACGAACGTGGGCTCGTCGACCTTGGCGCGGGAAGCAGATTATTGCCTCGAATTGCATGCCGGCCCTGAAATCGCGGTGGCCTCCACGAAAGCTTACACCGGCCAGATCGGGTTGGAAGCATTAGTCGCGCAAGGCTTAGGGATCGCCAAAGGCAATCAAAAAGCGGCTGAATTTGATGCGGCTCATCAGCTCGGCTTGGCTGCGGCTGGGCAGCAAGCCTTGATCGATCAAAAAGACCGCCTGCATGAAATTGCCACAGACATGTTTAAGACGACCCGCAATGCCTTTTATATTGGGCGTGGGACCGATTATTATGCCAGCTTGGAAGCGGCTTTGAAGCTCAAAGAGATCTCTTATGTCCAAGCAGAAGGGTTTGCAGCAGGGGAGCTTAAGCACGGGACGATTTCTCTGATCGAAAAAGATACGCCGGTCGTGGCTTATATCTCTGATCCCGTCACCGCGGCGCATACCCGCAGTAATGCCGATGAAATCGCCGCTCGCGGCGGGAAGGTCTTGCGGATCGCCAGTGCGTCGCAAGCGACAGATGAAGATCAATTAGTGGTCAATGATATCGATCCATTGGTTTCGCCGCTGTTGACGATCATTCCAGGGCAATTGCTAGGTTATTACACCAGCGTTGACCGCGGCTACGATGTTGACAAGCCGCGTAACTTGGCGAAGTCTGTCACCGTGGAATAAGCCGTTTCATCAATTCAAATTTCACCTTTGCGCGCAGTGACGACTGCGCGTTTTTTTGTTGATCAGCGGTTTTGACGAATATGGTATATTGGTCTTTGTGAAAGGATGGCAAGTATGAAGACCTTTATGCAACGCTACGGATGGTTATTGTTGGCCTTGGTGGTGATCGCGACCTTGTTTGTGAGCTCCAGCATGACTTATCAGCAACAAACCAGCGTTCCGTGGCTCGAACGTTATTTTAGCAACAAGCCTTTTGAGGCTCAAATCAGCCGGCTGCATTTCACTTACGCCGGTGATGTGGTGAGCGTGCATGCGATCGGCTATTATCATGTGGTGGAATTTTTCATGCGCAAAGCCGCCCATGTGTCGACGTATTTTTTGATCGGGATATTTGCCACATTAGGGCTGCGCCAGTACGTCAAGCCAACTTGGCTGCGCACGGTGTTGACGGTGCTTAGTATCGCTGGGTTAGCGGCATTAGATGAATTTCATCAGATGCTGACTGGTGATCGTCAACCGACGTTTGATGATGTGGCTTTGGATACCGTCGCTGCGTTAGTCGCGATCGTGATCGTGTTGATCGTGCAGGCATTTTGGCGAAGAAAAAGGCGCTAGGCGTTGTTTGGAGAAAAAATTTTTGGTATACTCATAACGTTTATGAGTTTCTTTACATTCAAGAAAAGAGGGTTTAACGATGTCAGGACATTCCAAATGGCATAACATCCAGGGCCGTAAAAACGCCCAAGATGCTAAGCGCGGAAAAATTTTCCAAAAAATCTCCCGTGAGCTCTTCATGGCTGCTAAGCAAGGTGGTTCTGACCCCAACAACAACCCGGCGCTGCGGTTAGTCATGGATAAGGCCCGTGCGGCCAACATGCCAAAAGACAACGTCAAGCGTGCCTTAGATAAAGCTGATGGCGGCGATACGACTAAGTATGATGAAGTGACCTACGAAGGCTACGGCCCGGCTGGGATCGCGGTATTGGTCGAAGCGTTGACGGATAACAAGAACCGGACGTCTTCTTCTGTCCGCGTGGCGATCACTCGTCATGGCGGCACGATGGCAGGCGCCGGTGCAGTGTCTTATATGTTCGATCGACGCGGGATGTTTGTGATCGATCGTGAAGACCTTGACGTTGATGAAGATCAGATGCTTGAAGCGGTGTTGGAAGCTGGGGCCGAAGATCTGCAAACAACGGACGAGGAATTCACGATCTATACAGATCCTAAAGAATTCACAGCGGTTCGTGATTCTCTTGAAGCACAAGGCTTCCACTTCACCACGAGTGAATTGACCATGGTGCCGCAAAACACCGTACCAATTCCAGAAGACAAGCTGGAAACCATGCAAAACATGATCGACGCCTTAGAAGACGACGATGATGTGCAAAACGTCTACACCAGTGCCGAATGGCCAGACGAAGAAACCGCAGAATAAGCGGTTGGATCAACACCTGCGCAGTCATGACTGTGCGGGTGTTTTTTTGTGCCTTTTGGCGAATTTATTGTCTGAGGAGGTGAGGAGGTGGAGCAATTACTCGCGTGGCTGGCGCAGGCGGTGAGTTTACAAGCAAGTGATGTGTATTTGTTGCCGCAAGCGGCAACTTATGGGCTGTTTTTTCGGCTGCCAGCCGGATTTGTGCATCAAGTCGCAGTCCCGCCTGAAGAAGCAACGCGCTGGATCAATTATTTGAAGTATCAAGCCGGGATGAATGTGGCCGAACACCGCCGCGTGCAGTTAGGGGCGTTGCGTTTGGCCCAGTTGGAAGTGGCATTGCGCCTCAGTACGGTTGCCGATGCCCAAGGCGCCGAAACCTTGGTGGCCCGCTTGATCTACGGGATCCCGGAGTTGAATGCTGTCAGCGCAAAGACGGTGCAGCAATTAGCGGACACACTGGCCCAACCAGGATTGTTGGCACTAAGCGGGCCGACTGGCAGCGGTAAAACCACATTGTTGTATCAAGTGGCCAAACGCCTAGCCCCGAACAAGATGGTGATGACCATTGAAGATCCAGTCGAGATCGTGCATCCGGAATTTTTACAACTTCAAGTCAATGAATCCGCTCAAATGGGTTATGCGGCGCTGTTGAAAGCGGCATTGCGGCACCGCCCGGATATCTTGGTTATCGGGGAGATCCGCGATGGCGAAACCGCGCGCAGTGCTTGCGAAGCGGCGATCAGCGGACACATTGTGTTAGCGACTGTGCATGCGCGCAGCGCCGAGCTGGTACCGCTGAGATTAACGGCGCTAGGCGCAGGGCAAGCCTTAGTGCAAGCGGCTTTGGTGGCGTCTGCGCAAGTGCGGTTGATGCTTGAGCCGCAAGTTCATGCCCAAGTGCATTTGATCCGGTGGCAGCATGGGGAGGTGGTGTCATGAAAGTCCCGATCCAAAGCCAATTGCGCGCCTGTCAACTGTTAGGCGAGCTGCTGGCCGCCGGGTTCAGCTTGCCTCAAGGATTGGCCTATTTAGGGGTGGCACTGCCCAAGCAAAAGCCGGCTTGGACGGCCTTGCAAGCGGCCTTGGCGGCAGGCAGCGGGTTTGCTGAGGCCTTAGCGCAGGCGCATTTTCACGCGGTGATCGTGTTGCAAGTGCAGCTGGCAAGCGTGCATGGCCAATTAGCCGAAAGCTTGCAACAAGCTGGAGCTTATTTGCAGCTGCAAGTGGCCAATCGCCGCCGATTGCAGCAATTGCTCATTTACCCGGCGGTGTTGATGGGGTTGTTAGTGATCTTGCAGCTGGTGTTGTGGTTGGCGATTTTGCCGACCTTGCAGATGCAGCCTGATCCGCGATGGTGGGTCCCTTTAGCTGTCATGGCCGCAGTGGTGCTGGTAAGCGGGATCGCAGCGTTAGCATTGCGCCGGCGGCCGACTTTGCGGCTGCAGCTGAGTTGGTGGGTGCCAGGAATCAAAGGGGTGGTGCGCGGGTATTATCAATATCAGTTCGTGGTCGGGGCGAGTCATTTTCTCGGCGCAGGTCAAGGCTTAAGCGCTTATTGTCAACAACTGGCGAAGCTGCCGCCAGGCGTCTTGCAAGGCGTCGGCGCGCGGGTGATCAGCCGTTTAGCCACAGGCGCGGCGTTAGGCGACGCCATGGCAGAGCCTTTGATCTATGCGCCGGCAGCTGAGCTGGTGCAATTGGGCCAGCCGCCTGAATTGGTGCAAGCCGGCATGGCATTATTTGCGCAAAGTTTATTTCAAGCATTGGCGGCGCGTTTTGAACGGCTGTTGGCCTTGATCCAGCCGGTGCTGTTTTTGGCGATCGGTGCGCAGATCGTGTGGGTGTACTTGCAGATCTTAGGCCCGCTTTATCACGGGATCGGATCACCATGACAAGGGAGGAAGCAGTAGTGCGCAAAAAACGACAGAAAGGTTTTACCTTGATCGAAGTGCTGGCCGCATTAGGGATCATTATCGTGTTGACCTTGGCGCTGGTGGTCACGATCCGCGGGCAGCTGGAACGCGCTGATCGGCAAAATTTAGAAGCGGCGATGGCGACGATGAACATGCAGATCAGCGTGGCGTATGATCAACCCGGCCGCGAACAAATCGATTTCACGTCGCCGTCTGCCATGGCTAAAGCCGGGATCCTTTCCAGTGCACAATTGGAACAGGCGGCGCGGCTGAAGTTATCGTTGAATGAATCTCCGCCGCAATTCGTGCTCAAATGAAACGGCACGGGTATACGCTGATCGAAGAGTTAGTGGCCATGGGGCTGACGGTGATCACGGTTTTGATCGCGGTACAAGTGGGGCGTGCCTGGTGGCAGGTGGCCGAATCTGAGCGATTTTTCCGTGAATTTCAACAGCAATGGGCGGCCTTGATGCAACGCAATGAAGAAGAACAAGTCGCTGTGACGTTTTATTGGGTCGCCGATCGCAGAAGCTTTGGATTTCGGGTCAATCGAGAAGACTATGCCCGCTATTTGAAAGTCCCGGCGACATTGACGTTTCTAGATCTTGGCGAACCGATTTCGCGCGGCGCGGGGCAGCCGTTTACCATGATCCGCACTTATCGCTTCCGCCGCGCAGACGGGTTGATCGTGCGCTTCACCACGCAATTAGGCAGGGGGTTGATGATACGCAAAAAAAATTAAGCGGCATGTTGATCGCCGAGCATTTTGGCGCGTTATTGGTGTTTACCGCAGCGGTGGGGTGGTTGGCGACGATGAGTGCGTATTACCAGCAAGCTGTCGTCCCGATCCAAACGCAAGCCAGCGCCTATTACTTGGCCAATGTCGCGTTAACAACCGGCGCAAGTGCGTTCACATTAGGGGCAGACCGCTGGCAGGTGACGATCAGCCAGACAAAGATCGAGGTGTTCAAAAATGCGGCCACGACTCCGGTATTGGCGATCCGGCACGACGCTGATTGAAACCATGGTGGCGATCGCGCTTTTGGCTGGCATGGTACTGCTTTGGCGGCCGTTGGTCCAAGCGGTGGGGCATCCGCGATGGGCCGATCAAGAATTGCAAGCGGTGATGGGGTTTGAACACGCCTTGCAAAAACAAGTCCCAGCACAAGCAACTGTAACGGCAGCGGCAGGGCGCTTGCGGGTCTCGCCTGTCAGCGGGGATGCTTTTGAGATCTATTTGCCTGGCGGCGGCACTTCGATGATCGTGCGCAAGATCGTGGTGGCTAAAGGCGGGTATCAGCCGATGTTAGATGATGCGGTGAAGCTGACTTGGCAACAGGTCCCGCACGCAGTGGCGTTTGTCGTGGTGTTTGCCAGTGGGCGCAGTTATCCGGGGGTGATCCGTGATGGCTAGACGATCAGGCAGTGCGTTGATCACCGCAATGGTGTTGTTAGGGATCGTCACGTTATTGAGCTTGCCGGTGTTGCAACAAATGGCGCAATGGCGCAGCGGCTATAGCCGCTTGCTGCAAGCAGAAAAAGCGCAGCTCAACGCTAACTACCAGCGTTGGCTCACAGAACATGCAGATGAATGACCAGCGTGCCGTTGTCGCCTGAAACCCAGGCAAAGACAACGGCATTTTTTTGACAGCACAGGCAAAATGATAGTTTTGCAAGGACGGTTGCAAGCACGCCTTTTGATGAGTAGAATTATATGGAAACGAAACGGAGGGGCTTGTTTGGCAAACGAAGATTTGAAGCGGCTATATGACGGCTTAGAAACAGCGACCGGCTTGTTACACCAAGCACTTAAAACGAGTTATCTGGACGCGGCGATCGAAGCAGGTGAAGATTTCACCAGCGGCGCGATCCATCAAGAAGACGGGATCCCCAACGCAGACACCGCGGCTAAATTGAAAGCGGCCTATGCTTCGCTGAAGCGCGAAGATTACAGTGCTGAAGAATTGCGCCAAGCACTGCAGTTATTGTTGGTCAAGGCGATCCAAGTGGATGGGATCGAACCGAATAAGCAAGTGACCCCAGACGCCATGGCCAGCTTGGCGACGTTTATGGTGACCACTTTTTATCCGCAAATGCCAGCACGTCTGCAAGTGGTCGACCCAACAGTTGGTACCGGTAACTTATTGTTTGCCGTGATGAACCAGTTGCACAATGCGACCAAGGTGGCCGTGCATGGCACCGGGATCGACAACGACGAGACCTTATTAGCTTTTGCTGGCATGAGTGCTGCGATGCAAGGGGTGGACGTTGAGTTGTTCCACCAAGATGCCTTAGACACGCCATTGATCCGCGACGCTGACATCGTGGTTGCCGACCTGCCAGTCGGATTTTATCCCTTGGATGAGCGCGCCAAAGCGTTTAAAACCGCGGCACAATCAGGGCATTCTTATGCGCATCATTTACTGATCGAACAAAGCCTGAACTTATTGGCACCAGGCGGTTTAGGATTATTTTATGTGCCGAGCACTGTTTTTCAAAGTGCTGAAGCGCAAGGCCTGACAGCATGGTTGACGCAAGCCGCTTATTTTCAAGGTTTGTTGAACTTGCCGGAAAACTTCTTCGCGACGAAAAAAGCGCAAAAGTCTTTGTTAGTCCTGCAAAAACCAGGGGCACAAGCCAAGCAAGCCGCGCAAGTCTTATTAGGAACGTTTCCAGAGTTGAGTGATCGGCAAGCCTTTGGCGAATTTATTGCCAAAGTCAAAGATTGGGCCCCACAGATCCAAGCGTAAGCGTCGAAAAACTGCGGCCAAGCGCGTGCCAACAAGCAACGCCCAGCAGCTTAAACGCTCTTAGACCGCGATTCAAAGCACGAATCGTGATCCAAGAGCGCTTTTGCTGTGGCTCAATGGGTTTGCTGGCTCAGCTTGGTGTGTCATGGAGGAAAACATGAATCTCTTCAGTATTGGTTATCTGGTGATCTTAGTGGTCGCTTGCGGGATCAGTTTGCGGCTGCGGCGGCAGCTGGTGTATCGCGCCAAGCCCCGCTGGGTGGCGCGAGGGTTGTATTTGGCGGCGGCAGCGGTGGTATTGGCGGCAACGATTTTGATCACGACGACTTGGCCAGCGCGGATCCCAGGCATTTTTATTGCGGGAATGTTTGTCGTTTTTGCGACTTGGCAGCGCGGGTTGACGACGACCAGTGTCGTCAACGGGTTGGCCAGTGTCCGAGCGTATGGCAACTTAACGGCGATCCAGCTGCAGGCACTGCCAACTGGTTGTGCACTGACGGCGATGGTCGGGGCGATGCCGGTGATCCGCTTGCAGTTTCAAGAATCGCCGGCGGTTTTAGCCGAATTCTTGCGCAAACACCTCGATCCTCAACGAGTAGTCCTCATTAAGTAAAGTAAAACCGAACGCCATGTGTTTGCAAATCATGAACAGTCGTGTATAATGCTTGGTATGTGTCTGGAGGGAAAACATGCAAGAAGACGATACGAAGTTAGCACGCAATCTGAAGAGCCGGCATGTGCAGCTGATGGCGATCGGCGGGACGATCGGCACGGGGCTGTTTTTAGGCGCTGGCCAGTCGATCCACTTAGCCGGGCCTTCAATTCTTTTAGCCTACTTGATGGCCGGGGGCATGTGTTTCATGCTGATGCGGGCATTAGGTGAATTATTGATGTCTGATCTGAGCAAGAACTCCTTCATTGATTTTATCGGCAAATACTTAGGCGGCAAGTGGGCCTTTGTCACTGGGTGGACGTATTGGATCTGCTGGGCGGCATTGGCAATGGCAGAAGTGACGGCGGTCGGGACTTATATTCGCTTTTGGCTGCCAGGGGTGCCGCAGTGGATCCCAGGCGTGATCACCTTGGTGTTGTTGCTGCTGGTCAATTTGATCTCTGTGGGGTTGTTTGGTGAAGCTGAGTTTTGGTTTGCATTGATCAAGGTCGTGGCGATCGTCGCTTTGATCGCCATTGGGATCGTGATGATCGGGATGCGGTATAAAACGGATTCTGGACATGCGAGTTTGATGAATTTAGTCAATTACGGCGGCTTTTTCCCGCGCGGCCCCGGCGGTTTTTTCATGGCGTTTCAAATGGTGGTCTTTAGCTTTACCGGCATTGAATTAGTCGGTTTGACCGCCAGTGAAACGGCTGATCCTAAAACGACGATCCCGGATGCGATCAACAAATTACCAGTGCGGGTGATCTTGTTTTATATCGGCGCATTGCTGGTGATCATGGCGATTTATCCTTGGAATACGGTCAGCCCAAGCAACAGCCCGTTTGTGACCGTCTTTTCGAATGTCGGGATCAAAGCGGCGGCTGATGTGATCAATTTCGTGGTGCTGACTGCGGCTGCTTCTGCCTGCAATTCTGGGCTTTACAGTACTGGCCGGATGTTGTTTTCATTGACCTTGACTAGCGAAAATCCGCGGTTACATAAGCTTTCCAAGCTTTCCAAGCGGCAAGTGCCAGCGCGTGCGCTGGCAGTGTCAGCAGGCGTGATCGCCATTGCCGTGATCTTGAATATCTTCTTGCCAGCGTCGGTATTTACCTTGGTGACCAGTGTCGCGACGATCAGCTTCTTGTTTGTCTGGGTGATGATCATCTTGGCCCATCTGTGTTTCCGTAAGGCCAACCCGGCCGGCGGCGATTTTAAAGCGCCTTTGCATCCGTTAGGCGATTACTATGTCTTAGCTTTTTTGGCGATGGTGGTTGTCGTGATGCTGTTTACGCGTGAAACTGCGATTGCTGAAGGGCTCGCGGTAGTATGGATCGGCGGGTTGTATTTGAGTCAGCGGCGCAAAACTAACAATTGAGTCCTCAACTGGGCCCCTGGACCGCGATGTTTTGGCATCGTGGACCAGGGGCTTTTTGCGCGCACCAAACCAGGCTGCAGGCAGTGCTTTTATGTTTAAGTTGTCATAATCGCGTTAATATGAAATTAAATTTAGGCATTCAAATATTGATATAACAAGGTTAATTTGCTTGTATCCAAAATGCGAGTTAACATAAACATGCAACCTAAGTTTTTCGAAAGGGGCTCGTTTATGCAAACCGTATCACTAAGAATTACCGAAACGGACATCGCGATCACTAGCGCACCAGGCCAAGCACAGGCATGGGGGCAGCTGAGGATCGCTTATGATCCTAAGCAATCCATCGGCGCGAATCTCGAAAACATTCGTGTGCAACTGGTCGGGCTTGATTTTGACGCGATCATCATTGAAAATCCGCTGCTGTATCCATTTTCTGATACGGTTGTGGGCTTGGATCATCGCCGGATCGACATTGGGCTGGCCTTGATGAATATGTTTAACAAACCGGTGGTGGCCTTGCCAACCGTCCAAAAAATTGGCTTGCAGCAAGCCATCGCCGAAAAAAGCGCTTATGCAGCATGGCATCTGGATTATTATGGCCAATATCAAGGCCCGCGTAATTATGGCCAAGAGGCCATGTTGACGATCGGTAATGGGTTTTACGGCTTGCGCGGGGCGTATGTTGAAGCGCAAGCAGATGCCAATAATTATCCAGGCCTCTATGTTGCTGGGATGTATGACCAAGCGACAACGCATGTGGCTGGCAAAGCAGTCGTCAATGAAGACTTAGTTAATTTACCTAATCCACAGTACTTAAGCTTTAGCATTGATCATGGCCAGCGTTTTGCGATCAGCGACCATGATATTCGCGACAGCTATCGGAGCTTGGATCTGAAAACCGGCCAACTCAAAACCACGCTGGAAGTCAGCTTGGCGACTGGCCATAAGCTGCGCGTGCAAGCCACGAAGATCGCAGATATGCAGCAATGGCATTGCGGCGTGATCCGTTATCAACTCACCCCGATGAACTTCGCCGGCAGTTTACAGATCTTTGCTGGGATCGATGGCACGGTCGTTAATCGCAACGTGGCGCGGTATAACCAATTTGAACAACATCACTTGGATATCACCGGGATCGGCAGTGCCGGCGATACCGCAACGATGACTGGGCAAACCAAACAAAGCCGCTTGCAGTTTACCATTGCCAGCCGCATCACCGCGCCAGACGGGCATTTACAAGGCCGAGTCAAAACGGTGACCCAACCGCAGCGGCTGGAACAAGTTGTTGATTTGCAGGTGCAGCCTGCGCATACTTACACGATCGATAAAGACTTCGCGCTTTGCACCAGCAGAGAAACCGCTGGCACATTAGATCAAGCGGCGCGCCAGGTCCTGGCAACAAGCAGTTTTGCTCAAGTCGCTGCGCATACCCAAACGTTTTTCCAAAAGGTTTGGCAAGATGCGGATGTGGCCGTGGCGCCAGATATCATCAACCAAAAGCTGTTGCGGGTGAATGTGTTTCATTTGTATGCGGCTGCGGCGGCGCTGGCGTCAGGCCAATTGGATGCGTCTGTCGGTGCGCGCGGGTTGCATGGGGAAGCGTATCGCGGCCATGTCTTTTGGGACGAGTTGTTCGTGATGCCGTTTTACGCGCAACATGCCCCGCAAGTGGCCAAGCAAATGTTGATGTATCGCTATCATCGCTTACCAGCGGCACAAAAAGCTGCCGCGGCTGCCGGCCAAAAAGGGGCGATGTATCCTTGGCAATCTGGGGCTAGCGGGGATGAGCAATCACAAGTCGTCCATTTGAATCCATTGACCAATACTTGGGATCCGGATGAATCCAGCCGCCAACGCCATGTCAGCTTGGCGATCGCCTACAACATTTGGCTGTATGATCATATCAATCACGATCAAGCGTTTATGGCCGCAGCGGGCAATGAGATGCTGGTGGCGATCGGCCGCTATTGGCTGAGTAAAACCACTTATGATGACACCGATCAGCGCTATCACATTGCCGGGGTCATGGGGCCGGATGAATTTCATGAAAACTATCCCAATGCCAAAACGCCAGGCTTAACCGACAATGCTTATACCAACTTGATGGTGGCTTGGCTGTTCAAGCTGCTCACCACCAATCAGCCAGCCGGCTTGACCGCTGACGAATGTGCCCAAATGACCAAGATCCGCCAGCAGTTGACTATCGTGATCAATGACGATGGGATCATTGGCCAGTTTGCCGGGTATTTTGCCCTGCCTCAGTTGGACTTTGATGATTATCGCAAACAATATGGGGATATCTCCCGGCTGGATCGGATCTTAAAGGCTGCGCATAAGACCCCTGATGCGTATCAAGTCGCCAAGCAAGCCGACGCGCTGATGGCCTTTTATTTGTTGGATGAAAAAACGATCACACAGCTGCTTTCAGATATGGGGTATCACTTGCCTGCCGATTATTTCGTCCAGAACTTGCAGTTTTATTTGGACCGCACGACGCACGGTTCGACCTTATCGCGCATCGTGTATGCGGCATTGGATCAACAAGCCCATCATTATGACAAGTCTTGGCGGTTATATCGGCAAGCGTTGTTGTCAGATTATTACGATATTCAAGGCGGCACCACTGCCGAAGGGATCCACTTAGGCGTGATGGGGGCGACTTTGGATGTGGCTGCGCGCGTTTATGCCGGGATCGATTTGTTGGGGGCGACGATCCATATCCACCCGCATTTGCCAAGTACTTGGTCGCACTTGTCGGTGACCCAGCATTTTCAAGGGGTGACGCTTAAAGCGGCATTGACCCCGCATACGATCACATTGACTGCCGATCAAGCCTTGCCGGTGCAAGTGTTGGATCAAACGCTCAGCTTGGCGGCCAACCAGCCGCAAACCGTGACTTATTAAGCGAAAGGAAGGATCATATGACACCATGGGATAACATCAAAGGGGTCTTGTTTGACCTGGATGGGGTGATCACCGCCACCGCCCGCCTGCATGACCAAGCGTGGCAAAGTATTGCCGAAAAAGTGCAGGCGCCATGGACGCCTGCCTTACAAGCCAGCTTGAAAGGCATCGACCGCATGCATGCGTTAGAGCTGATCCTGCAAGCCGCCGGAGTCGCACAAGCGTATTCACCAGCGGAAAAACAAGCGTTAGCAGCGGCGAAGAATCAGCGTTATTTAGAATTAGTGCAGCAGCTGACGCCGACCGATATTTTGCCTGGGATTCGCGTTTTTCTCGATCAATTGCAGCAGCATGGGTATCAGATCGCGCTGGCTTCAGCGTCTAAAAATGCCCCAACCGTTTTGCATCAGCTGGGGCTGGCCGCCTTTTTCCCAAAGATCGTTGACCCGAATACCTTGACCAAAGGCAAACCGGCGCCTGAGATCTACCAAAAAGCAGCGGCATTGTTACACTTAGCGCCTGATCAATGTGTGGGTATCGAAGACGCAGCCGCCGGGGTGGCGGCGATCAATGCTAGCGGGGCATTATCCGTCGGCATCGGGGCGGCGCAAGAATTGGCCGCAGCCGATGTGGTCTTTGCCAGCACCGCAGAGTTGACCTTACCGCACTTGCAGCAAGTGTTTGGAGGTGGTGTCCGTGGTTAAAGCGATCGTTTTTTTTGACCTGGATGGCACGTTGTTTCAAGATGACAAGTCGCTGGCGCCGGATACGCTGCAGGCCATACAGGCAATGCGCGCCAATGACAGCTTGCCGGTGATCGCTACCGGCCGCAATCGCTTCGAGATCCAATATGTCCTTGACCAAACTGGGATCGACAGTTTAGTCGCCGCGAATGGCAGTTATGTGCAGATCGCCGGCCAGCGGCAATTTGCTGAAGTGATCCCGACACCTTTGGTCCAACAGCTGACCGATTACGCGACGGCCCTAGGCGATCCGGTGGGCTGGTACAACGAGTCTGGGTTTGCGTTGAGTGCTGAAAATGCGGATACGGCAGAAAATTATCAGCTCCTGCATTTGACCCCGCATGTTGACCCGCAATGGCCCAAGCACCATGACGTGAATTTTATGTTTGTCTTTGATCGCGGCCGAGAAGGGCAGTTTCAAACGGATTTTGCCCAACGATTGAGCTTGGTGCGCAATAACATTCGCGGCTTGGACACGATGCTTGCGGGGGTCTCCAAACAAACTGGGATCACCCATTTGTTGACGACTAGTGCGCTAAAAGGCGTGCCGACTTATGCCTTTGGCGACGAAGCCAATGATCTGCCGATGCTGCAGTTGGTAGATCATCCGGTGGCAATGGGCAATGGCTCTGCGGCAGTGAAGCAAGTGGCAGAGTTTGTCACGACCAGCAACATGGCGCATGGCATTGCGCATGGATTGAAACACTATGGCTTGATTTGATTTAATGAACGATTTTCTGATGGCGAGGGGAAATCGTTCTTTTTTTGGCGTAAAATCAGATGCAATCAGCGTAAATAGGTGTAAAATATAGGCATTAACGAACCTTACTGGAGGAAGTCTATGTCACGTTCGTATCTGTTGCAACTGGGCCCATTACAGCGTGAATTGCCGCTGCAAACCCTGCCTAATGGGATCACGATCGCCTCTTTTGTCTTATTAGGCGATGCAGAGTTGACCACCTATGCCGCAGCTGAATTAGCTAAGCGGCTCGCAGCGTTTCCTGAGGCGATGCTGGTCACACTGGAAAGCAAAGGGATCCCCTTAGCCCAAGCATTAGCTGCGCGCCGGCTGCAGCCGCGGTTTGTGGTGTTGCGTAAAACCGTCAAAGACTATATGCAAGACCCATTGACGACGACCGTGCATGCGATCACGACGCAAGCGCCGCAACAGCTGGTGTTGGCCGGCGAAGATGCGGCGCGTCTAGCTGGCAAAACGGTGATCTTAGTCGATGATGTGATCTCATCTGGCCAGTCGCTGCAAGCGGCGCAAGCGTTATTGGCGCAAGTGGATGCGCATGTCGTCGCCCAAGCGGCGGTTTTAGCTGAAGGGGCCGCCGCTTTGCGCCAAGATGTGATCTGCTTAGCGCCGCTGCCGCTGTTTAAATCAGACCAATAATTTAAAAACGCGCATCAGCGGTCGGCAGCTGATGCGCGTTTTAGCTTTATTGATGCAGGAAAACCAGCCGGTCAGGGTGACTCAAATCTGGTGCAAAGCGGTAATCGGGATGATCGAAGCGGGTGACGCCAGTGAGTGTCGTCACGTTATTTTCTGCCAGATACCGCACCATTTGGCCGCGCGCCATTTTGGCTAGGGTGGCGCGCGTTTTGATCTTGCCGTTGACATATTGGCCAAAAACGACGGTGATCAAGCGGTCTTGCGGCTGCAGATAAGGCGTGATCGCCTTGGCATATTCTTGGGAGGCTAAGTTGAGCACTGGTTGGGACCAATCTAGGCTGGCATAAAGTGTATCGCCCCAAAAAGCGTACAAGTCAGGCGCTTGGGCCACTGCCAAGCGGGCGCCTAGCTCTAAGCGATAAGGCACGATCCCGTCAAAAGGCCGCAAGCTGCCATAAAAACCTGATAGGATCCGCAAGTAGGCTTGGATATAGGCTAATGCTGGAGCGGTGAATAGATCCGGCGCCATATACCGATACTGGATCCCCACAAAAGCTAAGATCGCCGGGGTCAACTGTTGGGTCAAAGCCATCGTTTGCAGGCGCGCAAAATTGGGTTGCGCCAGCTTATCGCTGCATTGCCACAAGGCTTTGGCTTGGGCATAATCTAAGGACTGCAAGCGGCGTAAAAGAGTTTGCGCTTCTGGTAAGTATCGTGGCAAACCTTGGGGTAAAAAGGTGTCGGTATCCACTTGCATTTGTTTGGTCGGGGAAATGATGATCTGCATACGACCCTCCTTTAGGGAAAATCCTAATGTTAGTAAAATTAACGCGAGGGCCGCAAGTTTGTCTGTGAACAATTATAAAAAAGTGTTAGAATTCAATTAAAATGTGGTGAAAGAAATTGGCAATTGCCGATTTTGCGTCGCGTTTTACATACTCTACACCTGAAAGGGGCGTTTCAAATGGCTAATGACGAATCACCCAAGGATTATCGGATTCGCAGTCATGTCTATGATGGGATCGTTAAATCCGCTAACCGCGCGATGATGCGTGCCACCGGCATGCAAGATGAAGATTTTAAGAAACCGATTGTTGGCGTCATCAGTACCTGGGCGGAAAACACGCCTTGTAACATGCATCTAGACAAATTGAGTCTTGATGCGAAAAAAGGGGTCCAAGAAGCAGGCGGCTGGCCGGTGCAATTTGGGACCATCACCGTTTCTGATGGGATCTCGATGTCGACGCCAGGGATGCGTTATTCCCTGCCTAGCCGTGACATCATCGCCGACTCCATGGAAGCAGCTGTTGGCGGGCATAATGCCGATGCCTTGGTTGCAGTCGGCGGCTGCGATAAGAACATGCCTGGCAGCTTGATCGCCATGGCCAATGCGGATATTCCTTCGATCTTTGTTTATGGCGGCACGATCATGCCAGGGAAACTCGACGGCAAAGATATTGACTTGGTGTCTGTATTTGAAGCGGTTGGGGCCATGAATGCTGGCGAAATGTCCGAAGAAGAAGTGCGCCGCATCGAATGCAACGCCTGCCCAGGCCCTGGTGCTTGTGGGGGGATGTACACCGCCAACACCATGGCTTCGGCGATCGAAGTCATGGGCATGAGCTTGCCAGGTTCGGCATCCCATCCAGGCATTTCTGATGAAAAGCACCAAGATGTTGAAGCTGCCGGTAAAGCCGTTGTCAACTTATTGAAAAAAGGGATCTACCCACATGATATTTTAACTCGCGAAGCCTTTGAAAATGCTTTGACGGTGATCATGGCCTTAGGCGGTTCGACGAATTCCGTGCTGCATTTGTTAGCGATCGCCCATGCAGCAAATGTTGAGATGACGATCGATGATTTCAATACCTTCCAAAAGAAGGTCCCGCATATCGCTGACTTGAAGCCATCTGGCAAATATGTCATGTATGACTTGTATAAAGCCGGCGGCGTGACTGCCGTTGAAAAGCTGCTGTTGAAAAACGGCTACTTACATGGCGATTGCATGACTTGCACCGGCAAAACTGTGGCGGAAAATCTGGCAGAATTCCCAGATCTCACCCCAGGGCAAAAGGTGATCATGCCACTGGACAAGCCGTTGCGCGAAGATGGTCCGCTGATCATTTTACACGGCAACTTATCCACTGAAGGTTGTGTGGTCAAGGTTTCTGGCTTGAAGACGCGCCGGCACGTGGGCCCTGCCAAAGTGTTTGATAGCGAACAAGCAGCCATCGATGCGGTGATGGCCGATGAAGTCGTCCCTGGCGATTGTGTGGTTGTCCGCTACGTTGGCCCTAAAGGCGGCCCTGGCATGCCAGAAATGCTGACCTTGTCAGGCTTATTAAGCGGTAAAGGCCAAGGCGAATCGGTGGCCTTGTTGACGGATGGGCGTTTTTCCGGCGGTTCTCACGGCTTCGTGGTTGGGCATATCGCCCCTGAAGCACAAGATGGCGGCAACATTGCCTTGTTGAAGACAGGCGATACGATCATCATCGATCAAGATACACGTGAATTGACCATGGAAGTTTCAGATGCAGAATTGGCCGAGCGGCGCAGGCAACTCAAGCTGCCGCCATTGGAAACTCGCGGAGTGTTAGGCAAGTATGCACATCTGGTTTCCAGTGCCGCCACAGGTGCGACCACCGATTTTTGGAAAAAGTAATTCGAATCAAAAAGGCACACTAGCCCGTTGAAAGGATCAAAGATGATGCGAGACGATATTAAAGTAAACGACCGCGCTTGGGCGCTTGGCGATAAGATCGCCGAAAAACTGGAGACGATCTACGACGACGAGCTAGGCGTGGATATCTATAACTTGGGTTTCATCTATGAAGTTTATGTCGATGAAAACCGGCATTGCGATTTGGTCTTAAGCTTCTCAGAAATGGGCTGCTCTTGCCTTGAAGAAGTGCCCGATCAAATCACGGCGGCGCTCACGCAACTTGACGAGATCGATTCGGTCGCCGTTAAAGTGGTCTGGTCACCTGCTTGGCAGATGACGCGGATCAGCCGTTATGGCCGTATGGCGCTAGGCATCAGTGTCCATTGAGCAACAACGCCATGCATGACAAAGAGGGTAAGCCGGTTGGGCTTACCCTCTTTGTGTGCGGTTAAAGCCGATAACAACTAACGATCTGCGACATGGTAGGCATAGTTAGGCTGTGATCGCCGCATTGGCCGTGATCGCCGCTTGCGCCGCTGCTAAGCGGGCCACCGGGACACGGTATGGGGAGCAAGAAACATAGTTGACCCCAAGCGTGTTGAAGAAGGCCACGCTTTGCGGGTCGCCGCCGACTTCACCACACACGCCGATTGGCAGTTCTGGTTTGGTTTGGCGGCCGCCGGCGATCGCCAGTTGCATCAAGGCGCCGACGCCAGCTTGATCGATATGCTGGAAGGGATCTGCTTTGATCAAGCCTTGCTGACGATAAGCCGGCAAGAAGCTGGCGACGTCATCGCGTGAATAAGCAAACGTCAGCTGGGTGAGGTCGTTGGTGCCAAAGCTGAAGAAGTCTGCGCCATGCGCGATCGCAGATGCGGTGACGCATGCCCGCGGGGTTTCGACCATTGTCCCGATTTCAGCATGCACATTGAGCCGATTGCCGGCAGCAATGGTGGTGACCACTTTTTGGACTAAGTCACGCATCGCGACCATTTCTGCTTCCGTATTGGTCAACGGGATCATGATATGCGGGGTGACGGTCAAGCCTTCATGGTCAAGGCGTACGACGGCATGCATCAAGGCGCGGACTTGCATTTGGTAGATCTCCGGGAAGGTGACCGCCAACCGGTCGCCGCGGTGGCCTAACATAGGATTGACTTCTTTTAAAGCAGCAACGCGCGCCGTCAAGTCGGTCCGCGTCATGCCCAGCTGCTTGGCAACGGCTTGGATCTCGCGGTCGTCATGCGGGAGAAATTCATGTAATGGCGGGTCGAGCAAGCGGATCGTGACCGACTTGGTGCCAGCCAGCTTGTAAATGTGATAAAAGTCGTCTTCTTGCATCTTTTCTAACGCGGCCAGTGGTGCTTGGCGTGCTTGCGGGGTGTCGGCTAAGATCATCCGCCGCATTTCGATCAAGCGCTCGGGTTGGAAGAACATGTGCTCGGTGCGGGTCAACCCGACGCCGTCGGCACCAAATTCCAAGGCGCGCTGCAAGTCTTTAGGGGTGTCTGCATTGGCATAAACCGCCATCGTGGCGCGGTCTTTGGCCCAGTTCAAGAAGGTGGTCAAACTGTTTTGGACGCCAGTGGCAACAAGCGGCAATTCGCCGAGATACAAGTGGCCGCTGGCCCCATCAACCGAAAGCCAATCCCCAGCTTGCAGCTGGTGGTCGCCGATGGTGGCTTGATCGTCTTTGACGCTTAATGCCTGCACCCCAACGACGGCGGTGGCGCCCATGCCACGGGCGACGACGGCAGCGTGGGAGGTCATTCCGCCGCGGGCGGTGACGATGGCGGCACTGGCGATCATGCCATCAATATCTTCTGGCGACGTGTCTTGGCGGACTAAGATGACCTTTTTGCCGGCATCAGCAGCTTCTTTGGCCGCTTGGGCGGTAAAGTAAACCTGTCCGGCTGCCGCCCCAGGAGAAGCCGGCAAGCCAGTGGCTAAAGGCGTGGCTGCCGCTAAGATCGTCGGATCAAATTCGGGATGCAGCATGTCGCTTAAAGCTTCAGGATCTAAGCGCATCAGAGCTTCATCGCGGGTGATCAAGCCTTCGTCAACTTGGTCGCAGGCGATTTGCAAAGCAGCGGCGGTGGTGCGTTTGCCGGCGCGCGCTTGCAGCAAGAACAAATGGCCGTGTTCAATGGTGAATTCCAGGTCTTGCATGTCGCGGTAATGCGTTTCTAATTTATTGGCAATGGCGACGAGCTGATCGTAAACTGCCGGAAGGCTTTCTTGCAAGGCAGCGACCGGTTGCGGGGTGCGCACCCCAGAAACCACGTCTTCGCCTTGGGCATTCATCAAATATTCGCCAAACAAGGCATGCGCGCCAGTCGCGGGATCGCGGGTGAACGCGACGCCGGTACCAGAATCACAACCAGCGTTGCCAAAGACCATTTCACACACATTCACCGCGGTGCCTAAGGTGTCGGCAATGTGATTTTGGGCACGATAGACTCGGGCGCGATGGTTATCCCAAGAAGCGAAGACGGCGGTGATCGCCGCTTCAAGTTGGGCTTTAGGCGATTGCGGAAAGACCCCGGCGTCGGTATCGTGATACAAGCCTTTGAATTGGGTGACGATTTCTTGCAAGTCGGCAGTGGTCAAATCCAGATCTGATTCATACCCTTGCGCTTGCTTGACCGTGGTCAAAATATCGTCGAAGCGCTGTTCGGGGATGCCATAAACTACATTGCCAAACATCGCCAATAGCCGCCGATAGCTGTCGTAAGCAAAGCGCGGGTTTTGGGTCAACTCGGCTAAGGTGTCGACAGTCGTGTCGTTGAGGCCGATATTCAAGATCGTATCCATCATGCCAGGCATCGAGATCGGGGCTCCAGAGCGCACGGATACCAGCAAAGGCGCCACGGGATCATCAAAGCGCTTCCCAGTCGTGGCGGCTAAGGTACTCAAAGCCGTCGCCAGTTCTGCTTGGAGGCCTTGGCTAAGGACATGCTGGTGTTGAAAATCGTGACATGCGGCGGTGGTAATGGTGAAGCCATGCGGAACAGGAATGCCGAGATTGGTCATTTCTGCCAGGTTGGCCCCTTTGCCGCCAAGCAGCTCCCGCATGTTCATGTTGCCTTCTGCAAAGGTATAGATTTGTTTGGTCATATTAGCCCTTCTCTCGATTTATTAAGACATCACATATTTACGATATACAATGTATTATTTATTTGAGAAAAAGGCAAGCGCTTTCAGCAAAAAAATTGGTCTATCGGTAAATCTTAAACATTTTGGTCCGGACCACTAGCAATGGCGACCAGGCGCGGAAATCGGTATAGTAGGCGACAGAGGCGCTTTGCAGACCACAAAAAAAGCGACTGCTATGGCAGTCGCTAGTCAGAAAAAATTTTATTTCGCCGCTTGCACAAAGTACGCAAAGATCCGGTTTTTGGTGATTTTGCCAATGGCGTGTTGCGGATCGTCGTCTGACACTACCGGCAGTGAATCCACATCATGGCGCAAAAGCAGTTCGCTGGCCGTTTTGATCGTGGTATCAGGGGTGACGGTGATGACGTTTGGCATGCGGGTCATGACGATGCTGGCAACCAGTGATTCCGCATCGCGGCTGGTAAAGCTGGCACGCAGCAAGTCTTTACGAGAGATCAAGCCGACTAAAGCACCGTCGCCATCGACCACATATAGCGAGCCGACATCGGCCAAAAACATTTTGGTGACTGCCTCTTCCAGGGTGGCGTTTTGGCGGATCTCGGTGGTCGGCAGCATGATCGATTTGATCGGCGTGGCATATTGATCAGCCGACACCGTCTTGGCCGGCGCTTGCTGGTAGCTGTAGCCGACTTTCGGTCGGGATGTCAGCAGCTCCAAGGCGGTTAAAACCCGCAAGTCGACGCGGATCGTTGGGATCGCGACCCCTAAATGCGTCGCGATCGCCTCGCCGGTCATTGGGCTTTTAGCCTTGAGCAACGTAAGAATTTCGGTTTGACGCGCAGTGAGTTGCATGACAGGTCCTTTCTATGTTTAATAATTATATTATACCATCGATATCTGGCTTTTCCTGGGAAATCTCGACTCGACGGTGCTGCAATGACCTAAATTGGTTCAACGCGGGCTGACATCCCAATAGGGCCTGATAATGACCTCAATGTACTGGCCTAATCGCACATTAACCGCAGCTAGTAAGTCGTAATGAATAAATACCCTGCTAAGCCAAAAGCAGCGATCGCGATCACGATGCGCAGCGGGCGGATCGGCACGTGCCGGACGATTTTCGGGCCTAGCCAGCCGCCGATCAAAAAGCCGATACCCATCTTGATGACCAAGTCCCAGTGGATCGCAGCGGTGAACGCATAGATACACATGGCCAAGAAGTTGGCAGAGAAGCTGACAAAATTCTTGATCGCATTGGTGGTGGCAAAAGGCAAGTGTTCCGTTAAAATCAAGATCGCTAACATGATCACCCCTGCCGACGCCCCAAAATAGCCGATGTAGATCCCCACGATAAAGACAGCCAGTCCTTTGAGCAGCGGATGCGGCTTGGTGACTTTAACCGGTTTTGCTTTGGCAAATAAGGAATAGAGCATCAAGCATCCGGCAAAGGCGATCAAAAATGGCACGGCTTTGGCAAAGGATTCAGCCGGGGCGGCCAACAACAAGATACAGCCCAGCACACTGCCGCTTAAAGCCCAAGCCGTAACGACACCAGTGGCGTGTTTGGCTGAGTTGAGTTCAGGTGCGGAACTCAGCGTCGACCCAATGCCGGTGAAAATTTGTGAGGCGGTGTTAGTCACATTGGCGGCGACAGGGGATAAGCCCATACTCAGCAACACCGGATAAGAAACCAGCGAGGCCATGCCGGCGATCGTACTCAGCAAGCCGGCAACGATCCCAGCGGCCAATAAATAAAGATCGATCAGTAAAAAATGCATTTTCCGCCTCCGTTCTCGATACTTTCCAGTATACTGAAATTTGGAGGGAAGACGATGACTGAATTTTATTTTGTGCGACATGGAGAGACGCAACTCAACTTGCGCCAATGTTTTAACGGCGGCTTAAGTGACTCGCCACTAACGGCTAAAGGCGTTGCTGGCGCGCAAGCAGTTGGCCAGGCATTAGCTGGCGTCCATTTTGTTCAGGCGATCAGCTCCAGTTTGCCGCGGGCGGTGACGACGACGCAATTGATCTTAGCAGCACACCTTGAGCCAGTGCCGGTAGCGACAGCCAATGGCCTGCGAGAGATGAAGCTGGGCCGCTGGGACGGCCAAACGATGGCTACAGTCGATGAACCAGCCTTGCTTGATCTGTATTTCCACGACTTGCCAGGATTTGATGCCAAAGCGGCTGATCAAGTGGGGGCTGAGACCTATCGCGGGGTGTTGACCCGCAGTTTGGCGGTGATCAACAGTGCCACGGCAGCCCATCCCACTGGCAAGCTCTTAGTGGTCGCTCATGGCATCGTTTTTCAGCTGTTATTGAACACGCTGATGGGGGTGCCTTTTACGCAGCTGCGCCAGCCGGCAAAGCTCCATAACACCACGATCACGCGGCTAAAGACCTTGAATGGCCGGGATTTTGAACGGCTGTCATGGGATGAAGCACCGGAAAAATTAAAATAATCTCACGAAATCCCTTGACGATTCTCATGATGCGGCGTATGGTTAGCCACATACCCGATACACAGACAGGAGTGTTGATCATGAATACACGTTTAACAACACAACTGAATACTTATTACGACGGCTATTATTACGGATAGCGGGCTTGCACATGGATGTGAGCCTGCGCGCTTGCATCCATGTGGCCGTCGCATTTAAACATGCCGATAACGCCACATGGGGAGATTGTTCTCATGTGGCTTTTTTCTTTCCGGAAAGAATTTGGCCGGTCACATGAGAGTAATTTCTCAGTGACCGGTCATTATTATTTTTTGGAGGAATTATCATGAAAAAACTTATTTTTGGGCTCGCTGCAGCCATGTCGTTGTTCTTGTTAGCCGCTTGTGGTAAAAGCAGCACCCCGCAATCAAAAAGTGATGTCAAGATCGGGATCTTGCAACAACTCGATCAACAAGCATTGGATGATACCGAAAAAGGCATCCGCGAAGAATTAAAGGCTAAAGGCTACGGCAAAGCCAAGATCAAGCTGCTCAATGCGCAAGGCGATCAATCTAACTTGAACCAAATGAGCCAGCAATTGAACCGGATGAATAATACCTTGAACATTTCGATCGGCTCTGCGGCTTCACAAGCGATGGAAAAAGCCGGCAACAAGACGCCATTGATCTTCTCAGCGATCACCGATCCAGTGGCCGCCGGGTTGATCACGAAGTCGGCAATGCAAGCACCAGATAAGAATGCCACTGGGGTGACGGTTTTAGCCAGCGTGAAGATGCAACTCAACTTGCTGCATAAAATGTTCCCTAAAGCCAAGAAGATCGGCATGATGTACGACGCTGGCGAACCAAACGCCATGGCGATCGTGAAGCGGGCGCGCACGGCGATGAAGCAAATGGGCTTGACGCCAGTTGAAATGACCGTCGCATCGGCTTCTGATGTGGAATCCACCGCGCGGGCCTTATGCAAAAAGTCTGATGCCTTGTTTATTCCTAATGATCACGTGGCCGCAGTGGGGATGGCAACGATCGGCAAAGTCTCTGAAGCAACTAAAGTCCCAGTGGTCAACACTGATCCGACCATGATCCAATTTGCCGGGGTCGCCACAAAAGGGGCCAGCTTCGAAGATATCGGCAAGCAAACTGCAGATATGGCCATCAAGATCATCAAAGGCAAGAAAGTCAAAGATATCCCAGTTGAAGGACCGAAAAACATCAAGCTGGTCACCAACGAAAAGCGCATGAAGCTCTTTGGGATCACCAAAGACATGCTGGAATGATCCTGATTTGCAAACGAGACTGTCTTGGGACAGCCTCGTTTTGATTGACCTGTGTTACCCAGCCGCCCAAATCCGGCCTTGACATGAGGTTTTGATGAGCGTATTCTCAGACACATACCAGCACAGCTGGTCACAAGGAGTGTTGATCATGACAAAGATTATCCCAACACAACTTAATCACGCGTACTACTACGGCTATTACGGATAGCGGCTTGCATTCGCCTCAGGATGCAAACCGCGTTGCAGGTTTGCATCCATGATAGGCGTAGCTTTAACATGCTAATAACGCCACATGGATGAAGTGATTCTCCATGTGGCTTTTTCTTTCCGGAAAAAGAAGCGGCCGGCCACTGGGGGATCTCTCAGTGGCCGGCTTTTTAGTAGGACGACACATATTTTGGAGGAATGATGATGAAGATGAAGCAGTTATTGATCGGCTTGACCACTTTGGCAGCCGTTTTGAGTTTAGCCGCCTGCGGTAAGCAAAATGCCGCCAAAAAAGACGGGACCGTCAAGATCGGCATCTTGCAGCTGATCGATCAAAGCGCGTTAAACGCTGCGCGCAAAGGGTTCACCGAAGAGCTGGCTAAAGAAGGTTACAAAGGCAAGAAGATCAAGATCGACTACGTGAATGCACAAGGCGATCAAGCGAATTTAAAGTCAATGAGCCAACAACTCAAGCAAGATAAAAACGACTTGAACTTAGCCATCGCCACCCCAGCCGCCCAAGCGCTGCAAAAAGAAGATGCAGATACGCCAATGTTGTTTACGGCGATCACCGATCCCAAGTTTGCCGGCTTGACGACCAGCACCAAAGCCCCAGATAAAAATGCGACTGGCGTCACGGATATGGTGGATGTCAAAGGGCAAATCGACTTCACCCATAAGCTGTTTCCTAAAGCTAAGAAAATTGGACTGTTATACAACGCCGCTGAAGCCAACTCGGTTTTCCAAATCAAACTGGCCAAACAAGAAATCAAAAAATTGGGTTTAACGGCAGTCGTTAAAACCGCTGCGACGACCAATGATGTGCAACAAGCAGTCGAAGCGTTAGCCGGCCAAGCAGATGCGATCTACATTCCTACCGACAATGTCGCCGCGGCTGGCATGGCGACCGTCGGCAAAGTTTCAGAAAAAGCCAAAGTCCCAGTTGTCAATGCGGATGCGACGATGATCAAATTAGCCGGGGTGGCGACTAAAGGCATCAATTACGAAGACTTAGGCAAGCAAGCCGCCAAGATGGCGGTGCAGATCCTCAAAGGCAAGCAAGTGAAAGACTTGCCGATCCAATCCCCAGCTAAGACGGAATTAGTTTCCAATGCTAAGCGCATGAAATTATTCAACTTAACCCAAGCAGACTTAGAAAACGCGGCCAAATAGGCATTTACAACTGAATATCCTCCCTGAAAAAGTCGGTAGGTGAGAATACGGGGTTGACAGTCACATCTTCCCATAGTATTCTCATAAACATACCAGCGACGCTGGGCAAAGGAGTGTTGAACATGACATTAATGACACCAACACAACTGAACACAGTCTTTTTTACCGGCTTTTTCGGATAGCGGTTTGCATCATGGATGCAAGCCGCGGCTTGCATCCATGATGGCCGGTACCATTAAACGTGCGATCAATTGCCACATGGATGAACAGAATTTCTCCATGTGGCCTTTTCTTTTCCGGAAAAAATGAATGGCCAGCCACGTGGGGACCCCTCTGAACGTGACTGGCCTTTTGATTTGGCACCGTTGACAAATCAAGCATTTTATCTGGGAGGATATCACATATGAAGAAGTTATTGATCGGCCTTGGGGCCATTGCGATGTTGGGGTTAGCTGCTTGTGGCAAGCAAGCACAAGCCAAAGATGATACGGTCAAAGTCGGGATCTTACAATTGATCGACCAAACCGCGTTGACCGATGCGCGCCAAGGCTTTGAACAAGAGCTGAAGGCACAAGGTTATAGCGGCAAAAAAATCAAGATCGACTATGTGAATGCCCAAGGTGATCAAGCCAACTTAAAGACCATGAGTGAACAACTCAAAAAAGATCACAATGACGTCAATTTGGCCATTGCCACTCCGGCAGCGCAAGCCTTGCAAAAAGGCGATCCCGACACGCCAATGGTTTTCACCGCGGTGACCGATCCTAAAGCTGCCGGCATTGTTGATGATCCTAAAGCCCCAACCACGAATGCGACTGGGGTCGTGGATATGGTGGATATTCCCGCACAGATCCAATACATGCACAAACTGTTCCCCAAGGCCAAAACCGTGGGCATGCTCTACAACGCGGCTGAGCAAAACTCGATCGTGCAGATCAAAGCGGCCACAAAAGCCGCTAAGCAATTGGGGCTGAAGGTGGTCAAGCGCACCGTTGCTTCAACTAACGATGTCCAATCAGCCACGGAATCACTGGCCGGACAAGCGGAAGTGATCTATGTGCCAACGGATAATACCGTTGCTGCAGCGATGAGCACCGTCGGCAAAGTTTCCTTAGCCAAGCATGTGCCGGTGGTCCCAGCGGCTTCAACCATGGTCAAAGATGGCGGGGTGGCCACCATCGGGATCAATTACAAAGACTTAGGCAAACAAACTGCCAAGCTGGCGGTGAAAATCTTGAAAGGCAAGGCAGTCAAAAAACTTGCCGTTGAAGATCCTGCCAAAGTCACCGTGATCCGGAATCAAAAAATGATGAAGGCTTTTGACATCACCACTGCTGACACCAAGCAATGATCACCGCTTGGCTGTCGGCAAACACCGTTTTTCAATCACTGCCCGCGTTGTTGCGGACTGCCAAGAAGGAGTAATACCAACATGAGCATCTTAACCTCTAGTGTCTCACAAGGCTTGTTGTGGTCGATCATGGCGATCGGCGTCTACTTGACCTTCCGAATTTTGGATATCGCTGATATGACCGCTGAAGGGAGTTTTCCTTTAGGTGCGGCGATCACCGCGCATAACCTTGTGCACGGCGTTGATCCCATCCTAGCGACCTTATATGGGTTTTTAGGCGGGGCGCTAGCCGGCTTTGTCTCTGGCTTTTTGCACACAAAGTTAAAAATCCCTGATCTGTTGACTGGGATCTTGACGATGACCGGGTTGTATTCGGTCAACTTGTTCATCATGGGGCAGGCTAATTTGTCCTTGTTGAGTAATGTTAAAACAGTCTTCACGCTGTTTTCCACCGGCGATTCAACTTTAGATACCATCTTAGTCGGCGCGATCGTCTTAGCCATCGTGATCATCTTGTTGGTGTTATACTTCAATACCCAAATGGGACTGGCGGCGCGTGCTGTTGGGGATAACCAAGCCATGTCTGCGGCTAATGGGATCAACAACGACAACATGAAGATCATCGTCTACATGGTTAGTAACGGGTTGATCGCTTTGTCAGGCAGCTTAATGGCCCAAACCAATGGGTATGCGGATATTTCCATGGGGATCGGGACTTTGGTCATCGCCTTAGCCGCGATCATCATCGCCGAGATCTTGCTGCACAATCTCACGTTTGGCCAACGCTTGTTGACGATCATCGTAGGGGCGATCATTTACCGCTTGATCATCGCCGGGGTCTTGGAGCTTGGGGTCGATCCAAACGCCTTGCGCCTGTTCTACGCGTTGATGTTAGTCGTCTTCTTGTCGTTGCCATTGATCCAAAAAGAATTCAAAGTGGCCAAAGCACGGCGCGAGAATAAACAGCGGATGGGGGATTAATCATGCCAGCATTAGAAGTTAAAGATCTGCATCAATATTTTGCCCAAGGCACGGTCAATGAGAATCACGCGCTTAAAGGCATCAACTTGACCCTTGAAGAAGGCGATTTTGTCGCCATTATCGGCGGCAATGGCGCCGGTAAATCAACGCTGCTTAATTCTGTCGCCGGATCGTTGCCAGTCACCCATGGCCAAGTGAAGATCGCCAATAATGACGTGACTTATCAAAGTGTCGCCAAACGCGCTAAATTGATCTCACGAGTGTTCCAAGATCCCTTGTCCGGCACCGCACCGATGCTGACTGTCGAAGAAAACCTCAGCTTAGCCATGCAGCGCGGGACTTGGCGCAATTTTTGGAGCGCTGGGGTGCGCAAGTCAGACCGCAAGCTGTTTCAAGATAAGCTGGCAAGTTTGAATCTAGGGCTGGAAAACCGGCTCACCACTGAGATCGGGTTGCTGTCAGGCGGTCAGCGCCAGGCGATCACCTTGTTGATGGCCACGTTAAAAGCTCCTGAATTATTGCTGTTGGATGAACATACGGCGGCTTTAGACCCGCAAACCAGTGCGACGGTGATGCAGCTGACTGAACAGTTAGTCGCTGCCCAAAAGATCACCACGCTGATGATCACCCATGATATGCAAGATGCCTTGCGCTATGGCAATCGTTTGATCATGTTGGATCATGGCCAGATCGCCGTTGATATCCGCCAAGATCAAAAACAAGGCCTCACCGTGCCGGATCTGCTGCGCTTGTTCAAAGAACAAAGCGGCAATGAGCTCAACGATGATGCCGTCTTATTAAGCTAACACCCGAAAGGCTGAGCAGATGCTCGGCCTTTTTGATTGGGCCAGCACTTGTCAGTATCTGGGGGCGAATGTGGCCTGATCACTACCACCCAACGCGATAGTATGATAGGCTAAAACCTATGAAACGAAAGGAGGAATCGGATTGACTTTTGAAGCGATCTTACCCCAGCTCAAAGCCGGGGCCAAAGCCGTGCGCAGCGGCTGGGGCGGCGGTGAAGAATACATCACGCTGGTTGACCATCAAAACTACGAAGGCATTCCAGTCACCCCATATTTTTTGATCAAGGTGCAAGGGGAAGGCTTTAGTGTTTGGGAACCGACTGGCTGTGATGCGTTGGCCACCGACTGGCAACCAGTATGAGTGATTTCACCGGGCTAAAAGTTGCGGTCACCGGGGCTGCCAGCGGCATTGGGGCGGCCCAGGCGGCAAGTTTTGCCCAAGCCGGCGCCGACGTGCTGGCGGTTGATCAAGCCCTAGTGACTGCAGCCGGGCTGCAGCGATTACAAGCGGATATCACCGATCCAACGACAGCCGCAACGATCGCTGATTTTGCCCCTGACATTGTCTGCAACACAGCAGGGATCTTAGATGGGTACCGCACGGTCCAAGAAACCAGCTTAGCTGCTTGGGCACAAATCATCGCGGTTGATTTGACCAGTCAGTTCCAAGTGGTCAAAGCCGTGTTGCCAGGAATGTTGGCAAAAGGACATGGCGTTTTCGTCAATATGTCGTCGATCGCCGGATTAGTCGGTGGCGGCGGCGGGGTGGCTTATACCGCAGCCAAGCATGCGGTGATCGGCATGACCAAGCAACTGGATCTGGATTATGCCGCCCAAGGGATCCGCGCCAATGCGATCGCTCCTGGGGCGATCGATACGCCAATGAATGCCGCTGATTTTGCTGGGGATGGCCACATGGCACAGTGGGTCGCTGACCAAACACCGGCCAAACGTTGGGCCAAGCCTGAAGAAGTGGCTGCTTTGACCTTATTTTTGGCCAGTCCTGCAGCCGATTATATTCACGGCGCAGTTGTGCCGATCGATGGCGGCTGGTTGGAAAAATGAGGTCATGAAAATGATTCGTTATGCCCAATTACTCTTAGGGGTCATGGATATTTTGACCGGTTTGTCGCTATTTTGGCTGGCGTCTTTGACCGCCATGTTCAGCCATGCTTTAGGCGCCGCTGATCCGGTCAA
Source organism: Lacticaseibacillus baoqingensis (assembly GCF_003946165.1). Classification (GTDB taxonomy): domain Bacteria; phylum Bacillota; class Bacilli; order Lactobacillales; family Lactobacillaceae; genus Lacticaseibacillus; species Lacticaseibacillus baoqingensis. Next base: position 32,912 of record NZ_RHOI01000003.1, on the reverse strand, counting down.
TTTTGTGGGCGTCGTTTCGGGGGCGCTGTTCATGCTTGCCGGGATCGTGTATGCCGCATTTTGGCAAAAGCAGCGGCGATCCGTGGAGTTAGCCACATTGCTGCTGCCTATAGCGGCTTGTGTCTTGGGGCTGGGTTTTCATGACTGCTATCAAGATTTGGCTATTCAAGGCGGCGTGTCGGTGCTGGTGACGGGTGTGATCTTATGGGTCAAGTATCGGCATAAGCGGCTGTAGGCAAAACCGCACAATGCCAGGCGCCCTTATCCACACCCCTAAATGCGCGGGGCAACGCTTTGTTTTATAGTCGAGCTGCGCACCGCAACGGGGTTGCAGCTAAGTGATCCCGGCACCGCACGGCTGCGCCGCACAATGCCAGGCGCCCTTATCCACCCCCCTAAAAGCGCGGTGCTCGCTCTGTTAAAAATTAAATGAGTTGGATTCGTTATCCGCTCACTGCGACACTTATGATCCTTTGGTCGCAGTTATCACTAACCGTCTGGTTATAAAGGAGAACATATATGCAAACCACAACTAATACACGCAGTTCATGGCTACACTTGACTCAGATCGCGATCATTGCCGGCATTTATGTCGTGCTGACAGTGGTTTTTGCCCCATTATCATACGGGGTCGTTCAAGTCAGGTTTTCGGAGATGTTGAATTACCTCGCTTTGTTTAAAAAGCGATATCTCTGGGCAGTGACACTGGGTGTTTTTATTGCCAATTGTTTTAGTCCCACGTGGCTGATCGACGTGCCAGTGGGGACGATCGGGACTTTGGTCTTTTTACTGCTGAGCCGGTGGTTAGCGGGTAAGACTAAGCGGCGCTGGTTGAAGTTTTTGATCATGGGGACGTTGTTTACCGCGTCGATGTTCACCGTCGCCGGCCAGTTGGCAATCGTTAATCATATCCCATTTTGGCCTAGTTACGCGTCGATCGCGTTAGGCGAAGCCATTTCCATGGGGATCGGGGCCGTGTTGATGCGCGGAGTCTTGGCCGTTTTGCCATTAGATAAATAATCATCACCAAAAGCGTCTGGGAGTCACGATCCGTCAATGGGATCGTCGCCCAGGCGTTTTTGTGGCGGCTTGCGATTTGAGTTTGATAGCTGTTGAACAGGCGCCTATAATCGCAATTAGTGTGATTAATGGAAGGCGGAAAAAGATGTTTAAACAAGGATTGATCGTCGGTGTCTTAGCTTTGGGATTGATCGGTTGTGGGGCAAAGCCGACCAGCCAAAAGCAGTCCCAATCGCAGTCACAATCGCAAGTGGCAAGCATATATTATCATCAATTAAGTGTGGCCCAGCAACATCAAGTAAGCTTTACCTTTAAAGCGATCGCAGACGAGACACAGGCACATGGCCATTATTTAGTGGATATGACCGTGGCCAATGACACGAATAAGCGCGTCGAATTCGATCAAAGCAAATTTCTTTTGAGCCCAGCTGTCGGCGCTGCACCGATCAAATCCACGAAAACAGGGACTTTGACGATCGCACCGAAGCAAAGAAAAACGGTGACTGGGTTGTTTGCCGCAACTGCCGCTAACTTTACCGGGGCGGGAGAATTTTGTTATCTAAATCGTGATTATCTATTAGCCTACAGTTTCCAAGCGGATAAAGCGGGAGGGGCCACGTCGAAGAATCGCACCGATCAAACGTTGATCGCGAAAAATCAAGCGGCTAAAGCCTCGACGCCGGCTGCTAGTGCGCCTGCTGCCAGTGCATCCAGTCAATCGTCTGCCGCCAGTGTGTCAAGCAGTCAGCCAGCGCCAGCTGCTTCTAGTCAGCCTGCGCAAGACAGCAGCAGTACGCCGGCACATGTGATCAATAGCGCCGATCAAGCCATAGCGATCGCGGCACCATTGCTGAACACTGCCGCCAGTGCCTTGCGTGCCAGACCAGTGGCTGATGGCTGGCAGGTCGGTCCCAAGATGACGTTTGCTGATGTGATCGTGCATTATGATGGGTCAGTGGTGACCGTCGGCGGTGCCGCTACTGGTCCGTCACGGCAATTAAACTGATTGGGATCTGGCCTTTGAAAAGGCATGCTAAAACGCGGCTGAGCGTTGGCCGCGTTTTTAATTTGCAAAAAATTAGCACTCTACTTGACAGAGTGCTAAAAGGGTGTGATAATATATTATGTAAACAAGAAGACCACAGCGGTCCGACCATAGCAAGGAAGCATCGCTGTCAGTCTGCGGTGCTTTTTTAGCGCCGTTGCATCAGGCTCACGTACCAGGTACGTGTTGGGAGGTATGAGTATGGCAACTTTTAACGATCCATTTTTCAATAATGGTATGGATGATTTCTTTGATCAATTGATGCATCACATGGATGGCAGCGGGCAAAGGCGGTATGTGGTCAATGGCCATGAGCTAACGCCTGAAGAAGTCGCGCAACTGCAAGCGCAACAAGGCCAGCAAGGCCACGATATTCCAGTGGCGACGCAAGCGCCAAAGCAAAAGAGCATTCTTGAAAAATTAGGGCGCAACTTGACGCAAGCGGCTAAAGACGGCTTGCTTGATCCGGTCATTGGCCGGGATCAAGAGATCCAAGAAACTGCAGAAGTCCTCAGCCGCCGGATCAAGAATAATCCGATCTTAGTCGGGGATGCAGGTGTGGGTAAAACCGCGATCGTTGAAGGGTTGGCCCAAGCGATCGTTGCCGGTAATGTGCCAGAAGCGTTGCGCGACAAGCAGATCTATTCGATCGATTTGGCCAATCTCGAAGCCGGGACACAATATCGCGGTGCGTTTGAACAAAACATCCAAGAGCTCGTGCAAGCAGTCAAAAAAGCAGGCAATGTGATCTTGTTCTTTGATGAGATCCACCAGATCCTTGGCGCCGGCGCTACCGGTGAAGGCGGCAGTAAAGGGTTGGCCGATATTATCAAGCCTGCTTTGTCGCGCGGCGATCTAACCGTGATCGGCGCCACGACGCAAGATGAATATCGCAACACGATCATGAAAGATACTGCGTTAGCACGGCGGTTTAATGATATTACTGTGAATGAACCTTCTCCAGAAACGACTTTGCAGATCTTACAAGGCTTGCGGAAGCTTTACGAACAACATCATCATGTGACGCTGCCAGACGCAGTGCTCAAAGCATGTATCGACTACTCTGTTCAGTATTTGCCGCAGCGGACGCTGCCGGATAAAGCGATCGACTTATTGGACATGACCGCAGCGCACTTAGCGGCAAAGCATCCAGTCGTGGACAAAGTGGCGTTAGATAAGCAGATCAAAGATTTGACCGCGCAAAAAGACGCCGCCGCTAAGCGGGAAGATTTTGAAAAAGCCGCGCAATTGAAACAAGAATTGGCGCAGGCTCAAAGCCGCTTGGATGACGATCATGATGACCAGCCAGTCACGGCTACGCCTAACGATGTCGCCCAAGCCGTGGAACGCTTGACCGGGATCCCGGTGGCGCAGCTCGGGGCTAATGACATCCAGCGGCTCCAAGGCATCGGCAAGCGCTTGCGCAACAAAGTGATCGGGCAAGATGAAGCCGTCAACATGGTGGCTAAGGCGATCCGGCGCAACCGTGCCGGCTTTGATGAAGGCGACCGGCCGATCGGCAGCTTCTTGTTTGTCGGGCCAACCGGCGTCGGCAAAACTGAACTGGCCAAGCAGTTAGCTTTGGACATGTTTGGCAATAAAGACGCGATCATTCGCTTGGATATGTCGGAATACAGTGATCGCACCGCGGTTTCCAAGTTGATCGGCACCAGTGCCGGGTATGTTGGCTATGAAGACAACGGCAATACCTTGACCGAAAAAGTCCGTCGCAATCCTTATGCGATCGTGTTGCTGGATGAAATCGAAAAAGCCGATCCGCAAGTGCTGACCTTACTGCTGCAAGTGCTGGATGACGGCCGCTTGACAGATGGGCAAGGTAATGTGGTCAACTTTAAGAATACGATCATTATTGCCACCTCCAACGCCGGCTTTGGCAATGAAGCTTTGACCGGGAAAAAAGATGCCGACACCGACTTGAAGACTAAGTTAGCACCATTCTTCCGTCCGGAATTTCTCAATCGCTTCGACGGGATCGTCGAATTCTCGCACTTGACCAAAGCTGACCTCGGCAAGATCGTCGACTTGATGCTGACAGCCGTGCAAACCACGCTTGAGAAGAAAAACATTTCGTTGACCGTCACCCAAGCGGCCAAGGAATGGCTGATCACCCAAGGTTATGACGAAGCCATGGGGGCGCGGCCATTGCGGCGGGTGATCGAACAAGCGATCCGTGATCAAGTCACAGACTTTTACTTGGAACATCAAGCCGTCAAGGCGTTGAAAGCAGATGTTGCCGACGACCATATCGTGATCACTGCGGCCTAAACTTAAAAAGGGACAGCTTTTTGGAGCTGTTCCTTTTTTATTTTGGTTAAGATACCGGTCGTAAACGTTTTCTTGAAGGCGTTTTTATGTTACGATAACCACAGTTTTACAAAATTGGTCTACCTGTATGGAGGGATTCGATGACAGACCCGACGGCACCTTACCAAACGATTCCAGAAATCACTACTGAACTGATCAACTTGACCGCGATCATGCACTTGCCTAAACCCACAGAGGCGTTTATGAGCGATATCCATGGAGAGTATAATGCGTTCCAACACGTCTTGAGAAACGGCAGCGGCAACGTTTTAGCCAAGATCCGCGAGTGCTTTCATGGCGAAATGACGGAAACGACGCTTAAAGAAGTGGCCTTTTTGGTTTACTACCCTAAAGAGCGGCTGCAAGCCCGGCACAAGCAGCTGCATGGAGATGAGTTGAATCAGTGGTATTTGACCACGGTGCAGCGATTGGTACGCTTATTGGCCTATACAGCGACGAAGTACACCCGCTCAAAAGTACGCAAAGCCATGGCGCCTGCATTTGTATACATCACAGAAGAACTGTTATACAACTCCGCAGATGATGCCGATAAGCTGGATTATTATTGGGCGATCATCAACAACTTGATCGCCTTAGGCCAAGTAGATGACTGGATCATTGCCACTGCAACGACCATTCAACATCTCACCGTTGATCATATCCATATCGTTGGGGATATCTACGATCGTGGTCCGGCGCCAGATCAGGTCATGGAAGCCTTGATCAAGCGGCAGCATGTCGATATCCAATGGGGCAACCACGACATCTTGTGGCTTGGCGGCGCTGCTGGGTCACCCTTATGCATCGCCAATTTGGTCCGGATCTGTGCCCGCTATAACAACTTGGGGATCCTTGAAGACCGTTATGGCATCAATTTACGGCATTTAGCGCGGCTGGCAGAACATTATTACCAAGATAATCCCGCTTTTCGGCCAAAAGGCGCCGATGCCATTTCTGCAGATGAACGCTTGGAGATCACCAAGATCCATCAAGCCATCGCCATCATTCAATTCAAGTTGGAAGGCCCCGTGATCAAACGGCGGCCTGAATTTGAAATGCAGCATCGCTTGATGCTGGATAAACTCAGCAATGATCGCAGCAGTATCTTTTGTCATGGACATCGCTATCCGATCGAAAACGGCTGTTTTCAAACCGTTGATGCCAGCGACCCTTACGCCTTGCTGCCGGAAGAAGCGCAGGTGATCGAGCAGCTGGTCAAAGCATTTACCCATTCGGAGAAACTGCATCGCCACATGGACTTTTTAGTCGCCAATGGGGGGATGTATCTGCGGTATAACCATAATCTATTGATCCATGGCTGTGTCCCAGTTGACGCTAATGGAGAATTCATCGGGTTGACCATCAATGGCACCACCTATGCCGGGCGGCAGTTGTTTGAAATGCTTGAAGCCAATTTGCGCTTAGCCTATGTCAATCCTAAAGAACAAGCTGATCTGGCCACGGATCTGTTGTGGTATTTGTGGACCGGTCCGCATTCCCCATTGTTTGGCAAGCATGATATGACCACGTTTGAGCGTTATTTCATCGCCGCGCCAGAAACGCATGAAGAACATCCCAACGCTTATTATCACCTACGGCATGAAGAAGGCTTTGTGCGCAAATTACTGACGGCATTTGCCTTAGATCCGGATCTTGGCCATGTGATCAATGGGCACACCCCAGTGAAAAAAGGCAAGTCGCCGATCATGGCCAACAAAAAGATGCTCGTGATCGATGGCGGGTTTTCGCGCCCGTATCAAAAAACGACAGGCATTGGCGGTTACACTTTGTTGGACAATTCATATGGGATGCAATTAGTGACGCATCAGCCATTCGTATCCAAGCAAGAAGCCTTGGCGCATTTAACCGATATCATTTCGACCAAGCGGGTGGTGGAAACTGAAGCCAAGCGGCGCACAGTGGCAGAAACCGATATTGGGGTCCAGTTGAATGCCCAGATCAAAACGTTAAAGGCGCGGTTGGCAGACCTACAAGGTATGGTATGATTATTGTATCGATAAGGATTCCATTAAAAGAGGTGACCTATGCAAAAATTTTTCCGTACGCCGCTTGGACGCGGCAGTTTGATGCTTCTGGCGTTAGGGTTGATCGCCGTCAGCATCAACTGGTTTTATGCCCCACATGGCGTCGCTGCCGGCGGGGCGACTGGGATCGCGATCTTGGTGCAAGAAGCCTTCCAAGTCCCAGTAGGGGTGACGACACTGGCCGTCAATGTCATCATGTTGGCGTTAGCCTGGTGGTTATTAGATCAAGCGACGACTCGGCGGATCTTGATCGGAAGCTTGGTGTTGCCCCTGATGTTAGCCGTGATCCCGCAAGTGCAGATCGTGTCTGATCGGCTGTTGGCCGTCATTGTCGGCAGCGTCTTGTTTGCCATTGGGGTCGCGATCAATTACCGCATCGACGCGTCTAGCGGTGGGACGACGGTGCCGCCATTGATCTTCAAGCGATATTTTGGCCTCAAGCCCGCCATCGGCTTGTTTGCGATCGACATGGTCGTGTGTGTGTTCAATATTTTCGTCTCAGGCGTTGAAGCATTCATTTTGGCCGTTTTGGCGATCGCGTTGACGAGCTTGGTGATGACTTATGTTGAAACTGGGTTTGACCGGAAAAAAGCCGTGTATATCATGAGCAGCGAGCTGGCGTTGATCAAAACAGCTATCCGTGATCAAAGCGACTATGGCCTGACGGTGCATTCGGTGGTTGGCGGGTATTCCGGCCAGGCGATGGAGATGTTGATGGTCGTGGTGGAGCAGCCTGACTTCAAGCACTTGATCGATAACGTGCATCGGTTAGATCCTGCTGCGTTTATCCTCGCTACGGAAGCCACGGAAGTGCATGGCGGCAGTTTAGGGTGAGTCGGGTCAACAACAGGCCACAAAAATAAGGTTGCGCAGCTGCGCAACCTTATTTTTGTGACGTGATCATCATGCTAGTCGATCGGGAAGATCCAGCCTTCTGGCGCCTTGACATCACCGAATTGGATCCCAGTAAGTTCGTCATAGATCTTTTGGGTCATTGGGCCAATTTCACCGTCACCAAAGGTATATTCATCGTCGCCATAAGTGATGCTCTTGATCGGTGTGATGACCGCAGCAGTCCCACAGGCACCGGCTTCGCTGAATTGATCCAAGTCGTGAATGGAGATCTGAGTTTCTTCAGTTTCTAACCCAAAACGGGTTTTAGCCAAGTCAAGGATCGAATACTTGGTGACACTAGGCAAGATCGAAGGGGACTTTGGCGTCAACAAACGCTTGCCGTCTTTGGTGATCCCAAAGAAGTTGGCACTGCCGACTTCTTCCAAGTATTCATGATGGATCGGATCCAAGTAGATCGCATCGCCATAGCCATGTTCATGAGCATACTTGCCGGCTTGTAAGCTGGCGGCATAGTTGCCGCCGACTTTGGCGCCGCCAGTACCAAAATGTGCTGCCCGGTCAAAGTTATCTGCCACCAAGAACTTAGTCGGCACCATGCCGCCTTTGAAGTATGAGCCAACAGGCATGGCAAAGATCGTAAACAGATATTCCTTGGCAGGAGAAACGCCAATATTTTCACCGATCCCAATCAAGATCGGGCGCAAGTATAAAGTTGCGCCGGTGCCATATGGCGGCACATATTCTTCATTGGCCTTGGCTACTTGCTTGGCGGCGTCGATAAACTTATCGACAGGCACTTGCGGCATCAACAATTTATCGGCAGAATTTTGCATCCGCTTAGCATTGCGATCGACTCGGAAGAGTTGGACCTTGCCTGATTTGGTCCGGTAAGCCTTCAAACCTTCAAAAGCCCCTTGGCCATAGTGCAAGATCGGTGAACTTTCGTTGATCGTCAGCATGTTGTTGTCGGTCAACTTGCCGTCATCCCACTGGCCGTCTTTCCAATAAGAAATATAGCGGTAAGGGAGATTCATGTATTCGAAGCCAAGATTGTTCCAATCAATATTAACTGTCATAAGTGATCCTCTTTTCAAGTATGTCGCATTACATTAGACAAATATTAAAATACAGTGAGGAATAATGCAAGGTAAATCGTTGAATTCTTCTGTAAATTTTACTCAAACGCCGAATCGGCGCTGTTTTAATGATAACGAAAACATTCTGTGAAAGCGAGCCAAAATTTACGAAATAGGTCACGCTTACAATGATCTAGTTAAGCGAATATACACGAATTAATGATGCACTACCAGATTATCCTAAATAAAAGTAAAAAAAATGAGTAGAATTTTGCAAATAATCCACCTTTTTCCCCTGATGTGCGGTAGACTAAGCGTAACGACACATCGCAAAACTTGGGAGGCGGGCGTATGGGAGATCAGTATTCGCAAGCGCAGGAAGCAGCATTAAAAGAATTTCAATCAGACATTGGCCATCTAAACGCACTGGCAAATCCAAATCGCCAGCGGTTGTTGATGATCTTGGGGACAATGCAAGAACCACATGGGTTAATGGTCAATGATCTGGCCAAGGCGATCGGGTTATCGCAACCGGCCACATCACATCATCTCAAAGCATTACGGGATATTGGGATGGTGGCATCGCATCAACAAGGCAATATTGTTTACTATTACTTAACGCTGAATGATACCATTGCACGGCTGGAACGCTTGACCAGTACCTTAAAGCGCCAAGCACACCATGAAGCCAAAAGGGTGGGCTAGGTCGGCAGCATCGCAATGCAAGTGTATTTAGCGGCATCGCAGGCAATCTAAAAGGGCAAGTCTTAAGACTTGCCCTTTTAGATTGCCATTTAGAGCACTTGCCCAATGCCATAGTGGATCGCCATGGTAATGATCCCGATGATCACGTTGCGCACGATCGCGGTTTTCACCAGGCCGTCGCCGAACTTGGCGGACAAAAAACCAGTTAAACAACTGGATAAGATCACTGCCAAAATGGTCCCTGGCCAAGCCCATATCCCTGGCAACAGCGTCATCGCGACTAGCGGGAAGATCCCGCCGCTGGCAGCGGCCACTAAGGATGAAAAAGCGGCATCCCAAGGATTCATGTAGTGGTCTTCTTCCAATTGGTACTTCACATTGATCACAGTGCCCAAGGCATCTTTAGCCAAAAGCTGATCTGCGATCTGCCCAGCAGTCGCGGTGCTGACGCCGCGTTGGATGTAATGATCGACCACCGCTTGGCGTTGTGCGGCATAGTCACTGGCTAAGAGCGCTTTTTCTTGGGCCACCACGGCTTTTTCGGTGTCTTTTTGCGAACTCACACTGGCGTATTCGCCGCTAGCCATCGAAAAAGCACAAGCCAGCAAGTCGGCTAACCCTGCGATGAAAATGGTGAAATGATCGGTCGTGGCAGCAGCCACTGAAAACAGCACCCCAACGACGGTCAAGATCCCGTCATTAGCCCCTAGCACCCCGGCGCGCAAGGTGTTGGCCCGCTCTGCCATGGTTTGCTTATTTTTTTTCTTCTTTAACGTTATCGTGGTCATAGCGAACCTTCTTTCAGCGAGCAAACAGCGAGCCGGCAAGATAGGTGACCAGCATCGTTAAGATTCCCGAAATGATGTTGCGCAGCATCGCGCGCCCGCGGTTGGCTTGGCCTAAAGCCGCTGCGGAATAGCCAGTGATCGCCAAAGCGATCACCACGGCGATCACCGTCGCCCAAATGCGGATCGCCGCTGGGAAGAAGGTGATCGCGACCAGCGGCAAGATCGATCCGATCGGAAAAGAGATCATTGACGCCATCGCTGCGGCGATCGCACTGGTTTTTTCGTGCGGATCAAAGCCATAACGCTCGCGCACGGCCACATTGATCGCATCGTGGCTAAGCATTTCATTGGTCGCTTTAGCCGCCAAGTCTGGTGAGATCCCAGTGGCAATGTACTTTTGTTGGATGAATTGAACTTCATTGGCGAAGTCATCATCCAAAACGCGGCTTTCTTGGATCACCGCGTTTTTTTCACTGTCGCGCTGTGTGTTGACTGAAACATATTCGCCCATCGCCATTGAGACGGTGCCGGCAAGCATGCCGGATAACCCTGATAGTAATATTGCATATCGATTGCTGGTCGCACCTGCGACCCCAATGACGATCCCTGCAACAGAAAGGATGCCGTCATTTGCCCCCATAACGCTGGCCCGCATCACATTGATCTTTTCTGCTAAGCTCATTGTGTGGCCTCCAAAACTAAATTATAACCATTCTAATCTAACAACGATTATTATAAGTCGCTGTTGGGTGAAAGTAAACCATCTCCTTAGGGGGAACGTTGCTGATCCCGCCTATTTCTTATTATACAGTGTCTTGCCGGGTAAAGAAGCTTGAAGTCGGCGCCTGCGCCATGATGATGATTGACAACAAGCAAGGTTGTGCTAAACTATTGCCAATAGCAACCAAGGGTCTAGTAGGGTTTGATACCGTGTTTCAGAAAGTTGGCGGTCGCTGCAAGCCAACCCGGGATCAAAGCTGAATTACAGCCTATCCATATTGGTGACGGGTGATGCCGCTATCCATCAACAAGAGATGGCTATGGCCATAAAACTGGGTGGTACCGCGGAAATTTCGTCCCTGTTCGCAATGCGAGCAGGGACTTTTTTTGTGGCTGGCCACATATTTAGGAGGAAGTACGATGACTGAAAATATTTTAGACGAACTCGCCTGGCGCGGGGCTTTGAATCAAATCACCGATGAAGCAGGTTTGCGCAAGCTGACTGACGAAAAACAAGTGGGGATCTACGTCGGCACTGATCCGACTGGCGATTCGCTGCACGTCGGGCATTTGATTCCGTTCATGATGCTCAAGCGGTTCCAGTTGATGGGCCACAAGCCGGTGATCTTGATCGGCGGCGGTACCGGATCGATCGGGGATCCTTCTGGCCGCAATTCCGAGCGGATCTTACAAACGATGGAAACGATCAACCATAATAAGGAAAAATTGACCGCCCAAATGGAACGGCTTTTTGGCCGGAACAATTTTCGGATCGTGGATAATTACACCTGGTTGAGCAAGCTGTCTATGCTGGATTTCTTGCGCGATTATGGGAAGCTTTTCCCAGTGAACCAAATGCTGGCCAAAGAAGTGGTGGCGTCGCGTTTGGAAAATGGGATCTCATACACCGAATTCACCTACCAGATCTTGCAATCCATCGATTTCTTGCAGCTGTTCAAGCATGAAGATGTGCAAGTGCAGCTGGGCGGCGCCGATCAATGGGGCAACATCACCGCAGGGATCGATTTGATCCATAAGGTCCAAGGCGCAGACGCCAAAGTCTATGGGTTGACCAACCCGTTAATGTTGAAAGCAGATGGGACGAAGTTTGGCAAGTCGGCTGGCGGTGCCGTTTGGTTAGATCCGGAAAAAACCAGCCCTTATGAGTTCTACCAGTTCTGGTTCAACCAAGATGATGCGGATGTGGAGAAATTCTTGAAGTTCTTCACCTTCCTTTCCAAAGCAGAAATCGCGGCGTTAGTCGCAGCCACAAAGACTCATCCGGAAAAGCGCGCTGCCCAACGGCGCTTGGCGCAAGAAGTGACAAAATTCGTCCATGGCCAAGCCGCCGTTGATCAAGCAGAAGCAATCAGTGCGGCATTGTTTTCTGGGGATGTCCAAGACTTGACGGCAGCAGAAATCGAACAAGGCTTCAAGCAATTTCCTGATACCACCGCGCCTAAGACGCCAGAAAATATCGTCACTTGGTTAGTGGATACCACGAAGATCGAATCGTCGCGTCGCCAAGCACGTGAAGACGTGCAAAACGGCGCCATCACGATCAATGGTGAAAAGCAGCGCGATTTGGACTTCGTCGTTGATCCTGCCAGTCACTTCGATGGTCAATTCGTGATCGTGCGGCGCGGCAAGAAGAAGTACTTCTTGGTGCGGGTGCAAAACTAATTTAACGTGAGATTTTCCAAGCACCTTTGGCAGGCACCTGAAAACCGCCGGCCAAAGGTGCTTTTGTGTGACCTTTTAAAACGCCGTCGCCGCGCGGATCAAAGCGCTAAGTTACGATTTGAGATGCATTTGTATGGCGATGGTAATTGCTCTGTAACAGCCGTGTAATACTCAAGCGGTAGACTGCATAACAGTGATTAACATAAAAGGGTGGAATAAATTCTATGAAGTTACAAACGATCCTAACGACAATGATTACCGCAGTAACACTGACGGCTTTCGCTGCGTCCACAGCGCAGGTAGCCGCGGCTAGCGACACCCAATCCGCAATTTCTTCTAACCAAAGCAATACTGATAAGCTGGTTGCTGAACTTGAATCGGCCAATGCCGAAGTGATCAAGTTAGACGGCCAGATCAATGATAAAAACACGGCCATCTCTGATGCCCAAGCCAAGATTACCGCGACGCAAGCGCGGATCGAAGCGTTACAAGGCGAAGTGGCCAAGACCCAAGCCGAATTAGCCGCCCGTAAAGCGGTATTGAAAAAACAATTAGTTTCTTTACAAAAAGAAGCTGGGGATTCCGTTACCGGCAACGTCTATGTTGACTTCGTCTTGAACTCCGATGATTTATCAGATTTGATTTCACGGACCTCGACGGTCAACAAGTTGAACCAAGCCAACAAGGATGCCTTGAATGCGGTCAACGACGCGAAGACCAAGTTGGCCGACTTACAAGCTGAACAAGTCAGCAAGAAGCAAACCTTAGTGGCAACCAAAGCCACTTTGGAAACTGAAAAAACTGAATTAGTCAGCTTGAAGTCCAGCGCAGATGCCAAGTCTTCTGCTTTGAACGATAAGATCAACGCGAATAAAGACACTTTGGTGGCTTTACAAGCCAAAGCGGCGCAACAAGATGCCGCTGCCAAAGCAACTTTAGCAAAACTCTCTGCTAAAGCGACGGCGACCCCAGCAGCCACCCCGGCGGCTGCCAAGAGCACGACCCCTGCCGCAACTCCAGCAGCGCCGGTTACCAGCAATGGTGGGACCCATCAATCCAGCGATTCTGCTGGGAATGCCTATGCTTACGGCCAATGCACCTGGTATGTGAAGTCGGTAGCACCTTGGGCCGGCAATCATTGGGGCAACGGTTGCCAATGGGGCGCTTCTGCTGCTGCTGAAGGCTTTACCGTTAACAACAGCCCAGCGGTAGGTTCGATCGTCGTCTTTGGTGCCGGTCAATCTGTTGGTGGTCAATGGACCGCTGATGGTTCATACGGCCACGTTGCTTACGTCGTTGCAGTCAATGGTGGTTCCATCACCATCCAACAAGGCGGCATGGGCTTTTCCACACCAGGTGGTCCTAACACCCAAGTGGTCAGCGGCGCATCCAGCTACACTTACATCCATCGTTAAGCAAAAACCGGCGCAAGCCGGTTTTTTTGCGTATCTTATCCTTGAAGCGACGTCGCAAAGGCTTAACTGTCATGTTACAGTCCTGTAATAGTGGTTTGATACACTGCTTATTAGAAACTTAGAGGAGACCAACCAATAATGAAACTGATGAAGACAGTGACTTTGATCGCAGCAGCAACCGTTTTGGCAACAACTGGGGTCGGCTTACAAAGCGTGGCAGCAGATAGTGTCAGCGATGCGAAAACCGCCTTAAGCGACAAGCAGTCGGAAACATCGTCCTTACAGGCGCAACTGCAAGCGGCCCAAGCCCAAGTGGCGAAAGTGGACGCGCAAGCCTCCCAAAAGGCGCAAGCCGCAGCTGACGCCAAAGCCAACATTGCTCAGGCAACTAAGCAAATTGCCACCTACGATGCGCAGATCACCAAGGCCCAAGCAGAACTCGCCCAGCGCACGGCAGTGATGAAGAAGCAATTACAATCACTGCAAAAGCAAGCGGGTGAATCGGTCACTGGCAACGTTTATGTTGATTTCGTCTTGAATGCTGACAACATGTCTGATGCGGTATCGCGTTCCTTCACCGTTGGCAAGCTCAATGCCGCCAACAAAGAAGCGTTGAGTGATGTGCAAGCTGCTGGCGACAAATTAGCTGGCCTCAAAGCAGCTGCAGTCAAGAATAAGGCTGAATTAGAAGCTAACGAAGCGCAGCTTGAAAAAGATCAAGCACAATTGACCGCTTTAAACAAGTCGATCCAAGCCAAGCAAGCGGACTTACAAGCCAAAGTGGCGGCTAACCAAACCGCTGTGCAATCGTTACAAGGTGATTTAAGCAAGGCTAATGCCGCTGCTAAAGCAGCCGCGACCAAGCCTGCTGAAAGCACCGCCAAAGCGCCTGCTGCTACCAGCACCGCTAAAGCAGCCAGCACCCCAGCGGCTTCAAGCAGTGTCGCTGCCGGCAGCATCGGCGGGATCGGCGGCGTGGCCGCAAAGTATATTGGGGTCGCTTATGTTTGGGGCGGCAGCACGCCAAGCGGCTTTGATTGCTCCGGGCTGGTTTGGTACGCTGCTAAGCAAATGGGCGTCAGCTTGCCGCGGACTTCTCAAGCCATGAGCACTTTGGGCAGCAATGTTTCCTTATCCAGCCTGCAAGCTGGCGACTTACTCTTTTGGGGTGGCGTTGGCAGTGCTTATCACGTGGCGATCTATATTGGCGGTGGGCAATACATCCATGCGCCAGAACCGGGTCAAACTGTCACGATCCAAAGCATGTCTTACTTCGCGCCTAGCTTTGCGCGGCGCCTTTAAAAGTTGAGCTGACCGCGGGGAACCGCGGTTTTTTTGTCCCGCTGAATGCTATACTGAATGAAAAGGAAAAGAGGCGTTGCAGATGCAATATGGGGTGGTTGGTGCGAGTTATCAACAAGGCTCGCTGGCCGTGTTTCATGCGGGATTAGATGATGAACCTTTGGCGACTTATGCACAAGCAACGCAAAAAGCGTTACACCTATTAGTCAATGAATTATCTGCCAGTACGCTAGGGGATATTCATGCCTTATTAGATCAAGTGATGACGTTTTTGGCTGCTGGTAAGTGTGATGTGGTGCAATTAGATGCGGCGACGGCAGATACCTTGACCTTGAGCTGGTTTGATGATGACCATTACGTGATCAATGTGATGGACCAAACAGAAGCGTATCAGCTGCATATCGAAGTCGTGCCGGCATTTGTTGATGGAGGACACCCTAGTGAAGCATAAGTTGATCGTGATCACCGGCGCAACGGGTACCGGTAAAACCACTGTCAGCCGCTATTTGAGTGAACAATATGCGATCCAGCGGGTGATCACCCATACCACGCGGCCCAAGCGCGTTGGGGAAGTGGATGGCGTCGATTACGCCTTTGAGACACCGGCCAGCTTTGCCCATAATCACTACATTGAAGACGTGACGTATGCTGGGTATCAATATGGGAGTTCTTATGAATCGCTTTATGCCGCTTGGGCGCGTTCTGCGTTTGCCAGCATCGTGTTGGATACGCAAGGGGCGATCACTTATGCGCAAACCTTAGGGCCGGCAGTGGCGACGTTATTTTTAACGATCGATGACCCTGCCATCTTAAAAACCCGCCTGCTTGGCCGCGGAGATGTTCCGCAAGCCGTCGCCAAGCGCTTAGCCAGCCCTGAGTACCAGCGCGATCTCAAGCTGCCGCAAGCGCTTTGTGCCAGTGCCACCGTGATCGCCAATGACGACTGGCCGCTTGCCCGCCAGGCCGTGGATCGCTTCATGAAGACGCTGGTGGCAGCAGTTGCTGACAAGTGAGGCGGCACATGTTAGACTGAAGGCGAAGAAAAGGGGGATGCGGATGTCGAATACGACCATTGCGATCCAACGGATGAAAGAAAATGGGATGCGCGTTACCAAGCAGCGCCGCGATCTGGTTGCTTACTTGGATCGGCATGCGGACAGCTATGTCACGGTGACCAGCATTGACGCGTATATGCGCGGGCAATATCCGGGCTTGTCACATGACACGATCTATCGCAACGTGAAAGCTTTTGAAAAGCTGGGCATCTTGGAGTCTGAAGTCCAAGGTGAACAAGCAATCGTCAAGCTGCAATGCGATTATCAACACCCGCATCATCATCATTTCATTTGTACGAATTGTCACCGGGTCCAGGAATTGCAAATGTGCCCATTGGGTTTTTTTGAAGATCAAGTCCCTGGCGCGCAGATCGCCAGCCATAACTTCGAGTTATATGGCTTGTGCGCAGATTGTGCCAAAAAAGCGCAGCCAGCCGTCAAAGGATAAGGCTGAGACATCAAGCGGTTTTAGCCAATAACACAAGCGGCTCTGCACCACGATTCGGACTTTGAATCGCGGTGCAGAGCCGCTTGTGTGACTTGGCGTTGCTTGATGGAACGCGACGATGTGACTGATGTCTCGCCCACGGCTTTTTATTTTGCCCATTAACTTTGCATTTCCTTAACTGAGCGGATCGATGGAGTGCGGTACAATGACAGTATGTGATTTGAAAGAGAGGAATCTGCTCATGGCATACCGGACAGCGCCATTATTATCACCAGCGGCGATCGTTTCGCTGATTATTTTGATCAGTGGGTTCAATGTGATCAATACCACCGTTAACCCCAGCAGCAAACCTAAATCTGCGGCCTCACAAAGTGCTTTGATCTCTAAGGAAAAAGCCGCCACGGCAAGTACGTCTTCCAGTGCAGTCAGCAAATCGACCGCTCCCAAGAGCAAACCGGAAGTTTCTAAAAGCAGCAGTGCGCAAGCTTCTTCTGCGCAACCGTCATCGTCGACTCAAGAATCTCAAGGCCAAACCACGACCCAACAAGGCAATGGTACCGCAGAAAGCGGCAAAAACACCGGTGATACGACCAATGCCAGCAGCCAATCAGCTGAAGACAGCAGCAGCACCGGGGCAAATGGGTCTGGCAATACCACCGGTGATGGCAGCGACAACAGTGGCGATACCACGGCTAGTTCTGCCAGCAGTACCCAGACGACCACTAACCAATAGGAGGCAGCTGATATGCTGACATTTTTAGATATCCTCAACCGCCTGTTGGGGTATTTCAATATTCAAGATAAAGCTAAAGGCAAGGCGTTTACCATCGTGGCGTTTGTGGCCAATTTTTACTTGTTATACGCGGCGATCCAAGGCCTGCGTTTTCCCGGTTACCGCATCCAAGGGGCCTTGTTTTTAGCGGGCTTTTTGGTGTTAGAGTATTTCATCGTGTTGAACTTTTTCTACTATTACACCGATAAGCAGTTGAAGTTTGATATTTCGCCTAAAATCGAAAAAGCCTTAGGCGGCAACCAAGCGCAGATCAAGGCGGCGGAAAATCAATTGGCCCAAACCACGATGAGCGGACCAGCCAGCGGGTTGTTTCAAGATGATAAATTATTGCCGACGGCGGTGTTGGTGTCACCGACGCAACAAACTAATCTTGAAGCGTTAGTCGAGCGGTTGGTGCAACAAGGCAATTTGGCTGCCAACTATTCTGGGTTGGATGAGCGAGCGATCGCGCGCGTGGCGCAAAAAACCCATCAGCCAGTCGCCGCTTTAGGCACATTAGTGGAGTTGCCGTTTTTTGAATTGCGGGACGAATCCGGACAATTGACGGTGTATGCAGGGGTCAATTCGCTTTCTGCCGTACCGGTGGCGACCGTTCAGCGAGTTGGATTATTACCCGCAAAAGCCGCCCAAAATGAATATCAATTAGCCGCGGCTCATGTTTATTTGACCGGCGGCGAAAGCAAGCAAATGGGCCGCAGAACCTTGATCACACGGCATGAACCCTATAGTGTGACGGTTCAATTAGCCTACCGCGCACATGACACTAACAAATAATTAGGTGTAAAGACTAGCTTTCATGAGTGAAAAATGATAAATTATTCATAATCACTCACTGCAATGACCGAACGTTGCTGCTCGGTATCGTGAGTGAATCACGATTAAGAGGAGGGGATCACGATGTCGATGATCGAATTTCACGATGTCGAGAAATACTACGGCAAGTTTCACGCGCTGAAAGATATCAATCTGACCATCGATCGCGGGGAGGTCGTTACCATTATCGGCCCATCGGGTTCAGGGAAGAGTACGCTGTTACGGACGATCAATGGCCTCGAACGCGTTCAGTCAGGGCAGTTGATCGTTAACGACTTTGATCTAGCCGACAAGAAGACGGATATGAATCGGATCCGGAAGAACGTCGGCATGGTGTTCCAGCATTTTAACTTGTACGCCAACAAGACCGTGATGGAAAACATCACGTTAGGGCCGACGCTGGTGCTTAAAAGCAACAAGGAACAAGCGCGCGAAGAGGCGCTGAAGTTGTTGGATCAAGTCGGCTTGCGTGAAAAAGCCGACAGCTATCCGTCAGCATTATCCGGGGGGCAAAAACAGCGGATCGCCATCGCCCGCAGTTTGGCGATGAAGCCTAAAGCATTGCTGTTTGATGAACCCACATCGGCACTGGACCCAGAAACCATTGGCGATGTATTGGATGTCATGAAAGACATCGCCAAGCAAGGGATGACGATGGTCGTGGTCACACATGAAATGGGCTTTGCGCGCCACGTCGGCGATCGGATCGTTTTCATGTCTGATGGGGAGATCCTCGAAGACGCGACTGATGTCGGGGCCTTTTTCGATCATCCTAAAGAACCGCGTGCGCAGGAGTTCCTCAGCAAGATCATTAACCATTAAGGGAGGGCTTTAGATGAAAAAACGCTTAGTACCCTTAATGGTTGCTGCATTGTGCGGCATGTTGCTGTTAGTTTCCGGCTGCGGCAAGTCTTTGGCTGACCAAGATGTGCTCCAGCATGCCAAGCAAACCAACACCATCGTTTGGGGCGTGAAAGCCGATACTCGGTTGTTTGGTTTGATGAATACCAAATCTGGGCGGATCGAAGGGTTTGACATCGACATGGCCAAAGCCTTGACCAAAGAGATCCTTGGGCCAAAAGGCAAAGCCCAGCTGGTTCAAGTGACCTCAGATACGCGGGTGCCGATGCTTAAAGGCGGGAACATTGATGCGATCATTGCGACGATGACCATTACGCCTGATCGGGAAAAAGTCTTGAACTTTACGCAGCCTTATTTCAATGCCGGCCAATCTTTACTGGTCAAAAAAGGCAGCCGCATTCATTCCGTCAAGGACTTGAAAAAAGGCGATAAGGTGATCGGGGTGCAAGGGTCAACGTCTGTGGATAACATCCAAAAAGCCGCCCCGCAAGCCACTGTGCTGCAATTATCTGATTATGCCCAAGCCTTTACTGCCTTAAAGTCTGGTCAAGGGCTTGCGGTGACGACGGATAATGGGATCTTGTACGGGATGTCTGAACAAGATCACCGCTATGTCGTGGTTGGCGGGACTTTCACCAAAGAACCTTATGGGATTGCGATCAACAAAGGCCAAACCGCGATGACGCAGCGCATGGATCAAGCGATCAATACACTGCGCAAAAATGGCACTTATGAAAAGCTGATCAACAAGTGGTTCGGCAACGTGCCAGGCTTTGATATCAAGGAGGTGGAGTAGATGTTCACGATACTCGCGAATAACTGGTCGACATTATTGTCTGGCCTCGGCTACACCTTGATGGCCAGCTTGATCGCTTTAGTTGGCAGTTTGGTGATCGGGACGCTGTTTGCTTTGATGGAGATCTCGACTTATCGTTGGGTCGCGATCATTGGCCGCATCTATGTGGAAGTCGTCCGGAATATTCCTTTGCTGGTCATTACCATGGCATTTTATGTGATCGTGCCGACTTATGTGGTCCAAATCGATGGTTTCACGGCAGGGACGATCGGCTTGACGATCTATACCAGTGCGTTCATCGCTGAAACTGTCCGGGCAGGGATCGAATCGGTCGCTGTTGGGCAGATGGAAGGGGCGCGCAGTGTGGGGATGACCTACACGCAAGCGATGGTGAACATCGTGTTCCCACAGGCGATCAAGATCGTGATCCCGCCGTTGGGCAACCAGTTCATCAACTTAGTGAAAAACTCGTCGATCTTAGCGTTTGTGGCTGGGTTTGACTTGATGTATCAAGGCAAGATCATTGCCAATACGACTTTCAACACCTTTGATACTTATCTGGCAGTTGGGTTGTTGTATTTGATCTTAACGATGCCATTGTCGTATTACATGCGGCATTTGGAGAAGAAATGGAATGTCGCCTAGGAAGGAGGACCTGCGATGCAAAACTTTATTGATGCCTATTCACAGGTAAATGTGAATTACTTGCTGCAAGGCCTCTGGGTGACGCTGGAAGTCAGTGTGACGTCGATCTTCTTCAGCTTCATCATCGGGACATTGCTGGGGGTAGCGCGGTATATCAAAGTGCGCTACTTTAGTGCGATCGTTGGGTTTATTATCGACTTGATCCGTAACTTGCCGCTGCTGTTGATCTTATTTTTCACTTACTTTGCCCTGCCAAACATTGGGGTGCGTTTGCCGGTGATCCCAGCATCGATCGTGGCGATGACGGTGTTTGAATCCGCCATGCTTGCCGAGATCGTCCGTTCCGGGATCAATGCTGTGCCGACTGGCCAAATGGAAGCAGCCCGCTCTAACGGGCTGACTTACACGCAAGCAATGGTGCACATCATCTTGCCACAAGCGTTCAAGGCCATGATCCCCCCGATCGTTTCGCAGTTTATCTCCCTAGTCAAAGACACGTCTTTGGCCACGATCATCTTGCTGCCAGAGCTGACGTACCATGCGCAGATCATTTACGGGCAAAACATCAATTATATGATCCCGATGTTTGTGGCGTTAGCCGTGTTGTACTTTATCGTCAACTACGCGTTATCCGTTGCGTCTCGCGCATTGAATCGCCGGTTGTCTTCAGGGATCCGCTAAGCAGATCAACCACCAATACCGCTGGTTGGCGATGTCAAACATCGTCAACCGGCGGTATTTTTTTTGGCAGCCGTTTTGTTAGGTGATCGTTGTAGGATTTGCTATGCTGAAGCAAAGGAGGTGTCGTCATGACACTGGTAGAGTTGACATTCAATGCGCGGTTTGCGGCTAATTTGCGCGCGACGTTTGCGCATACCGTGATCTTATTGCCAACGGATCTGCAATTTGGGGACTTGGATCGCCTCGATGCCAAAGGCGCAGGTTTTTATCGCTTAAAAGCCGAGTGTTTAGCGCTAGGTGCGCATCAAGACGACCAGCAGCGCTTTTTGCCCACGGCCCGCGACTTGCAAGTCACCGATGCCCAAGGGTTATTGCAACTAGCCGATGCCATGGCGGCGCATGCCAGCTTGCGCGTGTGGAAAATGGCGACGGCCAATGATCTGGTGGGGTTTGCTTGGCTATGCCAGCGGCTGCAGGCCTATCCTGAAGCTGTCAGCCAAGTGCAGCTGCCGATGCGGATGGTCGTGACCCAACCGCTTCCGGCGTTGATCCAAAACCAAAATCTCGGTGATGTGGCGCCGCAGCGGCTGACTGAAAGCGCCAAAAACGCTACCGCCTTGTCGCTGGCTGCCCGGCAAGGATATGGCGAACAATGGCACACGTTGGTGGCGGATCCTTTAGCCGTGCGGATGCAGGTCAATGGGCAATTGATCACCGCCCCAGAAACTTGTTATGATTGGGCGCTGAATGGTCACTTGCGGCCGGAAACGTTTCAACGCGGGCGGCAGTTGATTGCCGAATTGGTCAACCGCTACCCGATCGATGTTCCTGACTGGTGGTGGTATTACCGGATCCGGGCGGTTTTGGGATGATCCAGTAGGTCAAATGAGCGCAAAAAAAGCTGAGCAGCGCTCAGCTTTTTTGCGTCATTCAATGAGATACTCGCGCAGTTGCCCTGCTTGGATCGGGTTGACCGTGGTGGTGATCTGCGTGCCGTCAGCGGTATAATCCGTGGCGCTGACGCTGGTTTCACGGTTGATGAAGTCGACGATGGCGCCTTTGGCAAAGGGGATCAAATAAGTGTTGGTTTGATCTTTGGCAAACAAGTGCGTCTTGATCAAGTCGGTGAGCTGCTCTAAAGACGCGTGGTCGCGTGCCGAGTAGATCAAGTCATCGCCATTAACTTCAGGATAATGGGTGTCAACGCGCAAATCAGCCTTGTTGTAGGCGACGATCATCGGGATGTCATGGACGCCGATCGCCGTTAAGGTTTTTTCGGTGACTGCCATCATCTCGGCGTAATGTTCGTCAGAGTAATCGACCACTTGGATCAAGAGATCCGCGCTGGCGGCTTCGGCTAGTGTCGCTTTGAAGGCGTCGACTAAAGTATGCGGCAGCTTGGAGACAAAGCCGACGGTATCAGATAACAGAAACTTGCGATTGTCAGGCAGTGTGAGCTGGCGCACAGAGGTATCCAATGTGGCAAACAGCATATCTTTTTCAAAAACTTGTTTGGTTTCAGGATGATCGGCGAATAACGCCAACAAGCCATTCATGGTCGTTGATTTGCCGGCGTTGGTATAGCCAACTAAGGCGACGGTCGGCATGGCTTTATCATCGCGTTGGGCACGCCGGACGGTTTCGCCCACATCGGCTTCTTTGAGTTCTCGGCGCAAGCGGGCGATGCGCTTGTTTAAGACCCGGCGATCCATTTCCAACTTGGTTTCACCAGCCCCACGGTTGGCAAAACCGCCACCGCCGCCTTGCTGATCCAGCTTGTTGGCACTCGGGTGCAGGCGCGGCAAGGCATATTGCAATTGCGCGATCTCGACTTGGGCCTTGGCGGTTTTAGAATGCGCGCGGTTGGCGAAGATCTCTAAGATCAACTGGGTGCGGTCGACGATATGCAACTTGGTTTCACGTTCTAAGTTGCGCAATTGTGATGGTGATAATTCATCGTTAACTAAAACCGTGGTCGCGTCATGCGCCAGTGCTAATTCACGGATCTCGGCGACTTTACCGCTGCCAAAATAAAATGCTGCCGTGGAGCGGTCGAGGTTTTGGCGCAACTCGCCTACGACGTCATAGTTGTTGGCTTTGGCGAGTTCGACCAGTTCGGTCATGGTGTAATCAAAATCATCCTTGCCTCGTGAAATGCCTGTGACTAGGACTTTTTCAGGTTGTTGATGTACTTCTTGCATTAATACTCCTTAATGGCACACCACACTGCGGTGTGCCTGACGTGGGGAAACTATTTTGCCCAGCCGGCAAACTTCAAGCGTGAATCGCGCATGCGGCTTCAGTCCCTTCGTAATTCGTTATATCCAGTGTAACATGTGACGGCAAACGTGCCTAGCAGCTGACCAATGCGCCAACAGCAGACAAATAGGCGCACCAAGGCGGCGCACCTATTTGAGGGGGTCAGTTTTGCTTGAGCATGGCCGTGGTGATCAACTTGATCTGGCCTTTTAAGGCATAAGGGTCTGAATAATACATCTTGTTGAACGGCAGCGAAACGACATGGCCTTTTTTGACCGCCGGCAAGCTTTGCCAAACCGGGTTGTGCTTCAAGTCGGCGATCGCTTGATCATTGCCATTAGCCGTCGCGGTGGTATTGGAGAAAAACAGCCAATCCCCGGCGTATGTGGGTAATGATTCGGTGGAGATCTGTTTATAGCCAGTGCCGGCTTGGATCTTTTGACTGGCGGCATTGAGCTTAAAGCCCAGCAGCGTGACTAATGTTTCGCCGCCGCGCCCCCAGCTGAAGCCGTCGACATAGAGTTTATTGCTTTGCATATCGAGTAAGCTGACGGTGGTTTGACTAGGGGTGATCCCGTTTTGGGTGAGCTTGCTGCTGGCTTGTTGCGCCTTGGTCTTTAACTCGCGGGTGACTTTTTTGGCTTGGGCTTGGCGGTTTAGCCAGTGTCCGAATTTAGTCAGCGTTTGATAGGCGTTGCCGGTGCTGCCAAAGGGGATATATAAAACCGGAGCGATGTCTTTCAGCTTTTTGACGTCAGGTTCATTGCACGTCACGATCAAGTCGGGTTTGAGCTTCAAGATCGCTTCGGCATTCATGGTGTTGCCAAGATCTTTGATGCCTTTGGTGTCGCTTTGAGATAACCAAGGACTTTGCAGGTCCATGCTGGTGGCGCCGACCACATTGACACCCAGCGACAGCAATTCTGGTGAGTAAACCGTGGCAACGACCCGCTTGGGATGAGCCGGGAGCTTGACGCTGCCGCTAGGGGTTTGCACCGTGCGGGTGGCTTTGGCGGCGTTGGCGCTGGTTTTGGCTTGGCCACAGCCGGCCAAGAAAAACACGGCAGCGGCGGCGATCAGTAGCATTTTTTTGGACATATGTAAGGCTCCTTATTGTTGAAATAGCAAAAACAAGAAATAAGGCATGGTGATCACCGCGACCACCAGCCCGACTGGCAAAAGCGCCGGTAAAAACAAGTTATTGGCAACGATGGTGGCCAGAAGCATGATCGCTTCGCCGACCATGATAGTCACCGGCAGCAATGCGGCAAAGCGGTGGCCGCACCAGTGCTTGGCAATATTCGGGGCCATCAAGCCCACTAAGCTGATCGCGCCGCCGACAGTCACCGCCACTGCGGCCAAGGCGATCGCCAGCAATAAGGTGCCGCGCTTGAGCTTTGTGACATTGACGCCGCTGGCTGCGGCCATATCATCGCCGAGGACTAACATGCCTAAAGGCCGGATTAAGGCGAAGACGATGACGATCAAGGCGATCGCCGCCAGCCCATAGTGACGCAAAAACACCCAATCGACGTTCCAAAAACTGCCGGATAACCATACCAAAACGCGGTCAAAAGCAAAGCTGTTCATATTCAGCTGCAACATCAAGATCACGCCGTTCAACAAGGCGGTCAACGCCACCCCGCGCAACAACAACTGCAAGCGGCTGCCAGTGCCTTTTTGGCCAGCGACTAAAGCCAGACTTAAACAAGCACCTAATACAGCTGCCAGCGGCAACCAAGTATCGGTAGCAAAGCCGCGGATGCTGGCGCCTAAGGTGATCAACAGCACCGCCCCTAAACTCGCGCCGGCGTTGACGCCGAGGATGCTGGAATCAACTAAGGCATTATGCGTCAAGGTCTGCAGTAACAAACCGCTGGCGGCCAAACAAGCCCCGGTGATCAAAGCTGCCGCCACATAAGGCAGGCGCATTTTCCATACAACGATGCTGGCAATGCGATCACCGCCGCCAAACAACGCCTGAAGCACTTGGCCAAAGCTCAAGGAAATATCGCCTAAACTCAATAACAATATGGTCAACGCCAGCATGACGATAGTCGACGCGACCCAGCCGATGAGCGTTTTCTTGTTCATAGGCGCT
Organism: Lacticaseibacillus baoqingensis; assembly: GCF_003946165.1. Classification (GTDB taxonomy): domain Bacteria; phylum Bacillota; class Bacilli; order Lactobacillales; family Lactobacillaceae; genus Lacticaseibacillus; species Lacticaseibacillus baoqingensis. The sequence continues at coordinate 7,481 of NZ_RHOI01000003.1, read as the reverse complement.
GCCTCCTAGGATCAGAAAGAATGGCGAACAAGAAGATCCCGCCGCAAATCGCACTTAACGCCGAAAGCGGCAATTCGTTCGGTGCCGTCACCGTTTTGGCGAGCACATCGACTGCCAGCATAAATGCGGCTCCGCCTAACATGGTGGGGGCCATGTTTTTTTCAAAGCGGTCAGGGTGTAAATAAGCGATCACTTGCGGCACCCCTAAGCCCACAAAACCGATATTGCCGGCGATGGCTACGGCGATGCCGGCGCAGATCACGACCAATAAGGCGGCTAATAAGCGCACGCGGCTGGGATCCACGCCGAGGCTGCGGGCAGTGGTGTCATCCAGCACCATCAGCGAAAGTTCCTTGTGCGCAAATAAGGCGATGATCACCACCACGATCACGCCGCTGCTAGCGGTCAATGCCTGGCTGGCGGTGGCGCCGGTGAAGCCGCCGACCAGCAAATTGCGAAACTGGGCGGTACTGTTGGTCAACAACCCGACGGCATACGCCAAACAGGTGATCAAACTGGAAAAAACGGTCCCGCCAAGAATGAAGCGCAAAACATCCAATCCGCCGCGGCGCATCGCCAGCGCTAACACACACATAAACGCGATCCCAGCGCCTAACAAACTCAGCCACAAGGTATTGATGATGGTCAAGGCCAAGCCGTTCAAAGCCCCCAGCATCAGCATCAACGTGGCCCCAGCATTGACCCCAAGGATCGACGGATCGGCGATCGGGTTGCGCGACAAGCCTTGCATCAACTGGCCGGCAAATGCTAATAACGCCCCGACTGCCGCTGCGGCAATGACGCGCGGCAAGCGGATCTGCCACATGATCGAGGTGACTTGCGGCTGGCTGGTCCAAAGCGCACTAGGCGCATACCAATGGACCCCAGCGCTTAAGCTCAGCGCCGCCAAGCCAAGGACCAGCACCAATAACTCGGCGTTAAGCGCCCATTTGCTGCGGCGCATCATGCGCTCACCAGCGTTTGACAATTGAGCAGCTGCGGGTAGTCGCAGCCAGCAGGGGTGACGACTTGCGCACTGACTTGAAAGACCTTCGCCAGCAATGGTGCCGTCAGCACCGCTTTGGGACTGCCAGTGGCGACGACTTGGCCGTCATGTAAGCAAACCAGCTGATCACAATAGCGCGCCGCTTGGTTCAAGTCGTGTAACACCACGATAATGGTTTTAGCCGCAACTTGATTCAAGTGCTGCATCAAGTTCAAAACGTCCAGTTGATGGGTCAGATCTAAGTAAGTCGTGGGTTCATCCAACATGATGATCGGGCTGTCATGCGCTAAAGTCATGGCAATAAACGCCCGCTGGCGCTGGCCGCCAGACAAGCTGGCTAGCGGCCGATTGGCCAACTCTGCGACTTTAGCGGCCACTAAAGCCGCGCGCACTTGGGCTTTTTCATGCGGATCTTGGCCAAAAAACCCGCGGTGATACGCATAGCGCCCTAATTTGACTAAAGTGGCCACCGTGAGATCGCCTGGGACATCAGGGGCTTGCGCCAAATAAGCCAGGGCTTTAGCTAACGCTTTGGCGCTGAGTTGCGCTTGCGGCTGGCCATTGATCGTGATGTGCCCATGGTCAATGGGATTGATGCCGGCGAGCGCTTTTAGCAAGGTGGATTTGCCGCTGCCGTTTGGGCCGATCAAGCCGGTGATCTGCCCGGCTGGAATATGAATGGATTGGTGGTCGACAATGGTTTTGCGGCCGTAGCCGACCACGAGGTCTTCACCTGAAATTGCATCAGTCATGCTGTGCCTCCTGTAACTGTTGTTGCCAAGGTGTCAGGACTTGCGCAAAAGCTGGCGGCCGCACCAAGCTGGTATCCACCACGATCGTATCGCGATAATCCCACTGTAAGAAATCTGCCAGTTGGGCGATCGCCGGTGCGATACCAGGGGCGGTTTGCGCTGGGCGTTGGGTGCCGTTGACTAAGACGTAAGTGGGCACATGGCGAAAAGCCACTTGTTTGGCGATCAGCGTGCAGCGATCCAAGAATGTCTTCAATAATCCGGTCATGTCCGACCAATAGACTGGGGTGCCGATCAATAACGCATCACAAGTACTAATGGTTTGGGCTAAACGGATAAAATCATCGGGCTGATCGCGGTGTTGGCCGAGTTGGGCAATGTGATAGTTGACCAATGGCAAGGTCGTGCAGGCTTGACCCGCCAGGAGGAATTGCGCGAGTGCGTCAGTATGCCCCAAGGCGTTTGGACTCCCATTAATAAATCCCCATGACATAATCGTTTCCTCCTTTTTGGTGAAAATTAAATGACAATGTAATGTGAATTATATGATAATAAGCTTCAGCCGACAAGCACTCGCCACCGCTGATAATTCCCAGATAACGCTTGCAAACGCCGCCGGAACAAGCATAACAGGGGAAACAGAAAAGCACAACTTTTTTTGTTCAATAACAGTTGTGCGTCACTTAATGATACTCATTCTAATTCAGCGAAAAAAAAAGCCTTACCGGCGCACCTTAGGCAGCGTCGGCAGACTTTTTTGACGGCGTTAGTTTTCAGTTGTGCCATGGCGGCCATTGGCGGTGAACTTCAAGATCACACCGATCAAAAGCAGATCCACGATCCCAATGGTCACCACCCGCAGCGCACCGGCGGCATGGGCCAGCAAGTTCGTGGCGATCCCGTAACTCGCCAAGCTCACCAAAACGATCAACAAGATGCCTGTAAACAACCACCAGCTGCCGCGGCCAAAGGCATTGCCTTTCGCTTGGCGTTTGGCGATCCAAGGCATCATGACGCCTAATACCACCATCCCGATCGGCACCACGATGTTTAACGTCAACATCAACGCGAAAGTCTGTTCATTGGCATCAGTCGGGAAAAAGCCTAACACGGCCAGCAAAAAGGTGATGATCAACATCCACAGCCCGACAATCAAGCCCAATTTATCGGATTTGATGAAGCGATAAGCCGGCGTCGGGAACCGGTCGGCATGCCGGCGCACCATGATATAAGACCAGAATAAGAAACAAGTCGAAAACGGGCTGACGATCCCGTTGAGGTTCAATAGCCAGTTGAAGATATCATTGATCTTTGGCAACAACCCGCCTAAGGCCATGATCAGCGCACATAAGATCGTGGTCAGCCAGTAGCCGTTGATCGGCAGGCCATCGGCGGTTTTTTTAGTCAATTGGCGCGGCATGAAGCGCTTGGCCACATCTGATAAGAAGACGCGCGTTGACGCATCTAAGATCACGGCCAATTGCGCCAGCATGTAAATGCCTTGCACAACGGCAAACAGATACATCAGCCCATTGCCCAGCCCAAATTGCCGCCCGATCGCTTGAAACGCGTAGTATGAACCGTTCATTTTCAAGTCATTCGGGAGGTGATGGGCGTTGAAGTACACGCCTAAGGAGAAGGTGCCAAACAAGGTCAAAAACATGGTCATGATCGCGATCATCTTCAAGGCCTTGGGGAAGTCTTTCGCCGGATGGCGCATGTCGGCGGTATAAGGCGCCGCTAATTCCGAGCCGTTCATGGCAAACACGAACAACCCAAACGTCGACAAGAAGCTCAAGGAGAAGAAGTCTTTGGGCATGAAGCTGGAAAAGTGGAACGGGTGCGTGGCGATCGGATCACCATGGGCTAAGCCGGCAAACGTCATCACGACAAACAAAATCGTCATGATGAACATCGCCCCGCCGCCGATCGTCGACATCACTTCCAGCGACTTGTTCTTGAAGAAGTGTTGGATCCAGATGAAAAGCACAAAAATCACCGCAGTCAAGATCCCAAACCAGGCGTTGCCCAGGTTGGCTTGGATATTGCCGTTGCCGTTGAGGATCCAGCCAAATGAGATCACCACCGAATTGGCCACATCCACGACATAAGGCAAGCCAGTGATCCAGTAGAACCACGCGGCAAAATAGCCAACGGTATCCCCGTTAGTTTGGCGCATCCAACTGGTGATCCCGCCGCCGTGCTCAGAAAATGTCGAGCCCATGTGCGCGACGATCAAGTTGTAAGGGATGACATAAAAAAAGGTCATCAAGACCCAGCTGGTAACGGCAACCAGGCCTTGATTTTGGAAGTTATAAATAATGTCGTCAAAGCCGATCACGGTGACAAAGTCCATCAAACCGACAATGACCCAAGGAATATATTGCTTTTGTTTGGTTTCAGGTTGCATAGTGTTCCTCCAGTGTTAAGGGGTGTCAACAACACGGCAAGCACCAGGCGCCTTATTAAAAAACATGACAATCCTCCTTTTTGACACAATCGTCTTATTGTAGCGAAAATCTGGACGCTTAACAAATTCTTAACGCCTTACAGCTTTGTTAGGCGATGTTCGGCGCAAACCGGGTGCAGTACGGTAACATAGACTCATCGAGAAAATATTGGAGGCATCAACATGCAAACTCAACCTGTCGTCGCCGTGAATGGCGTGACCAAGACTTATGGCAAAGCCAACGAAAAACAATTTCAAGCGTTAAAAGGCGTGAGCTTCTCTGTGCAGCCGGGTGAATTTGTCGGGATCATGGGCGCTTCTGGTTCCGGTAAAACCACGCTGTTGAACATTTTATCCACCTTAGATCGGCCCACCGCCGGCACGGTGGCGATCAATGGCCAAGACGTGACCGCCTTAAAAGGCAATCAGCTGTCTGACTTTCGCGCCAAGAAAATCGGTTTTATCTTCCAAGACTTCAACTTGTTAGAGAATTTGACCGCCCGCGAAAACATTGCCTTGCCGCTGGCGCTGCAAAATGTCAGCCATCAAAAGCAAACCCAAGCTGTAGAAAAAATCGCCACGACCTTAGGGATCCAAGCGGTGCTGGAACATTACCCCACAGAACTTTCTGGCGGGCAAAAACAACGGGTAGCAGCTGCGCGGGCGCTGGTCCAAGCCCCGGCGATCTTATTTGGGGATGAACCCACTGGGGCCTTAGATTCACAATCGGCAAAGGAATTGCTCAACACGATGGCGCAACTCAACCAAGAACAAGGCGTGTCGATTCTGTTGGTGACGCACGATCCTTTTTCCGCCAGTTATGCCCAGCGCATCTTATTCATCAAAGACGGCCAGATCGGCCAGGAATTAGTCCATGGCGACAAGAGTCAAAGTGACTTTTATCAAGAGATCTTAGAAACACTGGGGACGTTCCAACAATAATCGCCGGGGCTGTTTTGGGAGGAAAATTATGTTACGCAAACTTGCACTTGGCGGGATCCGCTCCCGCTTCCGCGATTACGCGGTTTTGTTTTCCGGGTTGGTGATCGCCAGCGCCGTGTTTTACATGTTTTTGGCGTTGGCGACGAATACCGCGTTTTTAAAGAGTAATTCACCCGTCGCGATGGCCAGTTTCATCTTTGGGTTTGGCGAAGTGTTGTTGGTGATCATCACCATGGTGTATATCGTTTATGCCAACACGTTTTTAATGAGCATGCGGCAGCGCGATTATGCGATGTTCATGATGTTAGGGGCCAAAGGCCGAAAAATCGGCCAATTGATCTTCATTGAAACCGTCAGCGTCGGCTTGCTGGCATCAGTGGTCGGGGTTTTGATCGGCATGGGTTTGACGAGCTTTGCCGGCAACTTGTTGATCGGGATGCTGCATGCCCCGGCGACCCATTTTTCACCATTTTGGGCGCCGGCGTTGTTATGGACCTTTGGGTTTTTCATGGTGATGTTTGTGATCGCGGCCTTTTTTAATGCGGCCAAGCTATTAAAGACGCCGATGTTGGCATTATTGCATGCCGCGACGACGCCGAATCGGATCCAGCAAAAGCAACCGGTCTTGTTCATCCAAGCGGTATTGGCGCTAGTCTTGTTGGCCATTGGCTATTGGGCGATGACCCAACTGGCGCACTTACAGCTGATGGCGATCGGCATTGCTTTAGTCACCATCGTGTTAGGGACTTACTTCTTATTCAACTCGCTGTTAGTGTGGCTGATCGGCATGTTGAAGCGTGATCGGCGCTTTGCTGCCCGCGGGTTACATACGTTCACCTTGAGTCAGTTGAGTTTTCGGATCCGTGATTACACCAAGATCTTATCGGTCGTCGCGATGCTGTTTGCCTTGGCGTTAGGGGCGATCACGGTAGGGTTAGGGTTTCAGCATGACATCAACGAAATGGCCAGCCGGCAAACTGCCTATGATGTGGTCACCATCGACGCCAATGCCAAGACCCAACAGGCAGCCCAAAAGCTGACTGGGGTAACGGCCAAAACCACTTATACGCAAAAAGTCACCCCCAAAGCTTTGTATTTTGATGCGGCCCAACTGGATGCCAAGCCGCTGGAATTTGAATGGTTTAATCATGGGACCTGGAAAAAAATCACCGTGACCAGCAAAAATTTTGCCCGGTATGTCGACCAAGTCGATGCACAGCTGCTCCAATTTCGCACGCCTGCAGATGGGCAGCGCCAATTACAAGTCGTCTCCCATGCCGATTTTACAGCGGCTCAAGGGCAAACACGGGCGATCGTCACTTACCAAGTGCGGGATTTTGCGGCGAACTATGATGCCATCGAAACGATGGTCACGCAGCAAAACCGCCAATATCATGTGCGATCAGCCGACCAATCAGGGCAAAAGTTCATGATCTATGCGCTGATCAACAGCATGTATTCCGGGTTTGCGTTCATGGGCTTTTTCTTAGGCATCGCCTTTTTAGCGATGCTTGCTTCGACGTTGATGTTTAAGATCTTAAGCGGGGCCGGTTTTGATGCTGCGCGCTATGCGATGCTGCAAAAAATCGGCGTGCGTCCCAGTCTTTTGCGGCGTTCGATCCGCCAAGAAATCGGTGCGTTGTTTATTTTTCCAGGGGCGTTAGGGGTCATTCACGTGTTGTTTGGACTGAAAATGTTTAAAGGGCTATTGCAACATCCTTATGGCAACTTACTGGTACCATTTGGGATCTTCATTGTGTTATATGCGATCTATTATGGCTTGACGGTGTGGATCTATGAACGGATCGTACTGACCAAGCCAGCTGCTTAAATGAGAATTACAAAATCTGTGAATGTCTGGGCATAAATACCGATAATGCTTGTGATATAAGCGATGATCAAGGGCTGACACAATGGTCAGTCCTTTTTGGTCTACCAATGGAGGACCTGATACGCTGGCAAAAAGTCCGAGATACGGTATTCTGGTTTGGATGCGATGCTGGAAAGCACTGAATTTTATTGCCGTGATTCAAGTCATACTATAAATGTCTATTTATAAGAAAATAAATTGAGCTTAAAGTTAGAATGTATTCATTAACCGACTGGATCATTGACTGAAAGCGGTGAACTTGATAGGGTGTGTGCATAAGTCATAAATAGATGAGGAAGAGACGTCAACTACCACTGAATAAATTCGGTGGCTTGCAGCTCGCGTGTCATTGACACAGTGGTCAAACGCCTTTCAGGCTCCCACCTACTGCGACTGCATCATCGGGCAGCTGACTTTGCCCGTCAGTTATCAGGTTTACCCGATAACTTCTTTAGTAAAACG
>NZ_RHOI01000029.1 GCF_003946165.1 Lacticaseibacillus baoqingensis | reverse complement strand
ACTTGACGTTCGTTCGGTCGCACCGTCTTATCTGCCAAAACGACTGACGCGTCATACAGCTCATTCCACGTGGCAAGTGCTTGATTGTAACAATAGCGGCGATAATCGCATGCGTGCTCCAATACGCGGCGCATCGTCGCGTTCGGGTAGCACCGGATCTTGTGCGTTCTCAACATGTTTTCACCTCCAACTTGCTTATAGATATCATAGCAAATTAAGATAAGGAGACCCTGTCGAGACATGATGAAAACCGTCATCATCTGTCCATGCATCAGTCAGCAATTTTTCACGAGTTTACCATTTCACAGTGGTCATTCTGCCTTCCACTTGATTACCGCAGAACGACTAATTGCCACAAATTAACGCATTATTCTACATTATCGATTACTGTTAATAACCTCCTATCCTAAAATCTCGTGTAAACGAGTCGTAATGGCCGTCATTTCTTCGGCATCCACCGCGCGAATGTCAAATTCGAAGACGCCTTCGTTGGCGCGATATTCCCGCGTGTAGATCGCTGGGTCACCGGCTTTGAGTTCGGCGACGACTTGCTTGGCGTCTTTGGGGCTGTCTGGTTGGATCGAGACTTCGGCGCGATAGATCTCACGCCCAGCACCGTCTTGCACACACTTGACGCTTAAATGCGGCACTTGGTTCAAGGCCGTGATAAATGGGTCAAGCCGCGCTTGCATTGCGGTGCCACTTTCTGGGCCGACTTCCAGATAATGCTTGACGGCAGTGGTGAAGCCTAAAATGTTTTCCTTGCCGATCTTCATGGCACGGCCTAAGCCTAAAGATTGCAGCTTCAACCAGCCAATGTAAGGCTTCTTGCCGAACACTAAGCCGCTGGCAGGACCTTCAAGTGCTTTGGCACCGGAGAAAACCACGATGTCCACGCCCATTTTGACGTATTTTTTGAGGTCTTCTTCTGCCGCTGCGTCTAAGATCAACGGCAAGTGGTGCTTGTGGGCTACGGCCAAGGCGTCTGGGATGGACAACATGCTCTTTTGCACGGTGTGATGGGACTTCACATACAGCACCGCTGCGGTGTTTTCAGTGATCATCATGTCGATATGTTCTGGGGTGCACATGTTGGCATAGCCGGCTTCGACCACTTGCCCGCCGCCTTCAACGATCGGGATCTCTTCTGGGGCCCCGTAATCGACGTTGTGGCCTTTGGGCATGACAATCTCGCGCTTGGTGTAGCGCTTGGCATAAGGGTGATAGACATGATACATACTGCCTTCGCCGATAACGCCGGCAACAGCTTCGGCTAAGCCGGCAGAAGCGGAATTAACCACTACCGCGTCTTCGGCGCCTAAAAGCTTGGCGATATAAGCGCCGGTCTTGTCCACCAGATCAGATATTTCAAAGAAGTGGGTGTCGCCGAATTGTTGGGCATCGATAGCGACTTGCGGCACCTTGGAAACGCCTAAGATCGTCATTTTGCCGCTGGCATTGATCACGTGCTTCAAGCCATATTCTTGATAGAAATCTGTCATTATTTCTCCTCCAAGTCATAAACATTACCAGCGATGATCGCATGCGTTGGCGTGATCAGCTGATGGCCGACGCGCGTATTGCCGTTGGAGTCCGTCAAAGTCTTTTCGCCTGCGGAGACCTTAAAGATCGTCACATCACCATCGCAGCCTGGGCGCAGGCGGCCTTTGTTCAAGAGATGGAAGTTATCTGCTGGCGCGAAGGTGACCATGCGAATGATCTCGGGCAAGGTGTAGCCGACTGTGAGCATTTTTTCCATGGTGGTCGCCATGTCATACACCGGTCCGTTTTCACGGTTGCGGTGGTAAATATCGGTGCTTAATGACTTGGGATCCAAACCATGATCGCGGGCGATCGCCATGGTGTCGAAGTTGAAACTGTCCGTCCCATGGCCGACATCAAAGATCACGCCGCGATCATAAGCGTCATAGGCAAAATCGCGGATCGTCTTGTCTGGAGCGATAATGCCATTGGGTTTGCCATTGTAGGCATGCGTCAAGATGTCACCTTTGCTCATGGCTTGCAAGACGTCTTTGAGTTCTGGCGGGTTGGCCCCAACATGGACCATCACCGGCATCCCCCCTAAAAGCGCCGCATAAGACTTAGTGGCCAATAGCGGCTTGATCCCGTTATCGACAACCACCGAATGACTTTCGCGCGCCTTGATGCCGACGATGAAATCGGGCAAATCGTGCACGGCATCAAATAAGGCCTGCTTGTTGATCTTAGAAATATCTCCCAGTTCATCTTGGGCCAAAATCCCTGTACGCCCAATATTGATCAAGGCATAGACATTGGTTTTCTTATCGCGTGTCACCCGGTAAAAATCACGGATGTTATCAGCACCAGTGGACCCGGCATCGATCACCGTGGTCACGCCAGTTTGGTAACCATCGGCATCGGGATCATCATAATATAAGGTCAATTTCTCATAGCAATGGGCATGATCATCGATCCAGCCAGCTGAGACATACGATTGGCCTTTGAGATCGATCACTTTTTTGCCTTTAGCGCCAGGCAAATGCGGCTCGACTGCTGCGAGCTGACCGTCTGTGATCCCGATATCCAGCGGCTGTTCACGCGCAGACCGCCCATTTTTGATCAAAACATCAAACACTGAGATTACCTCCTAAATTCATTACGACAACTTGATCGGGAAGAAGAACCCTAAGATCATCGCGCCAATAATGGCACCCCCGGAAATCGGCTTCTTCCATGCGTAGAAAATCGCTGCGCCGACAGTGGAACCGATCCCGATCGGAATGCTGGCCGTGCAGGCACTCAAGACGATCAGCGGGCCCAGGAACCGCCCAGTCTGGTTCCCGGCGCCCATCATGACGTCAGAACCAAAGGTGGCCCCACTTTGATTAATGGTGAATTTCCGGACTAAGAAGATCACTAACCCGATCAAGACCCCTAAGATGGCCCCGGTCAAAATCGCCAGCCAGAAATTGGACACCAGCGACTTGGCGCCAACAGATAGCAAGATCGCTGGGATCCCTAAGCCGACCCCAGTCAAGATCGAACCACCAAGATCCAAGATCCCGACTAATGACCCTTCAAGGATCCGGGCAAATAAGAAACTGGCGCCAAATGCGGCCGCCGCCCCATAAGACCCGCCTTCGATCCCGGCTTTCAACATTGCGACAAAGGCCACTTCGTTAAACGCCCCAACGCCGTAGTTATAATACATTGACGTGCCGGCAAAGACCCCAGAAGCCATCATCGCCACGATGATCACAAAACCCCAATCAGCATGCCAGAAGTCGTTGGGAATCGTTGCTTCAGTTTGTTTTTGATCACTCATTGAATGTCACTCCTTTACTTCACGTTCAAGAGGCCATGGAAGTTAGTCAGCCACTGTGGCACTGCCAAGTGGAAGGCTTTGATCATGGTCATATCGAATCCACGGAAGAAGCCGCTTAAAACAAACAGCAAGATCGCTGCAGTCAAGATGATCTTGGTCGTCTTGGTCCAGCCCAGTTCATCGACCCCTTTGCCGATCAAGATGCCTAAAACGACTCCAGGCACAGCGTTGCCAATGATCAACGCAGATACCCCGCCAAAGACCGTCCCGAATAACCCAGAGCGGCGGCCGGCGTCAATAGCTGCTAACCAGAACAAAACCGGCATTACCAAGTTGATCAAGTTATTGGCCGCTGGTACTAAAACTTTGACCGCGGTGACTTGCAAAGACGCTGGAATGGAGCTTGACGTGACGTTCAAAAACGCCACGACCACCATGCCGATCACCATCCCCGCCCAAGCCATGCGCTTAGGGTTTTGGAAGGATTTTTGCGGATCTTTATCTTTCAACAACAACGCCGCAGCCGCCCAGTTAGGGATGACCCGGTGGGTGATATCTTGGGTGAACGCCCCGGCCCCAACCGTGGAGGCCCAAGCGTTGAAGAAGAACCCTAAACCAAAGCTAAAGTGCGACGCCGCGTCGCCTTCAGCGGCATTCATTTCCCCTAAGGTCCGAAACGCCCCTAGTGCTTGCGTCTTTGGCGCGGTGAACATCCGCGCAGCGCCCATGCCGGTGGCAAATCCCACTAAGCCGCCAATGATGAGTGACTGGAATAATATCGTGAGCACATGCATAGTTACTTGACCCCTTTCGATGTGCGCTTAAACCGCGGCAACGGCAGCGCATCTGGTGACTGCAGTGTCTCTTGATCAAACTGCAACGCATCTAAATCGATACTGGTGATGGTCACTTCCACGTCCAGCTTCACGTGAAAAGTGGTCCGCTGGCGCTTGAAGAAGAAGAAGAGAAATTTCTCGGTATAAGTCTCTTCCTTCAATAATAATGGCGTGACCTGCTCCGGAATGATCCGCAAAATGGTCTTGTGGGTGTTGGCGATCAATTGCTTTTGAATATTCGCCAACGCGCTGGCGAATGCTTGTTGTTTCGTCTCGCCAGTGCCTTCGACCACCACTGATTGCTTGCTTTCAACATTAATCGCCATATTGCCCTCCTACTTAGCTTCAGGATGCTTTTTGAAATACGTCTCTGCGAGCGCTTTGCCTAGCGCTTCTTGATCCATGAAGCCAAACCCTAAGACTTTGATGCCATCTTGCACAGCGGTGATACCTTCTTGGATCGAGCGCATCCCGTGGCGTTCCGACCAGCCGAACTGGTTGTGCGCGGTGATCGCCCCGGCACCGCCGGAACCGCAAAATGAGATCCCCATGTCGGCTTTTTCTTTGTCCATCACTTGGCCTAAGCGCATATCGGCACCCATGCCCGGTACAACGACGGCAGTACCGCCAGCGGCTTCAATGCCTTTGGCCACGTTTTGGCCTTTGCCCATCCGATCAGCGATAACGACTTTTAACATAATCAAGCCCTCCTAGAGTTGGTTTTTTGCAGCTTCAAAATGAATCGACAACACATACTTTTCAGACGCCCCTAGATGCCCCACGTCATCTACGACTTGTTGGGCCAAGTCGAGCGATTGTTGCGACACCTCGGAAAACATGGCCGGATCGACTGCCGGCAAGGTTTCCCCAGAACGCGATCGTTTGAGCATCTCGATGAGGTGATTGCAAAGCACCTGCAATTGGGTATCGGTGAATGTGATCCCGGCTTTTTTCGCCGAGTCGACCGTGAACTGCAAGAGTTTGCGGCTGGCTGCCGGATCGGCACTTTCATCAAGCATTTTCTTAATTGGATCAGTGGTTTCTGGCATTCATGCCACCTCCTTCAGTGGTCTGCGTTAAATTTAAATATTCAATAATGGCATGACACTCAGCGCGGTTGATCGCCAATCCATATCTGGAAAAGACGGATTCGATTTGGCGCACGAGCTTCGGTGGGTCATTGGCGACCACGCCTTGGTACTGTTGGTTGAACATGATGCGATGCACTGCCAAAAACACATGCATGATGAACGCATCGGCATAATCCGGCGCGATTTTTTGCGGCAAGATCGCTTGCAAGTCCGAATAAATGCTGAACATCTTCAACACCGTTTGTTGCACTTGCCCGGCCAAGTCCGCTTGCGGTTGCGCCGGTGCCGGCTGCGCTTGCGGCTGCAAGGCGTCTGGCGAAAGCTTCAATAGCTTGGCCACGATTGCCTTGATCGTCGCAATATCAGCAGGGGTTGGCAGCGGTTGGACTTCAACGACTGGCACCTTCACCCCTTTTAAGGGGAAAATGCTGACGACTAAGTCTGGCGCTTCTTTTTGGATCAGCTGCCGCGCCGTATCCAAACCGGCAAAGCCAACGATCTCAATGTTCGAGATCGATTCGGCCAAGCGCTGCTGGATCAAATTGGTGATCCCTAACCCCGTCGCACACACATAAGCGATCCGGACGTTTTGCGTGCTTTGCGGGCGGCGCTGCAGCGAGACCATGAAATGCAGCGCAACAAATGAAACAAACGCATCGGTGATCGGCGTATCTACCAGCAGCTGGCGGCTGGTGCGTTTGATCGCCGCAAATAATTCTGGGTACTCAGCTTTGATGTCATCGGTGAACGGGTTGTATGATTGCAGCTGCTCATCGCCGGCACGGTGGTTGGTCAAGTGCAAGTAGAGATTTTCTTGCAGTTGACTATCAAGGGTAAAATCGATTTGCGTTTGCGCACTGATCTGCGCGATCATTTGCCGCACCGTCGCCACCATATTTTGACTGTCGGCGCGTTCCAGCTGCGTGCCTAAGATGTAATGATAATCATCACTCAGCAGCGGCAGTTCAAAGTACGCATAAGTTCTTGCGATCAAGTAACCGGCAAAACTCTCGGCGACTTCTTCAGGCCGCAGCTGCTGATAACTATTCAGCGGCTTGTTGATGCTTTGGCGGCTGATCGCGATCGTCAAGCGGATCAATAGCGTCATTAATTGTTCCAATTCTGGGGCTTGTTCATGCACCACGATCAAGTCGATTGCTTGGGCCAGCACCGTGTTGAACAAATGATTCAACGTAGTATCTCGGGTCAACAATACCCCTTGTTTTGGCAGGCGCTTTTGCGCCAAGGCATCAGCGATCGCTGCAGGCAGGGTCTTGCGGCTCAATTCGGCAAATAAGATCTGCGCCATCAAATGGCGCAATGCGACTTCATCGCCGGCAACTTTAAAGCCATAGTAATTCTTACTGATCAAAGTCAAATGCTGTTCAGCTAAGTACTGCCGCAGCTTTTTGAGATCGTTTTTTAACGTTGTGGGACTAACATCGACGCACGACTGCAATTGTTGCATGGTCATAAACTCATTGGTTTGCACTAAAGCTAAGAACAAAACCGTCATCCGCGCCGTTGGCTGCAAATAACTGGCAGCTTGCACGTCATCGACAGCCAAGCGCAATTGTTGCCGCTGCTTGGTGTCTGCCGTGATCCAAATCCCTTTATGCGGTTGACTGGCTAAACTGGCAGCATGCTCGCCTAACCAGTCGCGGATCGTATTCAAGTCGTAGCGCATCGTGCGTACCGAGACGTTATGGCTATTGGCCAATGCTTTTGCAGTTAGCGGCACCTCAGCGTTGACTAGCGCCTTGACCACTTGTTTTTGTCTGGTGGAAAGTTCCGCCATATCATCACCCCTTGCCTCTTGCACAACCTTATTATTGGTCGAGACCGCAAAGGAAACAAGGTGAACCTTTTGCACCATTTATCGTGCAACGATTGGCGAAATTAAGCACAATATTTGGCTGTTTCGTTTGGGCTGAAATCTGTTTCGCCTGCTAATGTATGCGCTCTCAAAGTCCCTAAATCAGCGATTTAGATCGATTTAAGCTGTTATCATGGCACGCCAAATAAAGGTGTGAATTTTTTCACCATTCGCACCTGGTCTAATTTTTTGCATAAGGATTGCACCATTATTAATGCTTGGTATTTGTCAGTTTTAATAACATGTAACTAATGGTTGTGCTTACTTTACGCCTAGGGGATGAAGCCGTCTAGTGAATGGGTGATGTTTGCTGACACAAAGGGGAAAATTTTTTGGATGGGGCAGCACCGTCACCATTGGGCATCCCGCCGCCGAGCCGGTTTCAAGTTGGCGATCAGTAACACGCAAAAAACGACTAGCGAAAATCTCTAGTCGTTTGATTGGCAACTTTGCGTAACTTGAATTGAACCGCTTACTGTTTTGCCACCGCCGCCATGGCCACTTTATTGACCCAGTTGACCGGTTGATCAAAGTTTGGCTGGAAGAACGTATCCAGCATGGACAAGGTATCGATCGTCATATGTGTCTGGATCGCCATGGAAATCATATTCGCGGACATCGACACATCATGTTCGGAGTAAAAGGCCCCGCCTTTGACTTGGCGCGTCCGGGGATCCCAAGTCAAGGTCGCTTGTACTGGAGTGGTTGACAACATAAAGTCAGGCCGATAGTTTTCTGAGATCGTCACTGATTCCAGCTTGATGCCGCGTGCCGCCCCGCCGGCAACCGTTAAGCCGCTGGCAGCAATCGTTTTGCCAAATAATTCAACCGCACTGGTTGATTGGGTGCCAATATAAGCCTGCTTAGGCGCGGCGATGTTTTCGCCGACTAAGATCCCTTGGCGCACCGCATTGGTTGCCAAAGGAATGTAGTCAGCCTTGCCCGTCGGATTGTAATGCACCGCAGCCGAATCGCCTGCGGCAAAAATCTCCGGTCGCGAACTGCGCATGTATTGATCTGTGATCACCGCGCCATTTTTCAACATCCCGACTTTGCCGCGCAATAAGCCGGTGTTTGGTCGGAAGCCAACGGCTAAGATCGCGATATCGGCAGCATAGCTGCCTTTATCCGTCGTCACCGTTAACTGTTGGCCATCTTTAAAGCCGATCACCTTTTGCCCTAACGCTAAGGTCACCCCATGAGCGCGGTAATCGTCTGCCACTTTATCGGTGATCTCCGCATCAAAGTTTTTGGCTAAAACGCGATCAAATGCATCGATCAACGTCACTTGCTTACCGGCTAGTGCATATTGTTCAGCTAATTCAGCACCAATATAACCAGCCCCGATCACGATCACTGAGTTGATCTTATCGACTGTGGCCCGCAATTTGTTGGCATCTTGCCAATTCTTACAGTGGTAAACATTTTTTGAATCCACTCCCGGGATCGGCGGCACCACTGGCGCAGAGCCTGGCGTGAACACGAGCTTATCATACGATTCCGTGCGAATATCGCCGGTGACCAAGTTTTTGACTTGTAACTTCTTTCCGTAGACATCAATGGACAAGACATCATGTTGCATGCACATCTTCGCCCCGAGTTGACTCAACGCCTCTGGTGAAGAATAAAACATCTTATTTGGATCAGAGACATGATCGCCGACCCATAAGGCGATCCCACAAGACAGAAATGACAACGTATCATTGCGTTCATAGACGACCACTTCATAGTCAGGATGCTCGGTCAAGATCTGCTGGGTCGCAAAAGTCCCGGCATGTGTCGCGCCAACAACAATAATTTTCATTAGTCAACTTCCTTTCATTGGCTGGTGACACCGTGTATGACAGTCATGTTTTGATGGGGTCACCATGATTAAAAAAGGAGCCGATAGACAATGGTCTACCGACTCCCCCAAGCCACATACTAGCACCTGTTGTAAAATCTTGGCTCACGAGACACGTCAGATCAGGCGCCTATGCGAAGCTTATTTGGCTTCGGGATGTGGCAAAATCCCTTCAACTTCTGCGTGTGGACGCGGAATAACATGGACGGATAGCAATTCGCCGATGCGTTGGGCTGCTGCGGCACCAGCATCAGTCGCCGCTTTGACCGCACCAACATCCCCACGAACCAAGACGGTTACCAACCCGCCACCAACGTGTTCCTTGCCGATCAAAGTGACGTTAGCCGCCTTGACCATGGCATCAGCAGCTTCAATGGATGGTACTAAACCTTTCGTTTCGATCATACCTAAAGCGTCTTGCATTATTCGTTACCTCCAATTATTTTGATTTTCGCTGGCATCCCGGAGGTTACTCCGAGTGCATTAGCTTCTTCTGTATCGATATGGCATTCCAACCCGGAGTGAGCTTTGGCGCGAATAATGACATTATTCAAGATCCCGCCGCGTAACCCTTCAATTTCAAGCGAGACGGTTTGGCCATCGTGTACTCCGAATTCGATTGCTTGTTGCGGTAGCATATGGATGTGGCGTTGCGCAATGATCAAACCATCAGGCGTCTGAATCGAAGTCTTTGGTCCTACCACTGTGATCCCCGGGGTACCATCAAGATGTCCCGAAAGCCGCACCGGCGCTTTGGCGCCAAGCTTAAATTGATCTGATGCTAAGATCTCGATTTGGGTATGGCTGCGGACCGGACCCAAAATACGGACTTTAGTGATCGACCCCTTAGGCCCGGCAAGCATCACGGTTTCCTTGCTGGCAAATTGACCCGGTTGAGACAGATCCTTCAACTTCGTCAATTGATACCCTGTGCCAAACAGCGTATCCAAGTCTGCTTGAGACAGGTGAATGTGACGGTTAGAAATCCCGATCGGTACCGTATCTTTTTGTTCTGGTGCCTTGCTGGTCGCACAACTGGTCGCGTCCACTTGATCTTGTGGATTACGACCGGTACGCGGCGTCGTTTGTTCCAGCTTCAGCGCACCAGTTAATATGTTGATTGCCCTTTCGTATTCTTCATCCATTTTCTCACCTCCTTTAAAGGTTATTTGTCATTCATTGCCAACAACAATTTCTTCACAACGTCAGCAAGTTTGTCTTTATCGACCTTGCCAGATTGCGCATCGAAGGCTTGTTGGATCGCAGCCGGGCTTTGCTTGAGCGGTTCCGGTGTCGTCACCGTCTTGCATGCAGGCGCCGCGTCTTGATCAGAAGAATAGGCTGGTGTGGCGGTTTGGGTAGTGGCTTTTTCATCAAAATGGAAAGTCGGATCATCGTCAGCTAATGTGGTGACATCCTTGATCCCGCAAGCCACCGTCTTAATGTTCAACAAGTGCTTTGGACCCACGTTTTCGGAAACGGAAGAACCACCCATGGTCCCACAACCTAAGGTAAAGGCGATCGGCAAACCGGTACTCAAACCAGTCCCGCCTTGGCTGCCGCCAGTGTTGACCAGGATCCGAGAAGCCGGCTTAGCGGCAAACTTCAAGATCATTTCTGGATCATTGGTGTGCAAGCTCATGGTGTGCCCGATCCCGTTTTGTAACAAGCGAATGCTTAATTCGCAAGCTTCATGCCAGTCTTTGACACTATAAAAGGCCAACACACTGGTCAATTTTTCATAAGACAGCGGATAACCATCGCCGACGCCGCCTTGAGGCCCAACTAAGACTTTGGTATCAGCTGGAATGGTAATGCCGGCGCCTTTGGCGATCACTTGCGGTGAACGGCCGACGTACTTGGCACTCATCGAATGTGACCCTGGACGGAACAAGACCTTGCAGACCTTAGCGGTTTCTTCTTCACTCATGAAGTAGCCGCCTTGCGCCTTCAATTCAGCGATCACTTGGTCTTTGTTGCTTTCTTCAGCAACGATCGATTGTTCAGAGGCACAAATCGTCCCATAATCAAACGACTTGCTGGCAATGATGCGCGCTACGGCGTCATGCACGTTAGCCGTTTTTTCAATGTAAGCCGGCGAATTCCCAGCACCAACGCCAATGGCCGGTTTGCCGGCACTGTATGCCGCCTTGACCATCCCAGGGCCGCCAGTGGCGATGATCAAGCTCACGTCTTTGGCATGCATCAATTCATTAGTGGATGGCATCGTTGGGGTGGAGACACAGCCAATGGTTCCTTTTGGCGCCCCAGCTGCTTCTGCCGCATCCGCCAAGATCTCAGCGGCTTTATAGGTACATTTTGCAGCTGCCGGATGTGGGGCAAAAACGATCGCATTGCGGGACTTAATGGCGATCATCGCTTTGAAGATCACCGTCGAAGTCGGGTTGGTCGAAGGCACGATCCCCATGACCAAGCCGACTGGATCAGCCACTTCAAACGTCTTATTGGCTTGGTCTTCTGAAACGACCCCGATCGTCTTTTGATCCTTGATCTGGTTATACAATAAGGTCGCTGCCGCATGGTTTTTATACGCTTTGTCCTTCACCTTACCAAAACCAGTTTCAACCACTGCCATTTCGGCGAGTTCCGCCGCATGTTCTTCAGCGGATTCCACCATATATTGCAAGATGTGGTCAATTTGTTCTGCAGTGAAAGTCGCCAGTTGGTCAGTAGCGGCTTTACCTGCTTTAACAAGATCTCTCGCTTCTTGGATCGAGCACAGATCTTTATCGAATTGTTCCAATTGTCAGATCCCCTTTTCATTCATTACGCTTCATTTTGGTAAAAATCGATCAGCAAGTTGACTAAGCTATTCTTGCTGAGCTGATACACATTCTTATGCTGCTTGATAAATTCTGCTTGTTTCTTGGCAAAATTGCGCAGTTCATTGATCTTGAACTGACCTAAGTAGGCGGCTGCTTTTGCCTTATCTGCCACGATCTGCTTGAAGTAGGCGGCATCTAATTTATTCGGTTCCGCTGCTTTTGGCTTGGCCTCAGTCGTTGGTGTTGAAGGGTCTGCGGCTGGTGCTGGCGGCGTGGCTGGTTCATCGGTTGCAGCGGTGGTTGCCGCTTGATCGACTGGTGTTTCAGCCGTTGGCGCAACCGCTGTCATTTTTGGCTGCGGGGCAGCAGGCGGAGTTGGCTGCACGATTAAATCGAGCATGCCATCTGGCCGCGGGATCACATCTGTGGTAAACAGGCTGTCTTCTGATAACCTGCGTACCGCAGTCGTCGCTGCATCGACTGCAGTTTGGATCGCGGCGACATCGCCGCCCATCAACGTTGCGACTAACCCCCCACGGACATACTCTTGGTTGATCAAGTGGACATCGGCGGTTTTAAGCATCACGTCAGTCGCTTCGATCGCAGCGATCAAGCCGCGCGTTTCTACCATTCCCAGTGCTTGCATCTAATCACTCCTCACTCAGCATCGGCCCAGTTGGAAGGATAGGTCGTGTAGAAAATATGAGCGTGGTCTGGAGAACTCCAGATAACGTGTGAATCCTTTGGTACGAATAAGACGTCTCCGGCTTTGCCAGAGTACTTCTTGCCGTCGATCGTGACTTCTAACGTCCCAGAAATGACATAGTCGATTTCTTCGTAAGTCAGATGCCAGTCAAACGCAGACTTTTCGATTTCCAAGAAGCCGGCACTCATATGGGACTCATCTTTGCTGACAAGCTCTTGAAAATGGGCATTGACCTTCGGATCGCCAGTATCAAACACATCCATCTTGACGGTATCGCCATGCACTAGCTTCAAACCGTTGGGATGTACACAGGCTTTGAATGGTTGTGCTGGGGCTTCAACGCCACCGTTGGCGATCAATTCCTTCAACATCGCAAACAAATCTTCTTTGGTGATTTCATCAGCGCTCATAGTTTTAGGTGCCTCCTCTCGTTGGACAAACGTCATGCCGTATTCAACGGCAAGATCTTTAGCCGCAGGTGTGACCAACGCATCTTTATCCAGGACACACTGAGTATCACCGTTGGTATGGGCTTCTTCTATTGTTTTGACGCAAATCAGTTGCTTCATAACACCGCCCCTTCTTTCATCAAATTCATTCATCTAAAAGCAATGGACAGTCTGCATCGATGATGCCGACCACGGCAGCATCAGTCGGAATATTATCGTCATCAAGCATTCGTCTTGCCGAACTGCCGGTAACTACGATGACCCGATCGCCAACGCCGCCGCCAACCGTATCGATCACCACGATTTGCTCACCTGCACGCGTCCCGCCGATCACTTTTGCCAGCATCAGCTTAAACCCATTCAGTGCTTCTGATTTTCTGGTTGCCCAGATATTTCCGACTAATTTTGCCGTTAGCATAATCGACACTTCCTTTCCCAAAAACCAATTTGCCACAATGCCGACTTTTACGCGATTTCAAGTTCCGGCACAATACTGGTTGCAATACCTAATGGGGTGGCAAACATCGGATTTTGAGGTTTGACTGTTTTAATGTGCAGCTTTTGTTCAATCACGCCTTCGATCCCAGTCAAGCAACATGTCCCGCCGACTAAGTAGATCTCATCGACTTTCTCTCCGGCAATATGTTGGGTGATGATCGAAGCGACTTTTTCAATCACCGGCTTGACGACTGGCAAGAGTTCTTGATGATTAGCAGCGTCGCGCTTATACAACTCTGCTTCATCAAACGTCTTGCGATAAGCCCCAGCGATCACTAAAGATAAGTGCGTCCCGCCAGTAGGCTCATCAGCGACCTTGGTCACCGTGCCATTTTTTAACACGGCGATCCCAGTCGTCCCACCGCCAATGTCCACGATCGCACCATCTTTGATGCGTAAGATCTGATTGGCGGCGGTGGGTTCATCCAGCAAGTTGTCTAATTCAAAACCGGCAGCTTGCACGACATTTTTGATCGCACCAGAATCAAGCTCATTGGTGCCAGGCGGCAAGGCCGCAGCCGCATGGATCAACTCGGTGTGCAGTTGCGCTTCGAGTTTTTCTTTCAGCTTGCGCACGATGTCGATGGCACCGATGTAATCAACGACCATCCCATCACGGACCACATTCGCATATTGATAAGCCCCTGCCACCGGTTTCCCGGTGCGATCTAAGACGGCCAACACGATACATGCGGTCCCTAAGTCGACCCCGGTATAATAATCGTCATCCCCAGTTGCATTGGGGTGATCGATGACAGCTTCAAATTGTGTAATAATGCGGTTGCAATACGCGAATTCTTGTTCCGCAGACATGGTCATTCCTCCTTGTGTTTCAATTGCTCGATCAGCTTGGCCAGCTCAGCTAAGAGCACTTGGATCAATTCGTTCGGTTCAGGGGCTAAGCGGTCGCTTAAAAGCAACAATTCATTGCCTAAACGGGCCAGCTTGAGCATGACCGGACCATACTTGCTTAAGGCATACAGATAAGTCAGCTTAAACGTATTCGGCGCGATCAGATTTGCTGGTTTCACCTGATGGGCCGCGACTTGTTGGGCTTTATCTGCTAAGCTGTCAGCCAGTGCAAACAGTTTTTGACTCAAAGCCATATCTAAGGGCTTGCAGACAAGCGCTGTTTCATATAGATCTAGTTGTGTAAAGTTGATCAAGACAGTCAGCTTTTGATCAGCATCCTGATGCGGCTGCTTTTTTGAGGGTTCCGCTTGCGCCAAGGCCTTTGGTGCAGCTGGTTGCACCTGGGGCTTGTTGGTGTCGAGCGTGACCCGCCGATCAGCTAGAAATTGCCTCGCTTCAGGGGTCAAGCGCTGATCAGGCGTTAAGGTGTAGGTTTCAAAAGGCTGCTGTTGATACTGGTACTTGAGGTCGTACTCGGTGATGAATTTCATCTCAGTACCCTCCTTTAACCAGCTCCTTATATAACCCTTCCAAATCGGCTAGACTTGGTTTCCGCGGGTTTGTACCCGTGCAGTTATCATCTAAAGCCTTTTGCGCCATTTCTGGTACAGCTTCTAGAAATTCTTCCGGATCGATCCCGTAATCATTGACGGTTTGCGGGATATTGAACGACTTGGAAAGCCGCTTAACGCCTGTGATCAAACCATGGACCGTCGCTTTAGGCGTGCCGGCTTGGATCCCTAAGAGCTTTGCTGCCGCTTCATAGCGCTTGAGCGCTTCGTTTTCACCGGCAAGCTCTAACCCGGCATTGTAAGAAATAATGTGTGGTAAGACCATGGCGATCGCTCTGCCATGCGGAATATGGAACGTCCCGCCAAAAGCATGCGCTAAGCTGTGGCAGATCCCTAAGCCAGCGGTACTAAAGGCTAATCCGGCTAGGCAAGACGCGTTATGCATCTTGGCCCGGGCTTCAAGATCATCGCCATGCTTGACTGTGGTCGCTAACTCAGTCCACACGACGCGCATCGCCTTTTCGGCAAACGCATCAGTGAAATCAGTCGCCCCAGTGGACACATAAGCTTCTAGGGTATGGGCCAAAACATCCATCCCAGTATCAGCGGTAACGCTAGCCGGGACACTCAAGGTAAATTGCGGATCCAAGATCGCATAATCAGGGATCAAATCGGTATCCACGATCGGGTATTTGGATTTGGTCGCCGGATCGGAAACCACCGCGAAAGAAGTGACCTCACTCCCAGTCCCGCTGGTGGTTGGCACCGCGATCAAAGCCGGTGCAGCGTTCCCTGTGGATTGGGCATACAAGCTGTTGATCGCCTTGGCGGTATCAATGGCTGAACCGCCCCCTAAGGCGATCATTGCCTCTGGCTGACAAGCCAGTGCTTGAGCCAACCCTTGGGTCACGACATCGATCGTTGGATCCGGAACGACATCGGCAAAAATTGCATACGGCGTATTATTTTTATCTAGGCTTTTGGTGATCAAATCGACTTTATGACTTTTTTGCATAAAGGGATCACAGATAATGAAGTATCGGTTAAAACTCAGGTTGGCGATTTCGTCAACCGCTTCGTTGCCAAAGAAAATCTTGGTCGGCATCATATACTGCTCCACTTAAAGCCCTCCTTTCTTCATATTGATTATTTCTGTTAGTTCATGAAAATCTGTTTGCTGCTGCAAATTTAACTTGAAGAATGGTTGTGGGATCCCGGTGGTGATCAACTCTTGATAAACATCCGCTTGGGCAATGTCCACAGCGTCAGTCTTAGTCGTGACCACCCCGATGATCGGCAGGCGAAACACTTTGGCAAAGTTCGGCGGATAATGGCGCCGGGCCCGATCGATCGCCGATAACATCAAGATACAATTGGCATCTTGCTGCGCAGCAATGATATGCTGATGCATCCATGGACATTCAAGATAAGCCCCTGGTACCGTCAGCGTGTTTTTGCCATAAAACATACAGGCTTGCATACGCTGTTTGACTTGCTGGTCAAGGTATTGGGCCAGTTGCACTTTGCCGCTATGGTTTGGGCCAATGATCATTATTCGTCGTTTCATGCCTATCACCTGTTTCGATCACAATCATGTCTCGTTTTGGCATCGTGTTGAACGAGATGGACACGACCATCACGGTCCTGCCCATGGCGCTCAATACGATGCCTTGCTTGGCAAGCGTGCAGGCGCGTTACGTGCGGGTGATCTCACATACATCAAATCCTAAATCATCATGTAAGATCTGGCACACCTTGGTCAAGGCTTCGGTCACACTTTGCACATCGCCAAGCACGACCACTGAACCGGTGAATCGATCCAAGAACCCCACCGTCACATCTGCTGCTTTAGCCGCCAGATCAGCGGCGATCATCGCAGTTTCATAAGGCGAAAGCGTCAAGATCCCAATGGCCCCAACATTGTCGATGCCCAAGCTGTCATAAACCGCTTGGATCGGCGAAGCGATCACATGCGCCAACGTCACCTGTTTGCCAGGAACGGATTCTTCAATTAGACGTTGCGTTGCGGGTATCTCTGCCATCGCGCACCTCGCTTTAGTGCCGGATCACGGCAACTGGGAAGTCATACTTTTTGATCATGCCTTCGATCCGGTCTAAGTCTGCATCACTCAAGCTAGGATCACCATCGACGGGATATTTGATCCCTAATTGCGCATATTTGGTGACGCCAAGCTTGTGATAAGGCAATAAATTGATGCCTTTGAAGTTTGGCAAGTCTTTATATGGCTTCAAGAAGTTGATCACCGCGTCGATTTCTTCTTGGCTGTCATTGATGCCCTTGAGCATCGGCATCCGGATCTTAACGTTGTAGCCTTCTTGCAGAAGTTTGGTCAAATTGGCTAAGATCTTCTCATTGCTCATCCCAGTCAATTGATTGTGCTTCACCGGATCCATATGCTTCAGATCGTAGAGGAACAAGTCCACATATTTCGCGATCTTCATGAGGTTTTCCGTTGGGGCATAGCCGCAAGTTTCGATCGCAGTGTTGATCCCATCGTCTTTGCAAGCTTGTAAGAGCGTGATTGCCCCTTCTGGTTGTGCGGTACATTCGCCGCCGCTCAAGGTGATCCCACCGCCAGAGGTTTCATAAAACGCATCATCTTCATGCACCAGTTTCAGCAATTCAGAAATGGTCTTGACCTCACCACTGATGTTCAATGCGGCCATTGGGCACACTGCCACGCATTTGCGGCAGCCGTTGCATGAACGATCCCGGCGCACTTGGTGGTGGCCATTTTCGTCGATATAATGGATCCCCATTGGGCAAACATCGACACAGGCCATACAGTTGCTGCAAACATCACGTTTGAACATCACCTGGTATTTTTGCTCGAGTCCTTCCGGATTGGAACACCATTGGCAGCGCAATGGACAGCCTTTAAGAAACACGATCGTCCGGATCCCCGGCCCATCATAGACATTGTATTTTTGTACATTGAACACCATCACTTGGCGCTCAACATCTAGTTTTGTCTGAACACTCATAGAGCAATCATCTCCATACAAACCTTAATTAAAGCTTTGTCAGCATCGTGCGACTAATAATTTCATCCTGGACATCCTTGCACAATTCAACGAAGAAGGCACTGTAGCCCGCGACCCGCACGATCAGATCACGATATTGTTCAGGATGCTTTTGCGCTTTGATCAAGGTCTCGTTATCCAAGTAGTTAAACTGCATTTCGCCATTGCCTAAGTTGCAAGCAGTCTTCAGCAAGGTGATCAAACTTTCTTCACCTTCCTTGGTATCCAACAAACCAGACATGATCTTGAAGTTATGCACTAACCCAATGTTCATGTTATCGTTAGACATCTTGGAAACCGACTTGATGATCGCCGTAGGGCCTTTGAAGTCCGCCCCTTGAGAAGGACTGATCCCATCAGATAATGGCTGCCATGCTTTACGCCCACCAGCAGAGGCACCGGTCATTTGACCAAATGGCGTGTTGTTAGATATCGACAACGTCCCATGGCTTAAGTGCGAGTATAAAGTCTTATACTTGCGGTGTTCTTGTTCGGTGTATTCGATCAAATCCGCCGCGATCAAGTCGGCAGCATCATCATCATTGCCGTACTTAGGAGCGTTCAAGCAGTCTGTCCGCACTTGCGGTTCGTTCTTGAAGTCGTCGACCAAAGCCTTGTTCAGTTCTTCCAAGCTGTACTTCTTGTCTTCATAGACCAGCTTCTTGATGGCCGCCATGGCATCGGTGTATGTGGCCAAACCAGACCAGACAACACCAGGACCATAGTTGTACATGGCGCCGCCGGCGGAAACATCTTTACCATGTTCCATGCAGCCTTCATACATGATCGACATCAACGGTTTAGGTGCCAGATCACGATGGACCCGTTGGGAAATAACAGTCGCAACATCCGTCCACTTGGTAATGTAGTTGATTTCTTTTTTAACTGCGGCATCAAACTTTTCATACGTATCGAATTGCTTGAGATCCCCCATGTCTGGGCAAACTTTCTTGCCATACCATAGCGGTACCCCGTGGTTCAAGACTAATTCGATACAAATCGGCCACTGGGTATATGCGGTCGACGTCCATTGATACAAACGTCCAGCCTTTTGTGGTTCAACACAGCCCATAATGCAGTAGTCCCGCGCATCTTCAACGGAGACGCCTTTGGCTAACATCATCTTGATATGGGTATCATCAAAGTGACATGCTGGGAACCCAATGCCGGCACGGACGACATCAACGATCTTCTTCAGATAAGCACGCGGCGACTTGTTATGGATCCGGCAAGCCAAGGATGGCTGATAAACCTTCACGAAGCGCACCGCATCCATCAACAGATAGGTCAGATCATTCGTCGCATCTTGGCCGGCACGCGTTACGCCGCCGACACACATGTTAACGAATGGTTGATACCCGGCGAAGAACTTAGAACCGCCTTCAGACGTGATCCACATCATTTCAGACATCTTGATCAGCATGCAGCCAGCCAGTTCAAAGGCCTGATACTTATTCATCCGGCCAGATTCAAGATCAGCCTTGAAGAATGGGTACATATATTGGTCGACCCGGCCAATGGACATCCCGGTTTGGTTTTCTTCAACGACTAACAAGGATTCGATCGTCCAAACGGCTTGGATCGCTTCCCAGAAGGATTCAGGCTTGTGCGCAGGCACGCGGCTGTTGACGTAAGCGATTTGTTCGAGTTCTTTTTTACGCTTAGGATCCGTTTCCTTATCGGCTAAGCTTTGCGCATATTCAGACATCCGCTTAGCATAGATCATGACCCCGTCGGTGGTATCGATCACAGATTTGTAGAAGTAAATCTTGTCGATATCTTCAGGATTTTCGTAATCCAATTCTTCCAAGTGAGCCTTGGCTTCATTTTGGATGTCGATCATGCCTTTTTTCATGGTAATGACATCATAGCCAGGGTTGGAGTCCCCACCACCATTGACCGCATGGTAGGAGCAATCAGAAACGAAAGATTCACCAGATAATTCCCAGACACCGGCTTCGCGGTATTGGTCTTCACAGGTTTCGTCAACAGACTTGCCTTCCCAAAATGGGAACAGTTCATCACGCATGATCTTCTTATCTTCATCAGAAATGTAGAAAGGATCCTGCGGGCGTGTACCGATCGTATCGATTTCATCTTTCATCCAACGCCAGGCAATATCAGGAGAAAAGGCGCCGGCACGCGGTGCGCCATTTGGTGCGCCGACGATGAGTTCGTTGTCTTGAATGACCAAAGGTGCGGTTTCGCAACAATGCTTAAAACTCTTGGCCCGCAATTCGATCTTTGGCATCCCAGGGTTTTCTTTGGCGATCTGCGTGATCGCCCGTGCCCGGTATGTCGTGATCGATGGCACTTGGTCCAAATAATTTTCTTTTAATGCCTTCAAACGCGGGGTGATGCCGTCTGGCACATCATCGCCATCAGATGCGATTGCGACTTTGGTAGAAGGCTTATCAGAGCCGTTTTGAATATCAGTAGAAATTGAAGCGAACATTTTTTGGAGGGATGCGCGTTCTTCGTCAGATAGTTCTTTTGTTGCTTCAGCCAATTTGGTCGAAAAATCTTGCATGTTCATATGCTTAAACGCTCCTTTTTTTAATCGCTTTCATTTACAAGCTTGCTTAAGACCTTCAAGAAAGCAGCTTGAAGATCTGTTTCTTGCTCAGCAGTGGTCTGCCCTGTTGTTTGTTTGACCACCGCTTGTTGTTGCTGTCCAGCCGGGTAGCCCACTTGACGAACGTAGGTCAAGTCTTTAGGCGTAAAGCCTTTAGCCAAACTGCCGCCACCAGTCGTTAAGCCCCCAAGCCACAGCGTTGGCTCAAGATCCGAATCAATACCAAGCGCTGCTAGGCTGGCTGCATTATTCACAATCACGCGCGCCACCGGTTTTTTCAAAGCAAATTCACGAATCACATCTGCATTATTTGAATGAATCGCCAATGTATGCCCATGATGTTTATTCTTCAGCAATGCCATACACTTTTCACATGCACGCAACCAATCCGGTTCTAAGTAGAAGACAATAATCGGAAAGTTCAACGTTTCCGTTAACGGAGACTCTGCATTGATATAATCCTGCGAACAGACGAGCAGCTTGGTTTCAGCAGGAACTGAAAATCCTGCTCTAGTCGCCACTTGCTGTACGGATTGCCCAGTGAGCACCTCAGAATCATCATCTAGAGAATCCAGCAGATCTGCTAGCTTGAGCTGATCTTGATCCGTTAGGAAGTATGCCCCTTGCGTCACTAATTCATGGCGTACTTGATTGGCAATGACTGATTCTGTGATCACAAATTGTTCCGCAGCCGGTAACAGTCCATTATCAAACTCCCGACTGGTGATGATTTGTGACACAGCTTGTGCAATATTGGCGGTTCTTTCGATAAAGACCGGTGTTGAACCGGTACCGCAATAATAAATCGGTTTTGCTTGTGGTATTGTGCCTTGCATGAAGCGGCAATTACCCAAATTGATCACGAGATCAATATTAGGACTTTGGATCAATTCCTTGATCCCTTCGTCAGTGATTTCGGTCATGCAAGTAATCGTGTGACTTGGTAAACCCGCTTGCTGAATCACCTTATCTAACAGGTTGGCCAAATTCTTAATCGTTTTGACATGCTGAGTATTCGGGACAAGTACCAAGGAATTACCAGTCTTAATCGCACTTACCGCTCCAAACAGTGCATTGAGGACTGGTTGAGCAATACCCATGATCACCGCGACGGTTCCCAAAGGCACCCCCACAGTATGTACTGGCCCTTGTGCTTCCAATGCTCCGACAAAGTGATGATCGTCCAAAGAAGCTTTCCATAGCGGTAAAAATCGTTGCAATAGCTTAACTTCATCCTGCGCATCACCACTGTTAGTGGCGGTAACACTTTGGGTAATCAAGTTAGCGCCTTCATTTTCAATCACTTGAAAAATGGCAGCCACCGCTTTGTCGAGTTCGACTTGGGTATAACTCATTAAATTGTCTTGGTGATTCTTAGCTGTTTCGCTTAATATCCGCGCTTCAGAAATTGATAATAGATCCTTATCAATAATTTGCACGTCATCATCTCCCACTATTGCTCTGGCGTCAGCGGGCTCAAGGCGTAGCGGCGAATAATTTTCTCAAGATCTTGATGTGGGCTGGCGATCACCACAGAACTATAAACTTCAGCCCCCATTGCTTCGACGGCTTTTACACCGGCTGCGACAGCTGCTTTACAAGCTGCCACATCCCCTTTAACGATCACGGAGATATAACCCGAAGCAACGTTTTCATAGCCAACAACATCGACATCGGCAGCCTTGCCCATCGCATCTGCAGCTTCTAATACAAACACTAATCCAAAGGTTTCGATCGCACCGATCGCTTCATGTTCTGCCATCGCGTTTCTCCTATTCTGAATCGATGTCATGCTCTGAAACGATCGCCCCAATTGCTGGCAGCGGCCGCGGCATGACATTATGAGCCGTGAGTTTGCCGATCGCATCGGCCGCTTTGGCACCGGCTTCGACCGCCGATTTCACTGCGGCTACATCCCCTTTGATCATAATCGTGACCAAAGTCGAGCCAATGTTTTCATACGAGATCAATTCCACATTCGCTGCTTTCAGCATTTTGTCAGCTGCATCCAGTGCTGGAACCAAGCCGACGGTTTCCACGAGTCCAAGCGCTTCTTCGCCGTAATATTTCACGCTGATCACCTCAGTTATTCGTCTTGGTATTTCTTAGCAATATACTTGTGAACGGTATTTTTACCATCTTCAGTGATGGTGTACTTCATCTGAAGTTCACCACCATCATCCAATTCATACCCAGTAAGCTCAACCATTCCATTAGCTTCAAGAGCCATGCAATGATCAGAGAATAATTTCTTAGTAAACTGACGCTCACTACCATAATGACACTTTAAATCTGCCATTATTTCTTCAACTGTAGCTGTATCCTTTTGATAAAGGTCATTCAAAACAGCAGTTCTAGCAGGTAATAACAAATTACTCACCCTTCCTCAAAAAGTCTAATGGGTTCATGGTGACTAAGATTGCGCCCAATACAATGACGACAGAGCCGACCACAATCGTTGGCGTCAATGCTTGGCTTAAGAAGATAACGCTAAACAAAACACCCCAAAACGCATATGTGATATTTAGCGACATCCCGACGGCCGTGCCGACGGTCGAATTGGCCTTATACCAGCAAACAAATGAAATGCCGGCACTTAACCCAGATGCAATCAGCCAATAGATCGGTGTCATCGCTGCAAATGTTCCACTTAAGAGATGCATGCCACCACCAATGAATGGTAAAACAATGAACAAACTTACGAGACCAGAAATCAGTTCACGAA
Source organism: Lacticaseibacillus baoqingensis (assembly GCF_003946165.1). Taxonomy (GTDB): domain Bacteria; phylum Bacillota; class Bacilli; order Lactobacillales; family Lactobacillaceae; genus Lacticaseibacillus; species Lacticaseibacillus baoqingensis. The sequence continues at coordinate 13,303 of NZ_RHOI01000029.1, read as the reverse complement.
GATTTACGGCCACATCAGTATCAATCATGGCACCGCCAAAGCTTGAGAACACGCCTTCAGCACCCCAGAAGATGGCAGCTAACAATGCGCAAATCACACCTAATGTAAAGTTTGGCGCGCCTTCCGGCTTAACCAAATTAATGATTACGGCACCAACCACACACATTAACATCCCAAAAACAACTCGCTTAGTTGGCCGCTGTTTCAAGAAGATCCAAGAGAATAACGCGCCCCATAAACTACATGTTGCTGAAATAGGAATTGCATAAGCACCCGCCAATGAAAGTCCTACCAAGTAAGCACCATTGGCAATTGGGCCGCCTAATAAGAAACCGATAACCAGCATCATCCCTGGTCGCGTTCTTAGGGTCCGCATTAATTCCTTCAGTCGTCCTTGTTTGGCATTATAGAAAAGCAACCAGATGCCGGCAAAGAAATCGTTTAATCCTGAACAAACGAATGGCGCAGCTAAGATCCCTGCCGCACTCGCCAAGGGGTTGTATCCGCTGGCAACAACGACTAGTGTTGAATAGATACCATACGTTAACCCTGAAACCAAACCATTGCCGATCCCAGTGATATGAAAGCTCTTATTCAGACTTTGCATCTTGGATTCTGCCAAAGCCTGTGTATCTAATAATTTGCTAGAGTTCATTTTGCGCCTCTCTCCTAATTAACTTTCTTTGGCAAAATGCTTTCTACTTCAGTGTGTGGCCGCGGAATAACATGTACAGATAATAGCTCACCAATTCGTTGAGCAGCGGCTGCACCGGCATCGGTTGCTGCTTTAACCGCACCAACATCACCACGAACAAACACTGTGACCAACCCACCGCCAACACGTTCTTTACCAATCAAGGTGACGTTTGCGGCTTTAACCATTGCATCGGCAGCTTCAATTGATCCTACCAATCCTTTGGTTTCAATCATACCTAGTGCCTCTGAATTCATAATTACACCTCTTTTTGATTAAATATCGTTATAACTATTTCTTATGAGGTAAGATCGTTTCCACTTCGGTATGTGGGCGTGGGATAACGTGAACAGAAATCAATTCGCCAATCCGTTGAGCAGCGGCTGCACCGGCATCGGTTGCTGCTTTCACCGCACCAACATCACCACGAACCAACACTGTGACCAACCCACCGCCAACATGTTCCTTGCCCACTAAAGTTACATTAGCGGCTTTGACCATGGCATCAGCAGCCTCAATAGAAGGTACCAAACCTTTAGTTTCAATCATGCCTAATGCTTCTGAGTTCATTATTGACGCTCCTCTCGCGTTTGCACGCGTTTAATTTTTGTGAGGCAAAATAGTTTCAACCTCGGCATGCGGCCTCGGAATCACGTGGACTGTAAGCAACTCACCAATCCGTTGAGCCGCAGCCGCTCCAGCATCCGTTGCTGCTTTCACCGCGCCTACATCTCCGCGAACTAACACTGTGACTAATCCGCCCCCAACAAGTTCCTTCCCGACCAAGGTCACATTGGCAGCCTTGACCATGGCATCGGCAGCTTCAATCGAGCCGACGAGGCCTTTGGTTTCGATCATCCCTAATGCATCATACTGCATGCGCAATCGCTCCTTTCTCAAAACATGCACAATCATGTGCACTAATTAACAATCAAACTGTAAGCGCTTCCCTTAGGGCAAGGTCAAATAAATTCCAAAATAATCGTCAAATCCCGCTGCATCAAGGTTCATATGGCGGGACTTTTAGAATTGTTATCGTTTAAAATATTTAGTAAAGGTTCTGACACTTTGTTCGCTTCACATTCATGTAAGAAATCGCCTAGAAATCGGCCTATTACTGACAAAAACCCGCTTTACATCAGGGGTTCCCCTATAGGTGAGGGTTATCTTGACACAAGCAATGTTAGTATTGACAAATTCACAAATTCACATTAGAGTGCAATTTGACGTTATCTTATTCAACAAAATGAGGCGTAATTATGCGTACACCACTAAACGACACAAAATTGTATACCGTTGGTGAAGTAGCAAAACTCTGTAATATCTCAAAGAAGACGTTGAGATTCTATGATCAACTGGGGCTAATCTCACCTGACTATGTCAGCCCCGAAAATAATTACCGTTATTATAGCGAAAAGACGCTCTCCTCGATTTCAATCGTGAAGTACTATAAGCAAATGGGCTTCAAATTATCTGAAATGCAAGGCTTGATCGGCAAGCCGTCGTACTTTTACCATGAAAGCAACTTTGTCGCTAAGATCAACGAATTAACTGCAGAACAAAAGAAGATTCAAAATGAACTGATTCAACTCCATGATTGGCAGCGCTTACTCCAAGAAGCCCGGATGATCAGCACCCAATATTCTGATACGATCAGCGTCAAATGCCTCCAAGAGCAAACCTACTGCTCATTGGATCAAGCCTTTAGCTACGATTATCGCGAATCGATCCTGAATATTCCCTGGACGAACTATCTGCAAAGTAAAAAACAAGAGATCACTGGTCCGGTCGTGTTGAAGTTCAACTCGTATTTGGATAAGTATCACGGGGTCAGTGAACAAGCAACGATCATTCAGAAACCGGTTTCTTGCGAACATCCCATTCCTAACGCGCTCACCTTTGGCGGATTTTTCGTCAGTGCCTATCATCTCGGCCCGATGGAAACGCTCAATGAAGAATACCCCAAAGTGGAACAGTGGGCAGCTGATAATGGTTACACCTGCGGCCCTGAGTGTTATGAACGGTACGTGATCGATTACTGGTCAACGACCAACCCAGATCAATTTATCACTGAGATCTTGATCCCAATCACAAAAAAATGCGCAACAAAGTAAGGTGAGTGTCATGCACCATTATCAAACTATGGACGGCAATCATGCCGCTGCTTATATCTCTTATGCCTTTACTCAGGTAGCTTCGTTATACCCGATCACGCCTAGTTCCCCGATGGGTGAAGCCATTGATGAATGGGCTAACGAAGGCCGAAAAAACCTTTTTGGCGCGCCAGTCAAAGTCGTTGAAATGCAATCTGAAGCTGGTGCTTCAGGCACTGTGCATGGGAGCTTAAAAACCGGGGCTTTAACGTCGACATACACGTCTTCTCAAGGCCTCTTGTTGATGTTGCCAAATATGTACAAGATCGCCGGCGAACTCTTACCGACTGTCTTTAATGTCGCCGCCAGGGCGGTTGCCACCAACGCCCTCAGTATCTTTGGCGATCATAGCGACGTGATGGCTGTGCGCCAAAGCGGCTTTTGTATGCTGTGCGAAAGCACGGTTCAAGAAGTCATGGACCTTTCTGGGGTGGCGCATTTAGCCAGTATTGCTGGGAGCTTGCCCTTTGTGAACTTCTTTGATGGCTTTCGCACCAGCCACGAGCTGCAGCGGGTGGAGACGATTGCTTATGCCGATCTTCACCGGATGCTGGACCAAGAGGCCCTGGCCAAATTCCAAGCTCGCGCAATGAATCCGGATCATCCGTATGTTTCCGGGGCCGCGCAAAATCCTGATATCTACTTCCAGTCTCGCGAAACCGTTAACCAATTCTATGACCGGCTCCCAGCCATCGTGCAGCACTACATGCAACAGATCAATGCGCTTCGCGGAACAGATTATGACTTGACGAATTACTACGGTGATCCCGATGCAACTGAAGTGATCATTGCCATGGGTTCCGTCGCCGCCACGGCCAAACAAACTGTCGCCTATCTGAATGCGCATGGGCGTAAAGTGGGATTTTTAAACATTCATCTTTATCGGCCCTTCCCCACAGCCAATCTGTTAAAGCACTTGCCGCAGACGGTGCAGCGCATCGCGGTTCTGGACCGCACCAAAGAACCTGGCAGCATTGGGGAACCTCTGCTGCTTGACGTACAAAGTGCGCTATATAATGCACCGAACCACCCGGTCGTGATCGGTGGCCGCTACGGATTAGCCTCGAAAAATGTCACTCCTGATCAGCTGATCAGCGTTTATGATGAATTGCAACAGCCAACCAATGAGATGAAGTCACGCTTCACCATCGGGATCGTGGATGACGTCACGCACTTATCCTTGCCGAACAAGCCGGTATTGGATCTAACCCCGACGAATATCTTCCAAGCAGAGTTTTGGGGCTTTGGTTCTGATGGGACAGTTGGCGCCATTAAACAAGCAGCCAAATTACTGGGGGATTGCACCGGCAAATATGTCCAAGCTTATTCAGAATATGACTCGAAAAAATCCAGCGGCTTGTCGCGTTCTTACTTACGCTTTGGTACAGAACCGATCGATTCCACCTACACGATTTCTCGGCCAAATTTCGTCGGCTGCCATAACGCGGCCTACCTCCATGATTACGACTTGTTGAAGGGCCTGCAAGATAATGGGATCTTCTTGCTCAACACCTTTTGGGATGTGGAAAAGTGTCAGCGCTTACTGCCGCCAAAACTCAAAAAATACATCAGTGACCATCAAATTCGCTTCTATATAATAGATGCCGCAAAACTCGCCAGAGCACATGGCCTTGGCCGCCGGATCAACACCGTGATGTGCACTGCCTTTTTTGAACTCGCCACCGACTTGAAACAAGCTGAATTTGTCCCGCTATTACAGGATGAAGCCAAACGCGCCTATGGTCATCAGTCGCAAACCATCGTCGAACAAAATTATGCAGCGATCGAAGCGACTTGCGCCGCCTTACATCCCGTCACCATCCCTGATGATTGGGCCACTCAAACCCCAGATAGCACACCGGCGGATATTTCACCAGACTATATCAACCAGATCTTTAAACCGATGTTGCGCCAACAAGGCGATCAGCTATCCGTTAAGGACTTGGTTGATCACCATATGCTTGCCGGCAACTTGCCTTCAGGCTCGGCCGCCTTTGAAAAACGCGGGATCGCCACTGAAGTGCCGCAATGGCGGCCAGAAAATTGTATCGAATGCAATCTCTGTTCCGTGATTTGTCCGCATGCGGCGATTCGCCCATACTTAGCCGACGATGACGAAATGGCGGCCGCCCCAGAAGGTTATATCGTCCGCGATATGCGCGGGGCTGATGGTTTGAAGTATCGCATTCAAGTCTCGATCGAAGATTGTACCGGCTGTGGATTATGCGCCCAAGTCTGCCCGGCTAAAGACAAAGCCTTAGTCATGCAGCCTTATCAGAGTCAACAGGCACAATTAGTCAATTGGCGCTTCGCCAATACCTTGAGTCAAAAGGTCACCGATATTCCTAAGACTTCTGTGCGCGGCTCCCAATTCGAGCAGCCCCTAATGGAATTTTCCGGCGCCTGTGCCGGGTGTGGTGAAACAGGTTACGTCAAGTTATTAACACAGTTATTTGGTGATCGCATGATGATCGCCAACACCACCGGCTGCTCATCGATTTGGGGTGCATCGGCTCCAGTGACCCCTTACACCACCAATGCCCAGGGCCAAGGCCCGGCATGGTGCAACTCACTTTTTGAAGACAATGCCGAATTTGGTTACGGGATGTTATTGGCCAACCAAGTCAAGCGCCGTGATTTAGCCAAGCGCGTGCAACAAGTCTTGAGCATGCACCTAGGCTCACCTGACACGCAAACTGCGCTTCAAGACTGGTTAGCACATCTGGACGAAAGTGACGGCACGCGCCAACGTGCCGATCGTCTGCAACACTGCCTGCAACAAGAAACGGCTCCTGAACTCAAACGCCTGCTGCAAGATCGCGACCGGTTCGTGAAAGTCAGCCAGTGGCTGATTGGCGGTGATGGCTGGGCTTATGACATCGGCTTTGGCGGTGTCGACCACGTCTTAGCCAGTGGTGAAGACATCAATCTGTTCGTATTTGATAACGAACTGTACGCCAATACCGGCGGTCAAATGTCCAAAGCCACCCCCGCTTCTGCAGTGGCTAAGTTCGCTGCCGGCGGCAAACAGACGGCTAAAAAAGACTTAGGCCTCATTGCTACCACTTACGGGAATGTGTATGTCGCCCAAGTGGCCCTTGATGCCAACCCGAACCAGACGCTAAAAGCGATCCAAGAAGCGGAAAACTATCCTGGTCCAGCATTGATCATCGGCTACACGCCTTGCATCAACCACGGTTTACACGGCGGGATGCACAATGCCTTACAAGAAACGAAGCAAGCCGTCGCTTCTGGCTATTGGCCGCTATATCGCTACGACCCGCAGCGTCTTGACCACGGACAAGATCCGCTCACCATCGACAGCCGGAATACAGACTTTTCCAAGCTGCCTGATTTTCTCAAGACGCAAAATCGCTTCAGCAGTCTCGCCACCATCAAATCAGCCAAACAAGTCGCGGCGATGTTTGCCAAAACGACTGCCGATGCCCAACAACGCTTCGCCATGTTAAATGCGCAACACCAGACACCGAATCAGGAGATGAACCCATGATAGATCCAAAAATGACCCTAGATGATAACCAGATCCTCCACACCCCGAGCGGCGAAATTTCATTGGCCGCCTTACGGGTACTATTAAATACACTCCCTTTTGAAGTTGATTATGTGGATGCCGATGATCGTTTCAAATGGTTTAGTCAAAATCAGCCCCGCATCTTTGCCCGCACGGCCGACCAAGTCGGGCGTAAAGTGCTCGAATGCCACCCGGGCAAATCGCGCGATAAAGTCGCCCATATTTTAGAAGATTTTCACGCTGGTACTAAAGACCACGTCGAATTTTGGCTGCCGCTGCACGGCAAGCTGGTATATATTTCTTATTCGGCGTTGCGCGATGAAGCCGGGGAGTATCTTGGCTGTTTTGAATTCACTGGCGACGTGACCCATATTCAATCGCTACAAGGCATGAAAAATCTTGGTAATAGCAGAGATCTGAGGTGAAATGATTATGAAAAAAATCGTCCTATTAACTGGCAGTTCCCATGAACACGGCACCACCGCCCAACTTGCAGATGCCTTTCAACGCGGTGCCACCGCTGCAGGCCATCAAGTCTTTCGCTTCAACGCCGGCGCTGGCACTGCCAACATGATCCATTATTTAAAAGTCGACGATCAAAACTTGCCGATCCACGACGATGATCTGTTAACTAAAGTCGTTTTACCCCAAATATTAGATGCAGACATCATCGCTTTCGTGACCCCGGTGTATTTCTTTGGCATGACCGCACAGCTGAAAACTGTCGTGGATCGCTTATATACTGACAACCACCGCTTGGACAATAAAGAATGCCTTTTGATCGCTGCGGCTAACAATGATCAAACCGTCTTTAATTCTTTGGAATTAGAGTATCGCGGGATCGCCAATTACTTCAGCTGGCATTCTTTGGGGACCCTTTATGCCGCTAATGTCTTCTTGCCAAAAGCCTTGGCAGATTGGCCAGCCAAAGCAGAAGCGCTAGGCAGGCAAATTCAAGGTTAATGTGAGGCGCTTGAGGAGGAGAGAACTATGGGATATGTCTACTTAAGTATCGCTATTATTGGCGAATTCATCGGCACCAACTGTCTCAAGGCCTCACAAGGATTCACTCATGTTGGGTGGACTCTGGCAACCTTTCTCGCTTATACCTTTTGTTTCTACTGGTTTTCCGTGTCTCTAAAGTCCGTACCGCTCAATTTGGCTTATGCCTTATGGTCAGGGATCGGAATCGTCGTGACGGCGATCCTTTCCGCCTTGATCTGGCATGAAAACATCTCGCTGACGGGTGTGTTAGGGATGATGCTCATTATCGTTGGCGCTGTCATCATGAACTTTAGCGAGGCATGATTGACGTGTTTTTAGAGCCTGCACTTGCTGGATATCTTTCGCAAGTGTGTAGGTTCTTTTTTTGACTCACAATTAGCAGAGGCAACTTTCTTCACACTAGAAAAACACCAACACAAAAATACTCTACAACCATTAAACATTATGTCCAACAACTTTGTGCAGAATTTTTGTTGTCGGAATATAATTTTAATGTCAGGAGTTCTAGACCCAAATAAAACCATGCTAGATCTTGCAAAGATGCAAGATCTAGCATGGTTTTTGAAACAACTGACGCGCAACAATCTAGCGAGCTATTAGGAAGAAACTGTTCTCAACAAGAGTGAATTTTCTTCGCTTCATATATACACGTAACCACACGATTTATTGTACAGTGCTCAATTTTCGTCTGCGGCTTGCAGGTGGAATTTCCAACAGTTGACGATACTTTGCCACCGTCCGTCTAGAAATATTAAAACCACGGTCACTTAGTACTGTCCTAATTTGATCATCACTCAAGACTATACTTTCATTTTTTACGATTTCCTGGAGCACGGACATAATCTCTGAACCGATCGTCGCTTGTCCAGTCATCAACAGATTCCGAATTGGCAATACGGTATAATCGGTCTGGATATATTTGCCACGGATTGCACGACTCACAGTAGACTCGCTTAGTCCAACTCTTTGTGATATTTGTTGAAGTGTCACTGATTTTAAGCCATTATTGGGATTCCTAAAATACTCAAATTGAGATTCTACGATTGCGCTACCAACTGCAACAAGCGTTTTTTCTCGCCTACGACAAGCTTGAGCAATATCCATAAATTGATTTCGCTTAATCTTTAAGTACTCTTGAACCTCAAAATCATTGTGCTTGCGAAGAGTTTCGTAGGTCTCATGAACAAACACGACCTGAGGTTCAGCTCCTCTCACCAACTCCAAACTGATTTTATCGCCAGTTACACACACTCTTAGCTCGGGCAGTACATATTCATCTTTTTGATTATCAAATATCTGGCCTGGATTAGCAGTCAGATGATGTAATTCTCGCAAACATTCAGACAACTTTACTCGATTTATCTTCATCTGCCTGCAGATCTTATTCCAATCTTGCCGACATAAAGCCTCAAAATGATTTGCCACTAGAATTCGAACCGGTGATTGCCACTCTTCCTTACGTGCATCAAGTTGCAGAAGTAAACATTCCTGCAACGAACATGCCCCAACTCCTGCCGGTTCTAACTCTTGGAGTTTGAATTTTGCATGAACTAATCTCGATAACGAAAAATTCAGAATTTTACATAAATCCGAATCAGACTCAGTCAAGTATCCACGATTATCAATTTGATCAATAAGTCGCACTACATCTTTCTTTGTACTGTTATCAAATGATGATATTCGAACCTGCTCCAATAAGTAATCAGGCAATGACAAGAGATGATCATCCACAATTTGATTCAATCCAGCAGCACTGCTTTCAGGACATACACATCGAGTTGAAACATCCAATAATGGATTTTCTGCAGAAATATTCTGAAGGTAGTGGGTCAATTCAAATGTATTCATCTGTAAGACAGTCAATGACTGTTGCATTTTCTGCGACAAGATGAGTGCTTGCTTTTGAGTTTGCCGCTGTTGCGTACCCAAAGATTGATAACCCATTTCCCACCTCCAACTTTCTATGATCTATACAATAATGTATCACCAGGTGAAAGCGAATTCAAAACAATTACTGTCCAATATTCAACTCGTCTATACTTTGATTTATTTCACTAATATCGACTTCATCAAGCAACCAGCTAAAGGCTTCACAATTTTGTTTTGCCTCCTCAGGATTTCGCACACCAAGCAAAGCGGTCCCAACGATATCTTGTTGTGTCGACCAATTAATTGCGACTTGTGCGACCGGACGATTATGTTTGGCGGCAACTTTATCCAGAACATCGAGTAGTTTCATAATTTTTGAAAACTGTGGCTCTTTAAAAAATGGATAGAACGTTAAGCGAAAATCTTTGTCATCAAATTTTGGTGCCTTCCGAATAGCTCCAGTTAAAATTCCCGCTCCTAAAGATCCTGAAGTCATTGTCCCGATGCCTTGTTTAGTTGCCCACAGCATTAACTCTTTCTGAGACTGATTAACCATTGAATAAGGTGGCTGTAATGCATTAATTTCACCATACTTCTGTGCCTCTTCAACGAGTTCTTTTGGAGAATTACATAAACCCGTGAAGCGGATCTTACCAGCTTTTTTCAAGTCATTCAATGCTGCCATAGTTTCTTCTATCGGTGTATTAACATCTGGCCAATGCATCAAATAAAAATCAATATAATCAGTTCCCAATCGTTGTAGAGATTGATCTACTTCCGTCATAATATGATCATAACGATTGTTACGGGTGGCTTTCCCGTCATAATGACTGATGTACGATCCAAATTTAGTCACAATGTAAAACTTGCTACGGTCTAAACCTTTGATTGCCTTGCCAACAACCTTTTCAGACTTGCCTTCACCATATATAGGAGCGGTATCGATAATATTAACACCATTGTCCAACATCGTTCGAATTGCTTGAATCGAAGTTGCTTCCTCAACATCACCAAAACTTCCGCCTGCTGAATTTGCGCCCCCAATTGCCCAAGTCCCAACAGCAACGGAAGAAATTTTTTGACCCGTGTTACCAAATTCTTTATATCGCATTATGTTCATTTCCTTTCGATTTCTTCCAAGTGATTTTTAACCAGTTGTGTGATTATGAAATCCCGCTTACTCTCTAGCCCACAAACATCATTCAATAATTCTTCTGTCGTCCGCTGTTCTTCTGGTCGTTGTTGCAAATATTTTATTCCGTATGCAATTCCTAGCGAAATTTCATATGGTAAAATACTATGCTTCAAACAAAGCCGTGCTGGAGCAACAAATCGTTCTTCGTAAGCAAGTTTACGTTCTGGATTGGCAATGACTCTCGTTATCTTATCTTCGACTTTTTGATTTAACTTATCATTCATGTACGCAACCCACGTATGATCCTCTGCTGGTTCAAACGAATACTCACTAATGATTGCAGAGTGAGCTTCATTAAATGCCCCCATTAGATGTGCACGCACTTCTGGCTTCATCTGCGCTTGATAGATAAATTGTTGCTTTAAGCTGGCGCCTATAAATCCAGCCATTGTATGACGCATATTACCTACATATACTTTACGTTTCAGACGTCCTTCGGCATTTGTTACGAATCTAACCGATGGAATTTCTGGTTGCTGTCCTTTATAGGACTCACCATCGATTTCTAGATGGGGATCAGATGTGATCATAACATCGTCTTCACCACTGACTAAATATTCTTCTGGCAATGGAAGACCCGCAGACAAAACCATAACTTGGTTAATACCGACATAATGCGTAAAATATTCTTGCATTGTCGAGTTATCCGCAATCTCGGCCATGATTAACTTTGCCATTTTTTGAGGTGCATCGATTGAATTTACACACAACATCAGATTCAATTCATTTGTATTTTTTTGCGCGATTCGTTGTTCCATTGCAGCCACAATATTCGATGCAATGCTTGCAAATGCGCCTTCATAGACACAACAGAAAATCGTTTGAATATCTGCCAATTTATTAACTAACGAATTGGGTTTAACGATCTCAAAATCTTTAATCTCCACTTTTCGGACTGGTTCTTCGGCAATATATATGTGATAACGGCCTCTACGCTTAATTGCTTCAAGACGCGAGTAATCGATATCGAAGAAGGAAAGCTGGTAATTTGCCTTTCGTAAGAGATATCCTACAACACCACGGCCAATATTTCCGGCCCCAATAATTAACGCCTCTGGCATACTTCATCTCCTATGCAATAATTCCCAAGAGATTCAAAATGAATCCAATTACCATAGTTCCTAGTAAAAGGGGAACCACCTTAACACCCCGGTCTAGCAACCAATAAACAATCCCTACTACCAGTAATGACAACATTCCCGGCATGATTGTATCTAAAGTGGTCTGTAACTTCATTGCCCCACCTTTGACTGCTCCACCAATGACAAGCGGCGTTGAAATCTTAATGTTGACAAAACACATTGCCCCGATTGCCATCAAACCAACCACCGAACAGGCATATGAGACTTTTTGCATCATATTGGATTCAGCTGATTTGATAATAAAATCACTACCCAGGTTATACCCGAATTTTAAAGAATAGTATCTAGCTAAAAAATTGGGAATATTCCATAGTAAGAAAAACAGGATTGGGGCTAAGACACTGCCCTTGGCTGCCATTTGGGTTACCATCGCAGTTGCAATTATTCGCAACGTCGCGGGAAAAACAGTATCTCCAATTGCAGATAGTGGTCCCATTAAAGCCGTTTTCATCCCAGAAATGGTGGAAGTGTCAAAATCATCACTCTGAGCATTTTGCTCTTCCATCGCAAGGGTAATGCCCATCGGTAATCCGGCAATGGCAGGGGTTACATTAAAATATTCTTCTTGATGTCGCATCAGGGCTTCATTTAATTTGACCTCATCATCTCCATAAATTTTCTTCAGAGCTGGTAACATGGAGAAGACATATCCGCCGTGCATCTGACCAGGGTAGTCATTTAAACAGTTCAATGCGATGTAGCGAACAAACACACGGCGAATATCGGCTTTATTCAATTTAGAAGTCATCATCATCCACATCCTCTCCTGTCACACTGCTTGCTTGAGACTGAGGCTTTTCACCCACTAAGATTAACAATACGATTGCGACAGCAAATAGTGTAATAGCGATTGTTGGCAATTTTAGATACGCGGCTAACATGAAACCGATAAAGAAATATGGTGCCATTTTCTTACTGATGATCATCTTCAATAGAATTGCGAAACCAATTGCAGGTAACAAGTTAGCTGAAGCAGATAATGCATTTATCACATTAACTGGAATTGCATTAACGAGTGCCTTAACAGCCCCACTACCGGAATAAACTGCCAACGCCCCAAACAAGAAATAGATACCAAACGTTGAAACCCAGCAACCAATTACATAGATTCGTGAAGCGTTTTTAAGTTCGTTCTTCTTGAGTTGGCTTCCCATGGCGGTAGTAAAAACCGAATTAAACAACTTCACTAGAATAAACAGGAAACCACCAAGTAGCCCAATTGGTACGGCTAATGCTGTCGCCAAGGAAGCGTCTGAATGTGTGATTACCGCAAAAGCTGTCCCAATGACCCCTGCCGCTGCACCATCAGGAGCAACTGCAGCACCAACTGGAAAAGAGCCAATAAAGATAACTTCTAATACCCCACCGATGATGATCCCCAGCGTTAAATCACCAAGTACCAAACCCATTAACGTCGAAGCGATGATCGGACGAGAGAGATAACTATACCCAAAAAACATGTCCATCTTACAGAGACCAAGGATGAGTCCGGCTAAAAGGGCTGGCAACATAATCTATTCCTCCCCATCAAAAACGATGCTAACTCTAAAGGACCCCGGTGTATTTGCAAGCTCAAAAGCAGTTTGAATATCTTTTAGTGAAAATTTCTTCTCGACCAGTCGGGAAACATCAATTTCCCGCGTTTTACAATCAAGTTAGCCACTATCATTAGCACTCAGACAAAATAAAAAACACCAAGTCGATACGACCTGT
>NZ_RHOI01000028.1 GCF_003946165.1 Lacticaseibacillus baoqingensis | reverse complement strand
GAAGACATACTGCGACACCAGCTGGCAGCCCAATGCAAACTGGCGCATCGTTTCTTGTAACAACAGCGCATCCTCTGCAGTAAGTGTGATGCGCAGCTTTAGGGTGACGGCTTGTTCCATGGCTATCCCTCCACAGAGATTATAGCAAACACACGTTCGCGTGTAAAGGCGTTAAACTAACAAAGGAGAAGCAGGTACAGGACAGCATTCCTCACCTGATTAAAATCAGGTGTTTCCTGCTAAAACACTATCATGAAAACTTTTAATCCCTATTGGTTCTTAGTCCTGCCTGCAACCGGGCTATTATTAACGACCAGCTTGTCAACGGCGCAACCGGTGGCTGCCCAAACCCAGATCACCATGCGTCAAGGTGTGGAATTTTCGGTCAACCACATGGACATGCACCTGCCAGCAGCCGAAAACATGGCGAATTCTGGCATCCCGCAAGTCGTCTTTGGGCGCACCTACACCGGGACGATGATCATGCCTTATACCAATGCGAATGGGCCGGTGCCAGCCAACCGGATCCAACTGATCAGCAACAACCCGCAAGTCACCGTTAAGACATTAGGCGGCACTGCAGCGGCAGATCCAGATAACGCCCATAGTGGGGTCATCACCATGCAGATCCAAGTCACGGTGGCGGCGACTGCGCCTGATCCGGTGTATGCGAATATCAAAGTCTACTTTGATGGTCGGCCATGGGCAACTGGGACGTCACAAACCCAAAAGTTTATCAAAGCGGCTGAAAAGCCGGCGCCGCAACCCAAGCCTGAACCCGCACCCAAGCCGGAACCAGCACCAAAACCAAAACCGGAACCCAAGCCGGAACCAAAACCGGAACCAAAACCGGAACCCACACCAAACCCAGCGCCAGCACCAAACCCGCTGCCTGGGCAAAACCCAGTCCCTGGCAGTCGGCCGAAAACTGACGCTAAAGGCGATCCCGCTGCCCACACGCAGCCAAAAACACCTGCGGCGACGCCTGGCGTACCAACTGACAATACCTTACCCCAAACTGGCGCGCACACCGCGCGTGGGTTAGCGGTGATCGGGGTGATCTTTTTAGGCTTAGTGGCAATGCTTTTGAAGATCCATCGGCAAACGAAGCCATAAGCCAATGCCTGGATCGATCAATGCACAAATAGGCGCCGCAGCCGCTGCTCTAATTTTGAGCAGTCGCTGCGGCGCCTATTCTCGTGGTTATAAACTGGTTTGGTTGTAGCTTAAGATCTTGACGCCTTGATCAGTCAAGGCGATCTTGGTGACAGAGCCATTGAGTGGCGCATCGGTGACTTTGAAGCCATCTTCTTTGCCGAATTTATCGACGATGCTGCGGATGGTCGTGCCATGGCTGACCAAGAGTACATTGTCGCCGTGCTGATTGTCTTGGCGTAAAAGCTTGAAGCCTTTTTGCAGGCGATTCCAGTAGGTCAGCGCATCTTCAGCGGCCCCAAAAGGATCGGCTTCATGCATGAAATCCTTGGAGGCATCTACGCCATACTTAGTGATCAAGGCCTTGAAATTGGGGGTGTCATGCGGCGCGCCAACGGCATACCAAGTCTTGGGAGAATCTTCGCCTTCATAATAACCATAGAATTGTTCGCGGAAAAACGGGGTGATGGTCAGCTCCACGTTGCTATTCATATTGAGGCTGAGGATCTTGCGCGCCGTTTTGCTGGCCCGCATGGTATCGCTGGAGTAGGCGTGGGTGAAGGTGATATGTTTGAGCATTAGCCCGGCGCGTTCGGCATCGGCGAGGCCTTTTTCGGTCAGTGGAGAATCGGACCAGCCTTGCATCTTGTTGAAGCGGTTGAACCAAGTTTGACCATGGCGCACTAAGTATACCGTGACTGTTTTCATGTTGTGACCTCCGGATTCGTTTGGCTTTAGTTTAGCACAAAGACGTGGCGCTTGCGTCAGTGTCCTGATAGACTAAAGCTAAGGAGGAAGGCAAATGAATCGTTTTCAAAAATTAGCCCAAAGTGCCAGTGCGCAAGGCGCCAGCTCTGGCAGTTATTGGGTGATCTCGGCAGTGATCGCGCTTGGCGGCGGCGGGTATGTGACTTATTGGTTGTGGCCTAACCATCCCTTAGGCGCGATCGCGGCTGGCGCAGCGTTTCTATTGGTCGGGGGTTATGACTTGTATCTTGCCCGCAAGGTCCACCAGCGCAAATAAAAACGGCCAAAAAAGGCCGTTTTTATTTGTTTTTTTGCAGGTTGCGTGGCACTCTATTCTAGAAGAGGTGGGAATCATGAAAATTTGGCAAACAGCAACGGTGTTGAGCCTTGGGCTGCTATTGGCGGGTTGTGGCGGTCAACAATCGGCGAAATCTTCTAGTATGAGCATGATCAAGGCGAGCAGTCAGTCAAAAACTGGGGTCAAGATCGCCTGGGATGAGGCCAAGGCAAAAAAACTGGCCGCGTTTATGCAAGACTTCGGCACTACGATGAATCAGTCCTATATCCCAGTCAGTGCCACGACGCATGCGCAGTGGCAAGGTACCGATCTGGCCGAGATCTACAAAGCCAATAAGCCGGTGAATGTGGCAGGCAAAACGACGCCAATGACTTGGCTGCCGGCTGATGGTCAAGCCAGCAAGACCCAGCCTAATGTGGTGGCCGTTTATGTCGACGATGCCGATAAGATCTTGTACTTATTCACGCTAACCGCAAACGGCCAAGCGCAAGCACTAGTCAGCCAAGCTGCTGCCAATGCAGATGTGCTGACTGTCAAACAAACGGCCAATACGGATTTAGCCAGCGGCTATCAAGCCATTGCAGCCGGCCAAGCAGCCAGTGCCGAAAACAGCCAAAGCGGCTCGCAACCAGCCAGCAGCAGCGACTCACCTGATGCTGGCGCCGCCAGCCAACATGCGGCGGCTAATGCGGCTTCAAGCGATGCGGTTTTCGACAGCAGCTATCAACATAAATGGTACACGTATGACGATCCTGGCGATGGCACGAGTGAGCTGCATACGTGTCAATTTGCGGCTAATGAATCGATCTATGATGGTGAAGCAGAACCGGTTTATCCGATTTCCATGCGCACTGCCGCTGATCAGGCGGCGCTCAATGGCGATCCGTCAAAGATGGATCCCAAAAAGGAAAAATGGGGCGCAGCGACCAGCATTAAGGCTGATGATGGCTCGCATTGGATCAACGTCCGCGGATGGTATCAAAGCGCCGGGGATGGCGGTTATTACCGCGTCGTTAACCGTAATCTTGACGGGCAATCCGTGCCGGTGTTAGAGGATGCTTATGGGGCCGGGATCTGGCACGGCAGCAATTATTTCTTGTCGCCTGCCTTAGCCCAAAAATACAAAAATATCATTTATAGTGACGAACATAAACAAGAGTAAAGCAAAAAACCAGCACCAACGCCTCAATTGCAGGCGCTGGTGCTGGTTTTTGGTTTCTGGTTTTTGGTTTAATGTAAACTAGTCGCGACGCGGATCAAGGTCAACGCATCGACGCCGTTGGCGGTATAAAGGGCATTGCCGCTGCGCCAAGTGATCGTGTTCAAGCGCATGCCGCCGGTATTGACGCGCAAGTTGACTGCGCCGTGAGTGGCAGGCGCAGGCAAGGCTAAGGTGCTAAACAAGGCGACGGCTTGTTTAGCCAGCGGCAAGCCATCTTCTTGGTTCATATTATTGGCTTGGACCGTGATCGACCAGCGGCCTTCTTGCCACGTGGTGTAAGTCGACCCGGCGCCGCCTTGTTGCATGGCCTTGAGGTTATCACCAATAGGGATCGTGGCATTGGCCGCGGCCACTGGTTGATAATTGATCGCAGCTTCTGCACTGGCGGCATCGCCATAGGTTTGCTTGCTTAGCTCGATGGCAGCAGCGTTGGCATGCACGTTTGGCGTGTTGAAGGCATCAGCTTGATCAGCCGTCCCATAGTAGATATGGTAATTCGCTGAATTGCCGGTATAACTGGCATTAAGTACTTGATTGCCAGTGGGGTAAGTGCTTGGCAGCAATGCGCCTGGCAATGCCGCGGCCAGCTGATGATTCAAGGTGGTCAAACGATCGCCTGTGGCTTGCGGTGCCGCAGCACTTTGGCTGGCCACCGGTTTTGCCACACTGCTTGTAGCGACACTGCTGCTGCTAGTAGAGGAACTGGCGACGCTGCTTGATTTGGCTGCCTTTTTCTTACTGGTTTGCGTCTGGCTCACTTTTTCCTGGCTGCTTGAGTCAGTTGATTTGGTGTCGTGATTGCCGCACCCTGCGGCCACGAGCATCAAGGCCACTGCTGGTAAGAAGACCCAACTTTTCTTCATTGATACCGCCTCCATCCTTTCCTTCATTATACCGCCAATTGGGACACAAGAAAAAGCCTCAGCGAAAGCTGAGACTTTTTCTTAATTAATCGGTGAAGTTGCCCGTTTCCACGTCTTGGATGAATTGCTTGAGGTGGGCGAAGTATACTGGCGGGTTATCGATCATGTGGTGATGGCCGCCATTGGGAGTGGTGACCAAGCGGGCATGCGGGATCACTTCGGCCATGCGTTGAGCCGATTTCATTGGCATGGTTTCGTGTTCGCCGAAAGTCAACAAGGTCGGCACGGTGATCTTGTGGATCTCTTTGGAAATGTCCCAATCTTTGAGCTTGCCGGTGACCACGAATTCGTTATCGCCTTGAAAGGCGTTGTAAACAGGCGTTGCCATGGTCGAGATCAAATGGCTGATCGCCGGCGGCTGTTTGCGATCGACATAGCCGGCGTTTAAGACGTCGACATATTTTTGGTATTGCGCGTCGTCCCATTTGCCTTCTTTTTCGATTTTCTTCATGTACTTGACCGCAGACGGCGGCAAGGCTTCTTCACGGCATAAGTTGACATGTTCGAGGTATTCATTGATGTTATCGACCATGCTGGAAATGATCGCGCCTTTGAGATGCTGCCCATACTTTAAGGCATAAAGCTGGACCAATGCGCCGCCCCAGCTTTGACCGATCAAGTAGAATTGGTCTAAGCCCAGCTTTTGGCGGACTTCTTCGACTTCGTTCAAGAAGTAGTCGGTGGTGAGGTACTTTTGGTTTTCTGGATCAGAATAATCCGGCTGATCGGAGTAGAAGCTGCCAAGTTGGTCATACATGTGGACTTGTACGCCTAAATCGGCCAGCTCTTCGCCAAAGTTTTCCCAATATTCGTGGGTGCCGCCAGGGCCGCCATGCAGGCACAGCAAGTGAATGTCGCCAGTACCTTGGGTGTTGGTCCATAAGTGGTACCCGTTATCCAAGGTCAAGATCGTGGTTCCTTGTTTCATCATGATCACCGCTTTCTATTAATAATCTTATTGTAGCACGCAAGCGTTAATTGAGCCGTTCCATTTGTTCCCGGATCTCAGCGACGGCGCGTTTATCCCCAGAGAAAATGATGTGATCGCCAAGATGGATCTGGGTGTCGCCATGCGGGGCGATGAAGTGCTTGTCGCGGTAGATCTGACTAATGGTGATGTCGTCAACAAAAGGCAGGTTTTTGACCTCCATGCCGGTAAAGCGGCGGTTGTTGACGGTGATCTCAAAGATCCCAGCAGTGGTGTCTTCGAGGATCTTCAACGTCGACGGCGTTTCGATCAGCGAGCGTAAAAGCGAAATCGACGCGTCGATCGTGCTATAAACTTCCACTCCGGCGGCACGCAGTTCATCATAGCGCGGGTTTTGGACGTTTTTGGATTCAAAGCGGGCAATGATCCGCGGCACCTTGGCCGCCAGCGCCCATTGTGCCAGCTCAAAGTTCTTATCATGATCAAAATACGCCAGCATCACGATGTCAGCATCATAAGCCCCGGCTTCGCGCAAGGCGCCTTGAGAAAAGGCCGGCATCAGTTTGACGTTGGCTTCGGAATTATACGTGCGATATTTTTGGGGATCATCGGTGTACATCGTGATCTCGTATAACCCAGAGGCGAGCTGTTGGGCGATCGGCACGGTCAAAATGTTGGTGCCGATAAAATGCACCACGGTTTTTTTGAAGTCCTCTTTTTCAGCGCGGTAAAACCGGTTGAAAAGGATCGGACTGAAGATACACGTGATGATCGCCGCTAAGGTAAAGGCACCAGATTGTTCGGCAGAAATGATCCCTAAACTGCGGCCAATGGTCAAAGCCGGCACGACCAAAGTGATCGTGGTGGAGGCCAAAAACGTCCCGGCAATGGCATTTTCATTGCGGAAGCGCAGCCGCAAGATCACGGTCAACAAGGCTTTAGCAAAGAAGAACCCGATCAGTAACAAGGGGATCAAGGCCAAGCTATGCGGATCAGACAGTAATTGCTTCAAGTCGATCTTGGCGCCGGTCATGATGAAGAAGATCGGGATGAAAAAGCCATACCCTAAGCTGGTGAGCTTGTCTTGGGTCTCTTCTCTAGGCCGCAAAAGCTTCATGACGATCCCGGCCAAAAAGGCGCCTAAGATGTTTTCAGCGCCGACGGTTTCTGCCACCGTGACTAACGTGATGATCAAAAAAAACGCCAGGCGAATGTCTAATTGAGTCGTTGATTTATCGATCCGCGCAAAAAACTGATAAGGCCGGCGAAAGCGCATCAACAAGTAGATCGCAACGATAAAGATCACCAACAGCCACCACACACTGCGACTCGAAGAGCCATTGATCGACGCGTATACCGTCAAGGATAACAGCGGTAAGACTTCCCCTAACGCGGCGATCAAGAGAATGGTTTGGCCAAATGGTTTGGATAGCAGTTCCTTTTCTTTCAACGCCGCGATCACCACACCCAAGGCAACCGTGCCGTAGACGATCGTCGCAAACACCGCATGGTCGAATAACCCGGTGAGCTTCAAGATGAAGGCGAAGACCGCCGCCATGGCGATGATACTGGCATAGCTGATGACGGCTAACTTCGCCGGGCCGATCTGCGTGGCGTTTTTTTGCGGCTTGAATAAGCTGAAGTCGATTTCCATGCCGGAAAGAAACATCAACACGATCACCCCTAGACTCGAAAGCTCAGTCAACACGGCGTTGGTCGTCACGATCCCCAACAGGCTTTTACCCAAGACGATCCCGGTGACGATTTCCGCCACGGCAGTCGGCGTGCTGGTAATGTTGAACTTTGCCATCACTAAAGGAATCGCTAAAGCGGCAAACAAGACGATCAATAACGATAAACTGTCCATAAATACACCTCCATGCATTCTAGGATAAGATACCGCAAAACAAGGGAAAAAAACAGTGAAAAACAAGGGCGGAGAGTTGCGCGGAGACGATGGACTTCGGCGGTGTATTCATAGGGGGGATAGTGTACTGGTTTGGGGTTGGCGTCGAGCTGCACACCGCAACGGGGTCGCAGATAAGTGATCCCGGCCACGGCACGGCTTTGCCGCACCTCACCAGGCTCCCTTATCTACACCCCTAAACCCGCGGTGCTCCGCTCTGGGGTTTGGCGTCGAGCTGCGCAAGGACAACGTGAGCGCAAAATAAAACCACCGGCGCTGTGTTGCGTTGCAACCCATCACCAGTGGCTGTTATTTTGACTCACTAAGTACGTCCTTGCTTCGCTCTGTTTTTTTTTCGAGCTGCGCACCGCATGGGTGAGCGTTCTAACCGGTCTCGGCGGCGTGTGGCTGCGCCACCCACCACCAAGCCCTGTTAGCCCGTCACCCATAACCGCGGTGCTCCGCTCTGGGGTATCGTCGAGCTGCGCAAGCCAACGCGATTGCGTCTAAGTCATCCCGGTCACGCCGCGTGCCGCGACGCACCCAGGCTGCCTTAGCCACATCGCTAAGACCGGCTTGCTCCGCTCTGGTTTATCGGTGCAACGGCATTGCGCATAAGTCGTCTCGTGCACGCGATGGCGTTGCCATCACGCACCCAAGCCGCCTTATGCACATGCCTAAATGCGCACCACTCCGCTCTGGTGTATCGTCGAGCTGCGCAAGCCAACGGGGTTGCAGATAAGTCATCGCGCCACGTTATGGCTGACGCCATAACGCATCACGCCGCCTTATCCACACCCCTAAGACCGGCTTGCTCCGCTCTGGTGTCGTTGTGGAAATCTTCGAATAGTGGTAGTATATTAAAACGATTATTTTGTCGCGATTAAGGGGGAGCAGCCTGTGGCAGATTTGGAGCAACAATTCGAACAGACCCATCTTGACGGTATCATGGATGAGCTTGGCCAAGCCAATAAGCGCTTGAGTGCCGAGATCGACCGGACGAAGGCCGAAGAGAAGTCGTTGAATAAGAATTTCTTCAGCGATTTCTCGATCAACTTGACAAACGATGCCGAAACCATCGAAACCGCGGCCAGCATTCAGCAACAACAACAGATGCTGGATGAACGTGCGAATGCTTGGCAACAATCAAGTGCACAGTTGAAAACCGTCCGCCGGTTACAGCAAAATCCGTTTTTTGCGCGGATCGATTTTCAAGAAGGCAGTGAAAAACCCGAGACGATCTATATCGGCTTAGGCTCTTTCACCAATGCCCAAGGCAAGTTTTTGATCTATGATTGGCGCGCGCCGATCAGCTCGATCTATTATGATGGCGGTTTGGGCCAGGTGACTTACCAAACGCCAGACGGTCCGCAAACGGTGCAGGTCAACTTGAAGCGGCAGTTCGTGATCGCCAATGGTCGGATCCAGACGATGTTTGATACTACTGAAACGATCGGGGATCAGATGCTGCTGGAAGTATTAGGCGAAAAGTCTGATACCCAAATGAAGAGTATCGTCACGACGATCCAGCGGGAACAAAACCAGATCATCCGCGATACGTCTGCAGAACTGCTATTTGTGCAAGGTGCCGCTGGTTCTGGGAAGACTTCCGCAGTGTTGCAGCGCGTCGCGTATTTGCTTTATCGTTATCGCGGTAATCTGAATGCGAGTCAAGTGATCATGTTCAGCCCTAATCAGCTGTTTTCTGATTATATTGGCAATGTGCTGCCAGAACTTGGCGAACAAAACATGGTGCAGTTCACCTTTTACCAATATGTGACGCGCCGAGTGCCAAATATTGCCGTCCAGGATCTGTTTTCGCAGTTTGAAGTCGTGCAAACGCCGGCGCAAAAGCAAGTGGCCAAACTCAAAGGCAGCTTAGCCTTCTTTGACGCGACTAAAGCTTATGCGACCAGCTTGGAGCAAAGCGGCATGAAGTTTCGCGATATCCGCTTCCGCGACACCGTCTTTTTCTCCAAGCATCGCATCCAAGAGATCTTCTACAGCTTCAACGCCAACTATCATTTGGGCAATCGCTTGAGTGCGACCAAGGAACGGCTGATCAGTATGCTCAATCGCAAGGTCGAATCGACGATGAAGTCCAAGTGGGTGCAAGAAGCAGTCGAAGACTTGTCGGCAGAACGCATTCGCGAGCTGCAAGCCAATGGTCCTGGTGAATTCAAAAACTCGGATGAAGAATACCGCTTCTATGCGCGCAAGATCGTCATGGATGCGTTTGAATCGATCCAACAAGCCATCGTACGGAATCATTTTCTCAACAGCCGCGGGCAGTACTTGGCGTTTTTGAAGAGTGCCGGCAAGTTTGTGGACTTGAGTGCATTTGGCTTGAGTGAAGCCCAATGGCAAGCAGATGTTGACGACTTCTTAGCTGAATTCAAAAATCGCCGCTTAGCGATGGCCGATGCCACGCCGTATTTGTACCTGTATGACTTGATGACCGGCCGTCACGGCGAGCGCAACATGCGCTATGTCTTCATCGATGAGATCCAAGACTACACGCCGTTTCAACTGGCGTACTTGCGCACCAGCTTTCCTAAGGCGCGCTTCACGTTATTAGGGGATCTGAATCAGGCGATCTTTACCAAGTCAGAATCGCACACCTTGATCCAAGACGTCGCCAAGTTATTTGACCCGGACAAAACGCGGGTGATCCAGTTGACGCAGTCGTATCGTTCGACCAAGCAAGTAACGGACTTTACCAAGGCGATCTTGCGCAGCGGCCAAGCAATCAATGCTTTTGATCGCCAAGGTCCGCTGCCGACCATCAGTGTCAAAGCCGATGAGCAGGCGCTATTAACTGAGTTAGAAGCGCAACTGAAAGTCAATGACGCCGCCAAGCAAACCACGGCGGTGATCGCCAAGACCTTGGAAGAATCGGAACATATTTTCCAATTGATGCATGCGGCAGGGATCGCGGCGACTTTGATCAAGAGTGAAAATCAGCGGTTGGCCGCCGGCGTGATCGTGGTGCCGTCTTATCTCGCTAAGGGCTTGGAATTTGATGCGGTGATCTTGTGGCAAGCCAATGCCCACTTCTTCCATGAAGAAGATGAGCGCGAGTTGTTATATACGATCGCCAGCCGGGCGATGCATCGCTTGACGATCTTGGCCAGCCCTGAACTGTCGCCATTATTGGCGCAAGTGGCACCGGAGTTGTACGAAAAGAGGTAATTGGTGTTGAAACAAAGTTTGACCAAATCGATCGCCAGCCACCGGATCTTTGAAGGACAAATGAATGAGCATGACAGTTTGTTTGGCGGCCAGACCTTATCTTGGCTTGATGAAAGCGCGTCGATCGCCGCGCACCGCTTTGCCCGGCGGCAGCTGGTGACCGGCAGCGTGGATTCGATGGTGTATGCCAACCCGGTGTTGATCGGCAATGCGTTGATCTATACCAGATTTGTCACTGGGGTCGGGACTAAGTCAATGGAGGTCTTCACGAAATTAGTCGGCGAAGATCTGGATACTGGCGAGCGGTATTTAGCCGGTTATGCGTTTTCGACCTTTGTGTCGACCACGACGGTGCCTTTGCCGAGTTTGGAATATGACGAAGCAGAAGGGCAAGCGATCGCGGCCGGTTACACCAAGCGCCGCGCTATCAACCGCCAGCGCCGTCAAGAAGCGCAATTGATCAGTTTAGACTAACCATGTATGCAGTGTGCCGACGATGACACACTGCTTTTTTTGAGCAAAATGTATTCGCTTACCTGATTTTGCTTTAGGTTGTGCACAAGTGATTGTATCCAGATGACTAATTTTTGTGCACAACTATGATTTAGCCAATGAATTTTGTGAAATGCCCCACAACTTGACTAAAAAACGGTACACTGGGGCTAATTGAGACTATAGGAGGCGGCGCGGCATGGAAACCCTGACAGCATTAAGGCAAACTGGTGATTATATCATTATGGCGATCACTGGGCGCGAACGGTTGAATAAGCATTTGGCCGAACTCGGCTTGCTGCCAGGCAAGCGCATCACCGTGATCCAAACCACCTCTGGCGATTCGGGGATGCTGGTGTATTTTCAAGGCCAGCGCTTGGCGATGAGCGTGGAGATCGCGTCGCAGATCCAAGTCCGCCCGCTGAATGCAGAAGCGTCTGCGGACGCGATTCCTTTGGCGTCTTTGGCTATCCATAAAATGGGCATCGTGGCCAAATTAGCCGGGCAGCCGGCATTGCGCCATCGGCTGATGGATATGGGCTTGACCAAAGGGACCTTGATCAAAGTCTATAATGTGGCGCCTTTGGGGGATCCAATGGAATTAGTCGTGCGCGGGTATAAGTTAAGCATTCGCAAGCAAGACGCGCAGGCGATTTTAGTCGAGGAGGTAGGCTGATATGGCAGATGACATGACGATGGCATTAGTGGGCAACCCCAACTCGGGGAAAACCACCTTGTTTAACGCCTTGACTGGGGCCAAACAAGCGATCGGCAACTGGCCTGGCGTGACCGTGGAGCGCAAGGCGGGGCGCTTGCGCAAGGATAAAACGGTCGTCTTGCAAGATTTGCCTGGGACTTATTCGCTGTCGCCTTATTCCAGTGAAGAAATCGTCACCCGGAATTTTTTGATCGATGAAGCGCCGACGCGGGTGTTAAACGTGGTGGATGCCACGAACTTGGAGCGGAATTTGTATTTGACGCTGCAAGTGATGGAAACCGGCCGGCCGCTGATTTTGGCGTTGAACATGATGGATGTGCTGGCCAAAGAGCACCGGCGTGAGATCAACTTGAAAAAGCTGAGCTATGTCTTAGGGGTGCCGGTAGTCGGTATCAGCGCAATCAAAGGCGACCACGTTGAGGAATTGGTCGATCAAATGCTTGACCATGATCCGCAATGCGGCTGTTATCCATATCCAGAATATGACCCGCGAGTCGAATCGGCATTAAGCATGATCCAAGATCAGCTCACCGCGATTCCGCAAGCCAAGCGGCGCTGGTATGCGATCAAGTTGTTTGAACGAGACGAACAGGTCCAAAAAGCCATCAACTTATCAACGCAACAGCGCAGTGAGATCGAACAAACGATCGCGACTGCAGAAGGACTGTTCGCAGACACCTCTGATTCGATCATTGTCAATGCACGCTATGACTATATTGCCCGCATCATTGCCATGAGTGTCGTGGATAAAGAAGACTTCTCAGAAAGCATGTCAGACAAAGTCGACCGCATCGTCACCAATCGCTGGCTGGCGCTGCCGATTTTTGCGGTGGTGATGTGGGCGGTGTATTATCTGTCCATTCAAACCGTGGGCACGATCGGCTCTGATTGGCTCAATGATACGGTGTTTGGCACTTGGCTGCCGCATGTGGCCACCGGAGCTTTGCACGCGTTGAATGTGGCGCCTTGGCTGGAAAGCTTGATCGTTGATGGGATCATTGGCGGCGTTGGGGCGATCTTAGGGTTTTTGCCACAGATCATGATGTTGTTTTTGTGTTTAGGCATCTTGGAAGATTGCGGCTATATGGCGCGCATCGCGTTTGTGATGGACCGGATCTTTCACCGGTTCAATCTCTCAGGCAAGTCCTTCATCCCGATGTTGATTGCGACTGGCTGTGGGGTCCCAGGGATCATGGCGACGCGGACGATCGAATCTGAAAAAGACCGCCGCATGAGCATTATGTTGACGACGTTCATGCCGTGTTCGGCGAAGCTGACGGTGATCGCTTTAGTGTCTGGGACCTTTTTCCCGCACCAGTCTTGGGTGGCGCCGAGTGCGTATTTCATCGGCATCATGGCGGTGATCGGCTCTGGGGTCTTCTTGAAAAAAACGCAATTGTTTGCCGGGCCGCCGTCACCATTCGTGATGGAATTGCCGGCATATCACCTGCCAAAAGCCTCTAATATCTTGCGTTCCGTATGGAGCCGCAGCCGCGCCTTTGTGTATAAGGCGGGGACTTTGATCTTCGCGTCTTGCGTGTTGTTATGGTTCTTGGCGAATTTCAACTTTCGGATGCAAATGGTGGCGCAAAATCAAAGCATGCTGCGGTCCATTTGCGGCGCGATCGCCCCGGTTTTTGCGCCGCTGGGCTTAGGGGATTGGCGCGCGACAGCTGCGATCTTCTCTGGATTGATCGCCAAAGAAAATTGCGTCGGCACCTTCCACATTGCCTTTGGCTCTGGCAGCATGGCACAATTTGAAGCACAGTTGCGCGCTGCTTATGCGCCGATGGCCGGTTATGCGTTTTTGGTTTTCAACTTGTTATGTGCGCCTTGTTTTGCCTCGATCGGCACCATGCGCAAAGAATTCGGCGAAGCGCGGTGGACTTGGTATGCCATTGGCTATCAAACCGCGGTGGCCTACATGGTCGCCACGATCGTCAATCAAGCCGGCGCTTTGATCGCCGGCACCGCCTCTGTTTGGGGGTTAAGCTTGGCGATCGCGGCTTTAGGTTTGATCGGGTTTGGCTTGTTTATCAAGCGTGCGCAAGCACAAAAGCCGTTGGCAGCGCAAGCAATGTAAGGAGGAATCGTCATGGCGACTTTGATTATTGCGGTCATTATCTTTGCGGCGGTGGGCTTTGTGGTCTATAACCGTTTCTTCCGTAAGCATGAGGGCGATGGGTGTAAGAGTTGCGGCGACAGCGGCTGCCCTTTATACGACCAAGCCCAAGCGATCCAAGAAAATAATAAAAAACGCGCATAAGCGGTGGCTGGATGTGCGCCAACAGTCGGTGGCAAATGACCCATTTAAGCGGGCATTTGGCGCCGATTTTGCGGTTTAACGATCATCGTGGATTTTGTGAGCGTTACCAGAAGAGTTGGTGTACACTAGTAACATGTCTGACATTGGGCCAGATACTGAATTTTGGGAAGTATTGGAGAAGTTATGGAATCTCGAATGAATTATTATGTCTTTCCCCGCAGTGAGTGGGCGACATTCCACACACACAATTTCGCGTCAGTCAGCGATGAAGAACTGGATCAACTGCGGTCGTTAAACGATGAAGTCAGCTTGCAAGATGTCAAAGACATCTACTCGCCATTGCGCCACTTGATCCATGTGCGCTATCGAGACTATCAACTGGCGGAGTATAACCTCAGCCAGTTCATGGGCGAACACGATCATAACCACCCGTTCATCATCGGCATCGCCGGGTCGGTGGCGGTAGGCAAAAGCACCACCGCGCGGTTATTATCTTTGTTGTTGAGCCGGGCCTATCCGGATAAGCGCGTGCAAATGATCACCACCGACGGGTTTTTGTATCCGAATGCCGAATTAGAGCGGCGCGGGATCTTGAATCGCAAAGGCTTCCCGGAAAGCTATGATATGGATCTGCTGATCCATTTTCTCAATAATGTCAAAAACAACCAAGGCGTCGTGCGGGCGCCGAAATACTCCCATCAGATCTATGATATCGTGCCGGATGAAGAAGAAGTGATCGATCATCCTGATATCTTGATCGTCGAAGGCATCAATGTCTTGCAGCTGCCAAGCAAGCAGCCGATCTACATTAGCGATTACTTTGATTTGTCGCTGTATGTCGATGCTGATCCGGAGCTGATCGAGCAGTGGTACTTGGAACGCTTCGGGATGTTATTGGAAACGGCCTTCACGGACCCGACCAATTATTATTATGACTATGCCATCGGCGATCGCGAAGCGGCTTTTGCCATGGCCAAGCAAGTTTGGCGCGACATCAACTTGAAGAACTTGAAAGAATATATCCTGCCGACGAAAAACCGCGCGGATGTGATCTTACATAAAACCACCGATCATGTGATCGATCGCGTCGCCTTGCGCAAGTTTTAAGTCCATCAAAAATGTCCCTAACCGGCATGGTTAGGGACATTTTTGACGTTAAAACGGGTTATAAAATCGCCCGCCGTTTTGATGAAATAACCACAAGCCGATGCCAATGATTACAGCCACACCGCCAAGCGTCAGCCAGTCGGCTTTGGCAAACGGGTGGTCGCGATACCAGCTGCGCCGCGGGTTGCGGCCAAAACGGCGCAATTCCATGGCTTGGCTGATGGTGTCGATGCGCGCCAAGCTGGAAAAAATCAACGGCAGCAAGATCTGCAGCGCCCCTTTAAAGCGGGCAGAAAGCTTGGCTTTGGCGGATAGCTCCCAGCCTCTGGCTTGTTGGGCGAGGCTGATCTGGTGGTAGGCGGTTTGAATGTCTGGGATATACCGCAAAGCCAAGGCCACCGCATAGCTGACCCGATAAGACAGGTGCAGCTTGTTGAGGCTGGCGGCAAACTCGCTGGGATTGGTGGTGATCAAAAAGATCAAGGCCAAAGGCACGGTGACGATATATTTCAGCGCCAAGTTGGCCTCATAAAACAGCTGTTCTTGCGTCAGCGTAAAATAGCCTTGCCCGAAGAGCAAATGGCGGCTGCCGTATAATTGCACGCCGTATTCCGGCGCAAACAAGTACACGGTCACCAGATTCAACAACGAAAAGGTGACGATCACTTTCACCACTAAGCGCACTTGGCGCCAGGCAATGTGCGCTTGTTTGAATAAAAACAGCGAAAGTACCACGATGGCGGCGATAAAGCGAGTGTCATAACTGGCCATGGCGATCAGCGACAAGCCTAAAAACGCCAACAGCTTCGTGGCTCCGCCGAGGTGATGCAGCCAGGTGTCTTGGTCATCATAGCCAAAAAGTTGTTCCGTCATGGCGCCGCCTGCCTTTCATTGGCGATCACTGCGGCCGTGAATTGCTGAGGATCCAGCCCGACGCGTTGCGCCAAAGCATACAAACTGGTTTCAGCCAAACTGGCAGCTGCAATAATGTCTGGTTGAGACAAGACGGTTGCCGGCGGCGCATCTAATAACAGCCCTTGGCTGCCTAACACCACGGTGCGGGTGGCATATTCCAGCATCAAGTGCATATCATGGGTGATCAACAGCATGGTGATGCCGTGTTGTTGATTCAGCGTTTCTAAAAAGCGCATCATCGCCGTGTAATGGCGCCAATCTTGGCCAGCAGTCGGCTCATCTAAGATCAATAACTCTGGGTCTAAGGTGAGGATGCTGGCGATGGTGGCGCGCTTTTTTTGGCCAAAACTCAATGCGGAGATGGGCCAATTGCGAAACGGGTATAAGCCGCAGATCTGCAAGGCTTGGGCGACTTTGGCTTGGATCGTGGCCGCATCGGCGTGGCGCAAGGTCAACCCTAAGGCCACTTCGTCAGACAGTTGCAGCTTGGATAACATTTGGTTGGGATCTTGCATGATATAGCCGATATGATCGGCGCGCTCTTTGACGGATAACGCGGCCAGGTCTTGCCCGTTGAAGCGCAGCTGGCCGCTTTTTGGCGCCACAAAGCCGGTGATCAACTGGCTTAACGTCGATTTGCCGACCCCATTGGCGCCGACTAACGCGAGCATGTCCCCGCGATTGATGGTCAAGTCAAAATGGGCAAACAACTGCCGGCCGCGCGGATAACCAAAGGTGAGGTCTTGGATCGTGAGCAGCGGGGCTTGGGTGGCTCGCGCAACCGGCGGGGCTTGCGCGCCTAACCAATTGGTCAAGCGCGTTTTCAGCTGCGGAGCAGAAACGGTGGCCGCATCAGCGATGTTGGTGATCGTGGCGCGCTCGATCCCAGCGGCAGTCAAGGCTTCCAGATACAACGGCGCACGCAGCCCGACTCGCCGCAGCCAGTCGCTTTGCAAGAGCGCTTCTGGGGTCAGATCAGCTTGGATGCGGCCGCCATCCATCACGATCACCCGGTCGACAGGTTGGGTCAACACGTCTTCTAAGCGGTGTTCGATGATCACCACCGTCATGTTGAATTGCCGGTGCAGCGCATCGATCAGTGCAATGGCGCGTTTGCCGGTGGCAGGGTCAAGGGCGGCTAGCGGCTCGTCAAACAACAAGATCTCACCTTCATCGATCAAAACGCCTGCCATGGCGGTGCGCTGCTTTTGCCCGCCGGACAAGGCCTGCGGCGACAGCTCCAACTGCTGGCTTAAATTGAGCGTCGCCGCCCAGTGCGCGACTTGTTGGCGCATGCGCGCTGGGGCGATCGCGTCATTTTCTAAGGCAAACGCAATGTCTTCAGCGGTGGTGAGGCCGACGAATTGACTGTCTGGGTCTTGCAACACGGTGCCGACATGGCGCGATAATGCCGCCAAACTGCTGGCTGCGACGTCTTGGCCGGCCACTGTCACGCGGCCGGTGAGCTGGCCGCGCAAGGCATGGGGGATCAAGCCGTTGATCAAATTGCCTAAAGTCGATTTGCCGGAACCAGACGGGCCGACAATCAAGAGCTTTTCGCCTGGGGTGATGGTCAAGTTGATGTCATAAAGCGTCGGTTCCGCTTGGCTGTCATATTGAAAGGTCACATGATCGAATTTGATTGCTGGGGTCATTTGCTCACTCTTCTCGCTTAAGGCTGCCGCTTTGCGTCCGCGAAGCCGCATAGGCGATGAGCAAGATCGTGCCGATGACGCCGGTGGAAACCGTGTTGGAAATCGCCGAGATCACGCCTTGAACATACACCTTGTTTGCCGGCTCAGAATAGACCAAAATATCCAGCGTCGGCGCCAATAACGCCCAGCCGATGCCATTGGTCAACAATTGGATCAAATTGAAGCTGATGATCTTTTTCAGCCCAAAGCGGCCGCTTTCAATGTCAAACCAGCGCCAAAACAAGCCGATGCTGCCGCCGATCAAGCCAGTCGTCAACACCCAGGTCCACCAAGGCGTGCCATATTGGGTGAAGTCGTTTAAGGCATGGCCGAACAGCCCGATCAAAAACCCGGCGATCGGCCCGTATAACACGCTTAAAAAGCCCAAGACCCCATAAGAGGTGTCGATGTTGGTATTGGGAAAGCCTGTGGGGATAGAGACCCAGCGCTTCAAGATAAAAATGATCGCCGTGCCGATCCCGATGGCGACGACGGTACGCACATTGAAGGGGTCATGATGAGGGGGTCGTTTTGCCATATTATCTCCTCCTAGCGGGCGAGTTGGGTGAGGGTGATCTCCCAATCAACGCCGGTGCCGATGTGATACAGCTTGGAAAAGGAATCTTGGTTGATCGCCACGCCGATGTTCAACAGCGAATTGATATAGATCAGCGGTTCACCCACGGCAACGGCGGCGAAGGTTTGCGTGAACGGCATTTGGTTTTGGTAGCGCAATTGGCCGTTTTGGCGGATCGACACTTGCATGAAGTCGCCGGCTTCGATGCCTAATTGGGTGAAGGCTTGGCGGGGGATGTTCGTCCAAAGCGAGCCAAAGCGGATATCCAAGATATCGATGGTTCCTGCCACGCTATGGGCGGTAGTGGTGACAGTTCCTAGCGGCAGTTGGACGAGCGAGTCCACGCTGATCGGCTCTCCCAAATGCGAAAAGTCCCGCAAGCCGCTGGCTAGCCGGGCGCCATTGAAGGCATAAACGTCGCGGCCGTGAAAGGTGTGACTATCTAAGCTGCCAGGCAAGGCATCTTTGACTTCATCGATTTGGCGCACTGCCAATAAACCTAAATAGTGTTGCAAGTGGGTCAAGGTGCCGTTGTCAGGCGTGATCACATAATGTCCAGAAGCGGTCCGAGCAACGACACTGCGCCGCGCCGAGCCGACGCCAGGATCGACGACGGAAACAAACACTGTGCCTGCCGGCCAATACTGGATCGTTTGATAAAGCCGATAAGACGCCGCAAAAATATCATACGGGGGGATCTCATGGGTGAGATCATGAATATCAAGTTCTGGGGAAACGCCGTAAGCCACGCCATACATAGCGGCAACGGCGCCATCCACCAAGCCGAAATCAGTTTGTAATACCAGTTTACGCATACCACACCACTACTTTGACACCGGGATGCGTCCCCGGTCCAGCCAACCGTGATCAGTGTCTTGCTACCCGTTTTTGTACGGTGCGCGTATTCTATCACCCCGGAAAGTGCGGGGTCAAGTTTTATGCTTTTGCTGGCGGCGAAGCGGCGAAAAACGCCATGGGGCCGGGCTGGTTGGCCAAAGGGATATGAGAACTTTCACATCACTGATTGACCGCGACTATAATTATCAGTAGAATTAATGCAATACTGAAAAGGAGCGTGGGGAAAGCTTGGCAAACCAAGACTACGACAAGATCATCGTGCTTGATTACGGCAGTCAATATAACCAGTTGATCACGCGGCGTATTCGTGAATTCGGGGTCTACTCCGAACTCAAGCCGCACACGATCACGGCTGAAGAGGTGAAACAAATCGCGCCTAAGGGGATCATTTTCTCTGGCGGCCCGAATTCCGTTTATGATGATGGGGCATTAGGTGTTGATGAGGACATTTTCAAGCTCGGGATCCCGATCTTAGGGGTTTGCTACGGCATGCAGCTGATGGCCCAGCGCCTCGGCGGCAAGGTCGAACCAGCAGATAACCGCGAATACGGCAAGGTCGACATTACCGTGACCGACGACCATGCCAAAGTCTTCCAAGGCCTGCCCAAGCAACAAACCGTGTGGATGAGTCATGGGGACTTGGTCCGCGAAGCCCCAGCCGGCTTTCGCGTGACGGCGACCAGCGACAATTGCCCAATCTCGGCAATGGATGACGACCAGCGCAAGTTCTACGGCATCCAATTCCATGCTGAAGTGCAGCACACCAAGTATGGCCATGAGATCTTGCATCATTTTGCTTTCGATGTTTGCGGCGCAACCGCCAACTGGAACATGGGTGATTTCATCGATGACCAGGTCAAGGCGATCCGCGAAGAAGTCGGCGACAAAAAAGTGCTCCTTGGCTTATCCGGCGGGGTCGATTCCTCGGTGGTCGCAGCGCTGTTGAACAAGGCCATCGGTGACCAACTGACGGCGATCTTCGTCGATCACGGCTTATTGCGTAAAAACGAAGCCGATCAAGTGATGGAATCCTTAGGCAAGGGCTTGGGCGTCAAGATCATCAAAGTCGACGCGCATGAACGCTTCTTAGGCGATCTCAAAGGCATCACCGATCCGGAACAAAAGCGCAAGATCATCGGCCGCGACTTCATCGAAGTCTTCAACGCCGAAGCGCGCAAATTGCACGGCATCGAATACCTGGCGCAAGGCACGCTGTACACCGACGTGGTTGAATCCGGGACTGATACCGCGCAAACCATCAAGTCGCATCATAACGTTGGCGGCTTGCCAGACGACTTGAAGTTCAAGCTGATCGAACCGTTAAACAAGCTGTTCAAAGACGAAGCCCGCGAACTCGGCGAACGCCTTGGCATTCCGCATGCCCTGGTTTGGCGTCAGCCGTTCCCAGGCCCAGGCCTAGGGATCCGCGTCCTTGGTGAAGTCACCGAAGACAAGCTGGAGATCGTGCGTGAATCTGACGCTGTCTTGCGTGATGAAATCAAAAAAGCTGGCTTAGACGAAGACATCTGGCAATACTTTACCGTCTTGCCAGGCTTCCGCTCTGTCGGCGTCATGGGCGATGGCCGGACCTACGATTACACCATCGCCATTCGTGCTATCACCTCCATCGATGGCATGACCGCCGACTTTGCCCGCATCGATTGGGAAGTCTTGCAGAAGATCTCTGCGCGCATCGTTAATGAGGTCGGGCACATCAATCGCGTAGTTTATGATATTACCAGCAAGCCGCCAGCAACGGTGGAATGGGAATAAAATGCAGGTATCACTTGAAGTGAAAAGCTTGATTTAACGGCATTTCAGATGAAGTGAAACGGGTTGAAATGGGTAGAATTTACTTGGTTCCCTGCCAAAATCCTGCCAAACTTTAGAGCCAGTTCAGAGAAATCTGGGCTGGCTTTTCTCATCGGAATAGCTATTACTCGTGGTAAAATTTAGAGAGCTAAGCTTGGATAATACCATAATAGAAAGTGAGACCTTGTATGAAAACAGTTTTTATCTCATACCTGCACTCAGAAGCTGATGGTGAAAAACTTGACCATCTTATTCAGTTACTGGAAGAAAACGGAATTCATGTTGTCATTGATGAACGCGATCTGGAAATTGGAGATGACTTACCACTATTTATGGAAAGGAATCTTGTTGAATCGGACTACATTATTGTGATTCTTACTCCGGGATATAAGAAACGTGCAGATGACAGGCAGGGTGGAGTTGGCTACGAAGCATCAATTATGGCGGCGAGCCTGTCAAAGAATGAAGCAGTGAAGAAATTTCTTCCTGTCACTTTTGAAGCTTATCGGGATGAAATCGTTCCAGTGTTTTTGGCGTCAAAGCTTGCTTCGGACTTATCCGATAATGTAGAAACCAAACTATTTCAGCGGTCATTTGAGAAACTCAAAAGAACGATTTTGGGGCTTTCTACGATTAACCGTTCTAGTCGAAATTCCTCTTCATCAAAGGTTGTCAAAGTCGCTGATGAATCTGATGTGGTGATGACTAGTGTTGATGATGACGAGAATATGCAGATCATGTTGACAAGTATTGATTCTGACGAGGTAACTCAGCCACGTAACGATGGTACGCCGGGATCTGCATTGTATGTTGTACCGTTTCACTTGAATCATTCACCTAATCGAGTTTGGCAACAAATATTCCTGCAAAATTGGCGGTTTCCTCCAAGGTTCACGACTATGCATCGAGGAGATATTGCAAGCGTTCGCGGAAATCGAATTATTCTCGATGGAACCACTATTGAGGAAGTGCGCGACTACCACTTGGAGACACTGAAATTAGTGATCCAAGAAACAAACAAGCAGTATAAGAAGTTGGTGATTCAGGAACAGCAAAGACAAGAACGGGAGCGTGAACTTAAGAATAAACAGCGTGACAACGTGAAATCAGTTATTAACGATCTCAAGTTTTGATTGCTGAATACTTTGGTTACCATGATAGCATATATTGATATTCAGACTCGTTCGGTGTATACTGAACTCATGGAAAATCCTAAGTTCGAGTTTTACACGCGTCCAAGTGGACACAATGAATTCCAAGAATTCTTAGATAGTTTGAAGCCGGTGGAAAAGCAGAAGCTGGTCACCGTCATTGCTAAGACACAGAAATTTGGTTTGCAGGTGGCGGCGCGCCAAATGTGGATCAGAAAAATCTCAGATGGCATCTTTGAGCTTCGGACAACGGGATCTAATATCCAGCGGGGTTTGTACTTCCACGTTGAAGGCCCGCGTTATGTGATTACGCATGGCTTCACGAAGAAGACCCAGAAGACGCCGGTATCTGAACTTAATCACGCGAAAGAACTCAGGACAGAATACTACGATAATTTGGGAGGTAAGTAACATGGCAAAGAATATTCTTTTTGACGATTATCTCGCTGAGCAACTTAAAGACCCTGAATTCAAGGCAGGCTTTGATGCCGAATCTGCCAAACTTGAGAGCGCAGTGGCGTTGATGAGCGAGCGTGAACGCGCTGGTTTGACCCAACGAGAACTAGCCGAGCGGGCAGACGTACCACAATCAACGATTGCACGCATTGAGCATGGCCAGAATACTAGCTTTGACACCATGAGTAAGATTGCCTTTGCGCTGGGAAAGAAGCTCAAAGTTGAATTCACTTAGAATATAGAGATGTCCCAATGTTTGTGAGCGTCAGTTTTCGGAACTTTCGAGACTGGCGCTTTTCTTTATATGGTTGATGCGTGATACTTGAAATATAATACTGACGAATCGAGGCTGTTTCATGAAGGAAGCAGATCAAAAACGTGCCGCCACGGCTTTTGTTAAACGTTGGCAAGATCGTGGTAATGAACGACAGGATAGCCAGACCTTCTGGCTGGACTTGCTGGAGACTGTTTATGATATTCCCAATCCCGGTGAGTACATCAGCTTTGAAGACCGAGTAATGCTGGATCATACCAGCTTTATTGACGGCTTCATTGACACAACTAAGGTTCTAATTGAACAGAAAGGCCGCAATAAGAGCTTGTTTGACGGCATCCGGCAATCTGACGGCAGTTTGCTGTCCCCGTTTGAGCAAGCAAAACGGTACTCCGCTAATCTACCCTACTCTAAGCGGCCGCGCTGGATCATCACGAGCAACTTCACCCAGTTTTTTGTATACGATATGGAGCAACCTAATGGCGAGCCGGCAGTGATCCAGCTTAAGGACTTACCGACTGAGTATTATCGTCTGGACTTTATCGTTGATCAGTTGAACCCACATCTCGA
This sequence comes from Lacticaseibacillus baoqingensis, assembly GCF_003946165.1. Lineage (GTDB taxonomy): Bacteria > Bacillota > Bacilli > Lactobacillales > Lactobacillaceae > Lacticaseibacillus > Lacticaseibacillus baoqingensis. The sequence goes on along the minus strand of NZ_RHOI01000028.1, from coordinate 14,818 downwards.
TAAAGAGATGGAAGTTTCAATGCAAGCCGGTGAGCTGGTTGGCAAGATTTACGATGAACTTTTCACGCAATATCGTGATCCTACTAATGCCAGCAGTCAGCGTAGTATTAACGAGTTGTCTGTGCGGCTAGTGTTTTGCCTGTACGCCGAAGATGCCGGTATTTTTGGCCGTCACGGTATGTTTCACGACTATCTCAATGAATTTGAGACACGGCATCTGCGCACGGCGTTGATTGATCTATTTCGTGTATTGGATACACCAATCGATAAACGTGACCCATACCTGGAAGAAAAGTTGGCTGAGTTTCCGTATGTTAATGGCGGAATGTTTGCTAATGAGGAAGTTGAGATTCCACAATTCACTGATTCGTTGCGCGCTTTGATTCTAGATAAAGCCAGTAAGGAGTTCGACTGGTCAGAGATCAGTCCAACAATTTTTGGTGCGGTGTTTGAAAGTACCTTGAACCCCGATACGCGGCGTGAAGGTGGCATGCACTATACCTCGATTGCCAATATTCATAAAGTTATCGACCCAATGTTTCTAGATGGTCTCCGGGATGAACTGACTGAGATCAAGCAGATTAAGCAACGTAAGACCATGATTCAACGGGCAACAGATTTTCAATCCCGACTTGGTAACTTGCATTTCTTTGATCCAGCGTGTGGTTCAGGTAACTTTCTGACTGAAACCTATTTATCATTGCGGAAGCTTGAAAATCAGGTTATCAGCTTGATTTATGGGAATGAAAGTATGTTGGCAGTCGATGACGAATTGATTAAGGTGTCCATTCAACAATTCTATGGCATTGAAATCAATGACTTTGCAGTATCCGTTGGCAAGACCGCTCTGTGGATTGCTGAATCGCAGATGATGGAAGAAACGGCGGCGATTGTCTACGCCAATATGGACTTCTTACCATTAAAGACGTATACCAACATCACAGAAGGAAATGCCATCCGACTTGATTGGGAAACGGTAGTTGGCGGTGAACGGATTACTTATATCATTGGCAATCCACCATTTTATGGTCACGAGAAGCGGACACGAGCGCAAGCTGCGGATATGGATATTGCCTTCCATGATTTTAGCAAGTACGGCAAGCTGGATTATGTGGCGGCGTGGTACAACAAAGCAGCTGACTTCATTCAAGGTAAGACGACCGAGGTCGCCTTTGTTTCGACTAACTCGATCACGCAAGGTGAGCAAGCGCCAACACTTTGGCCAAAACTGTTTGAGAAAGGCATTGAGATTCAATTTGCGTACCGGACATTTCGATGGAGTAGTGAGGCCAAGGAAAAGGCACAAGTCCATGTGGTTATCATTGGATTCACCAGCTACCCACGCAAGGAGAAGAAGCGCTTGTATGAAGGCGGCCAGATGAAGTTAGTTGGCCATATCAACGCGTATCTGACCGCAGGAGCGAACGTTTACCCACAACCTCGGCGAAAGATTAGCGTGTCTGGTTCTCAGTTTCCAGTGATGTCGCAAGGTAGTAAGCCGGTGGATGGCGGTAATCTGATTCTTTCACCGGCGGAACGAGTGGCGTTAATTAAGCAGTACCCGCAAACAGAAAGCTATATTCGTCGTTATGTTGGCTCCAGAGACTTCATCAACAACTTGGAGCGGTATTGCTTATGGCTGAAGGATGTAGCGCCAAATCAGTTCCGATCCGTTCCGCCAATTATGGCTCGTTTGTCTGCGGTGGCAGAGATGCGACGACAAAGTCCAACGAAATCTGTACAGACATTGGCTGAGACTCCGGCGTTGTTTACCCAAATTAGACAACCGGATTCGAATTATCTGGTCGTACCAGAAGTCTCTAGTGAGAACCGACGCTACGTGCCGATTGGCTGGATGACGCCAGATATTATCGCCAGTAATACGGTATATTTAGTGCCGAACGCGGATTTATTTATGTTTGGTGTGATGACATCAAATGTGCATATGGCATGGATGCGGACAGTTACTGGACGGATGAAGAGTGACTATCGCTATACCCCATCTACGTACTCTAATTTCCCGTGGCCAGAAGTTGATGATAAGCAAAAGGCGCAGATTGAACAAACAGCCCAGGGGATTCTCGATGCCCGTAAACTTTACCCGGATAGTAGCTTAGCTGATCTCTATGATCCGTTGGCGACAGTTCCTGAACTGCGCAAAGCCCACCAAGATAATGATCGAGCCGTTATGCGGGCATATGGGCTGACAATTAAAGGCACCACCGAGAGTGATACCGTCGCCATGCTGTTTGAACGTTATCGGCAACTGACCAAGTAGAATTGCGAGAAAAAGGACTACCCGTTTAGATTGGGTAGCCCAGAGTGTTTCTATTTGGCCTGCGGGGCCACTAATTCAATCTTTTCAGCCTTGTAGTAGATGGGGTTGCCGACCATGCTCGGTTCCAAGCTGGTAAAGCGGCATTTCACGCTGTCACGTTTCATGATTTCCGCGTTGTTGATTGGACAGTCGAGACCAGCAACGGTGATCTGAGTGGACTTCTTACGATGTTCACCTTCCAGAATCGTGACGGAATACTTATAGCCGACAATTTCATCCGTGTTGAATTTCCGCGGTGTACCATCATTGCCCATGATTTTGTTGCCAGAATCATCAAGGCGTTCTTCAGTTGCCATTTTAGGGGTGACTTCGTCTAGTTCAAAGATGTTGCCGATCTTGGAGTAGTCGAAATCGCGCATGCTTAACATTTTAGCCATAGTGTAATTTCCTTTCAAAGTTGAGTATACTTGTCATTGGGTATTTGCCTAAGCCGTTCACTGTTCAGGAGTGAGCGGTTTTTTGATGCGTCTTTGGATCAATGGAACCAAGTCTGGCCGGTCATTGATGATCACAAAATCAATCAACTTGTTGGCAAGCTCTGAGTTCCACAGGTATTCTGGATCCTCCGCTAGCAGTGTAGGCGGAACAATCATTTGGTGGCTGACCAAGAAGTATAGTGCTTGGGTGATTGCAAAGCCGCCTTGGTGTTCAAACCAATACATTGACTTATCGAAGTCTGTTCGTGGCTTCTGTCGCCGAATCGTTGGTACAAAACAAGGCTTGAGAAAGTTTGTCCACCAGCGGGAGACGGTTCTGTAGTCAGTTGACGTGTAGAAGTTCAGCTCGGTTTTGACAAAACCGCGAATGAGATTACTCAGTGTCTGCTCTTGGGTCATATATGCGACTGCCATTAGCAGACTTTTGGCAGTGTCGTGACGAGTTTCTGCTTCCAGTCGAATTTGTGGCGCTTCTTCCAACATTTGTTCGCGATCAACACCGGAGAGACTATGCGCCAGTTCTTTACCCTTCTCATAGAATCGGAACATGCAGTTGGAGCCGCGAGACCCGATTTGTTGGGTCTTAGACCGAGTACGCTTATCGAACTCACTATCAACTAATTGTACAGAACGACCCTTGGATAAGAACTGCTTGCGGCGTACCTTGCCGATGATGGTATCAATGCCAAAGAATGGCTTGGTATTATAATCATCTAGCGCCAGATCGAGGCGACTGATTTCAAACGTGGCAGCGCGGTTGGTTGCCAGTTCGATAATCCGTAAGGCGAGTTCTTGGAATACGTTTTGTTGGGTATCGGATGCTAACATTCCCCATTCATACATGGTACAGGCTTGGCCGCTCATGACGAGAGTGCCGCGAGTGCCATGGTCTTCGGTGGTGTAGTAGCGAATTGATCCGCAGGCATAAACAATGTCATACTCTTCGTGCTTTAACGAACCAGCTTCACTGGTCACGCAGTCAGGTGTGATCAATAAGACGTCAGAGAAGACGGTTTGCCATTGGACATTTACGAAGATGATTTGTAACCAGTCGACTTTGCCGAGTACGTTTTGCGTGGTAGGTTGCGATGTAGCTATATTGTTCACCTCCTTAAAGTTGCGGCTAGTCGCAAATTTTAACATTGCCGTGGAAGCTTGATGCAACACGGTATTGATGCTCATGCGCAGGCTGGTTTGCGCATTTATTTGTTTCCTTACAGGGTGCTATTAGAAAGGCACCCTGAATTGTGATTTGCCCTCGGCCGGCACTTATGCCGTTGGCCGTGCCGACCGGGGCATACTACTCAGAGTTATATTGAGAGCGACTGCTGAAATACGTCTAGCGTTCATGCTCACCTTCTTTTTTTAGTTTTCTAGTAGTTCAATCAGAACTCATGTGGAAACTATCGAGCTCGTAAACACAGAATAATCCATTTGGGTTTAGATGTCAATTAAAAACAATTCGAACTATTTGGTAACTTTCTGGACTATCCATGTTGACTTTATAAACAACTCCATTTATGATGTGCTTACGGGGACTTCCCGAATAAAAATGAGGTGATTAGAATGATTGAAAATTTCGGCCGCAACGTTGCGCGTCTGCGGAAGCAGTACGATATGTCGCAGGAAGACTTGGCTAACAAGATTGGTGTAAAAAAACAAAGCATCTCAAACATTGAACGCGGGGTGCGCTATCCAACGTTTGAGACGCTCGAAAAATTTGCCAAGGTGTTTAATGCAACACCAGTTGAGTTGTTTGGTTCGCCAAAAGAAGTAGCCTTGAATGATGTACCAGATGTCTTAGATCGCATTGACGCATACGATGAGAGAATCAGAACTATTTTCCAGATTGGCACGTTGATGGATCATTACTCAGCTTCTGATCTAGACAAGATTGCCTACCAAGTCGATCATGTGATGAATTTTTTTGCGCCGCATCCACTTTACGATGAGGATGCGATGCCAATTCTGGACGATGATAACAAGGTGCGGATGTTCCCAGGCAAGATTACCCGATTGCCGTTAGACAAACTGGATGAGATTGTCAAGAAAATTGATTATGTGTTGAAGAATGAGGACAAGCTCTAGAATCCTGCGACCGTTGATATGTAATGGTGCAGTACTCGAACGTCAAGAAATCGTGGGTAATCAAAAAGGTGACTATGCCGTCCAAAGCAAGTAGTCACCTCACACAGATAAGATATGGGTCCTATCTGGATTGATTATCTCACAGGCAGGGAAAACATTACAAGTGAGGTAACCATGAAAAGCAGTACAATCAATAAAGCCGAATTGATGCGGCTTGGTCATTATCGAGAACATACGGCGATGATGATCATCCGCCAAGCCAAGATCATCATGGTGCAAAGAGGCTACCCGTTTTACAGTAATCGTCGGCTAGGTGATGTACCACTTAGCGTTGTCGAAGAAATCATTGGCTGTTCACTCGGAAACGAGGAGCAAGACCATGCCTAAAACAAAATATACCGGTGTCTATTCGGACGCCAACGGAAAATTCTTCTATCAAACTGAATTGGGGGTAGATAAAGCAACCGGCGAGCGCATTCAATGTAAAAGTCGTAAAGATCAGTTAGGCCAGCCCTTTGCTACCGCCTATGCCGCGCACAAAGAGCTAATTCGCGTCAAGCATGAGTATCAACTCTCAAACGGGCTGATCAACTACAATTTGACCTATGACGAGTTCATGGCTCAGACCTATAAGCCATATTATCGCTCGATTGTTGAAGATAGTACGTGGAACTCGCGGCAATCAACCATGAAGATTCTTACTGACCGTTTCGGTAAAATGAAGTTACGTGACATCGAAGTTGGCGACTGTGAGCGGTTCCGTATCTGGTTGCTTAATGATTCAGGGCTATCGCAAGCGTACTCGTCGCTGGTGTACACAATGCTGCGAACAACGTTGGATTATGCGGTGACACTCAACTTTCTATCAAGTAATATTTCAAAGCGAACTAAGGCCATTCCTAAAGGTAAAGCTGTCGTCGCTTTTTGGACGAAGGACGAGTTTGAAGCAGTCCTGTCAAAAATCTATTGCGAGGACTTCTACGAGCATATGTGTTTCGTCATGTTGTGGGTTTATTATATGACCGGCATTCGTGTCAGCGAAGGGCTGGCGCTTTGGTGGAGCGATATTGACTTTGGTAGTAAGAAGATGCGCGTTCATCATACGCTCGATATGAGAAACCAAAATGATTGGACGCGCAAACCATATACCAAGACAGTAGAGGGTATGCGTACCATTTCACTTGATGATGATACGATCGCTGTATTGAAAGAGTGGCAGGCCGTTCAAGAAGCACATGGCGTGAAAAACTTTGTGATGAGTGCAACGGGCAAGCCGACGTATCGCTCAACGGTGATGAAAGTGATCACGCGTTATGCGAAGCTGGCAGATGTTGTGGATATTCAAGCTAAAGGTTTACGGCACTCACATGTGAGTTACTTGATCAACGAATTTAACGCGAATGTGTTACATGTATCGAAGCGATTAGGCCACTCGTCACCAGAAATCACGTTGAAGCATTATTCGCATCTGTGGAGCCGTGGTGATGAGGAGCTTGCGGCTAAGATGAGTGGCAACATCAAATTTGATTCGGCGACTGAATCAGGCGTCGATTTTAATGGCAATCAGTCAATAAAATACTAGCCTGCCAAAACCCTGCCAAAATGGAAATTAAGAGCCTGAAAACGTTGATATACCAATGTTTTATAAGGGCCAACTTTCCTTGAATGGGAATAAGTCGTTTAAAGCCGAGATGCTGATGTAATTAATGGCATTTCGAAAAATGTAAAGGATACGATTGGCGCGGGATATGTTACGCTCCCCACCAGAATCCCCGCCAAGTTTGGGCCGAATGTGGGCTGAGTTGGCGGGGATTTTTTGAGTTTGTCAGCTCGCACTTATCCTCTTCACCGTTGTTAGAGCCAGGAATCTAAGCGGTCTTGGAGAGGTGCTTGCTAACAACTCAGTTTGGTACTATGCTGCCAATAAAGCAAAATCATATCTCTAATCACTCATTCTCTTCTTAAGGAGTTCGCCATGTCTGATCAAACTGAACGTATGCTTCCTGATATAGTTTCCAAGGCCCTAGCGCTACCAGTCGTTCGTGTTGATCGTCGCATTTTTCTAACCAAATTATTTCAACGTGCCACAGAAGTCGAATTGATGTCGATTCTTAGAGATGGCCCGCAAACTGTCTACTCATTGGAACAGCTGACTAAGACTGCCCGTCGCGTCGTCATGCACGATACCGAGAAGACCTCGACGATTTCATTTGCCGCGGGATTGCCCTCAAATATCGCTGTCGCTGTCGGAACAGGTACTGCTAATACTATGGATTTTCCTTACGTATGGCCCAAAAGGTTGCTTATATTTACGGTCAAGAAAATCTCTTCACTGAAGAGGGGATATTGTCCGAAGACGGCGAGCGTGATGTCATGATCTATCTCGGTGTGATGTTGGGCGTGGCCTCAGCAAATTCCGCGTTGATGTTTATCTCCAAGGGATTGAGTAATACACTAAGCAAGAAGTTTATGGCAACTGCGGTCACTCGCACAACGTGGTATCCGCTATTGAAAAAGATTGCCGGCTACATTGGCGTGTCCGTCACGAGAAAATCAACCTCCGCTGTGATTTCTAAGTCACTCCCTGTTATAGGGGGCTTTGTCTCTTGTGGTCTGACCTTGATTACTTTCCGACCGATGGGTAACCGGTTGATTAATGCTTTTGAAACCACACTCACTGCAACTCCTGACCAAATCAAGCAAGCGCAAAACGTTATCCTCGAAGATATCAAAGATTCTTCAAACGAATAGGTGCGATTTGGTAGGATGAATCCGATAATAGCAATCTAGCCCGTTTGTATATGAAATTGGAATATTAAATTTCCCGTGAAGATCCCCGTCAAGGTGGCCTATTTGGTCGAGTTGACGGGGATTATAAGTCTATAATTCGTGGTAAAAATAGTGAAACTGATTGATGGCGGTGATGATTGGGATGTCCTCTGAAAGAAAGAGTGTACTTGAAAGGACGGCCGCAGAAGCGCGTGCCCTATTTCTTAAATCAAGTAGCTATGCAAATATGGTATTGCCGGAATAATTTGACTTTCAGCCAGTGCTTGATTTTGCCTTTTCAAAAGTCTCAGGCGGCAAACTCAAATCGATGATTAATGGCAATATCCTTAAGACTGCCGAAAACGCTAATTACTCTATTATTTTGAACAAGGATGCAGGATACGATTGGTGAGAAGTTAAAATTGTATATCCGCTCTTATATGCTGACCTTGTTGAACAAATAACTGAGGACTGGCATTGGAAGGAATTACTTGATAGATTTGATTTATTCGAGTCTGATCCGAAAATCAGATGTATTAGTCTGCCTGTTGAGTCAACTGGAAAAATAGGTGATACCGCAGAGACTATTTTAAATTGGTGGGAACAGTTAGAACAGACCTCAATCGTAAACTCACTAGAGTATGCGTACTGCATTAGAACGGACATTACCAACTGTTAATGACAAGTCTTTTGCACATCCACTGGATCGGACGGTAGAAAGGCTTCAATGTAATCAAACAAATGGTATTCCACAAGGTGGAGAACTATTTAATTTTATTGCTGAGATTGTTCTAGGGTATTCCGACATACTCCTTTCTGAAAAATTGAAGAATCTGAATGACGTAGATTGGCAAGTCGTTAGATATCGCGATGATTATAGAATCTTTTCAAATAGTAAGGAAATTGCTGAGAAGATTGTAAAAGTATTTGCTGATGTACTTTTTGACCTGAATATGCATTTTAATACTAACAAAACAGGGCTTGTCTCCGATATTATTGAATCGGCTATTAAACCGGATAAAGTCTACTGGAATTCAAGAGTGCCAATCATAATGCCGAAAGTCTGGGATGGAAAATATCGTAGGGTTAATTATCAGTTAACATTACAAAAACATCTCCTGGAAATTCTTTGGTTATCAAAAAAATTTCCAAATTCTGGAAGTATCAGTAAGGCTCTAATATCGTTTGCAAAAAGGTTAGATCAACAAAATGAGATTGAGGAATTAATTGAGCCGTTGATAAGTATTGTAGCAGACATCGTGAGCAAGAACCCGAAGGCTGTCGCACCGGGAGTCGGCGTACTCAGTAAGCTACCCCTAAAAGGACAACAGGAACCTAGCAAATCTGCCGAGATAGTATCCAAGATCACAACGAAGTTAGAGAATACTCCAAATCTAGAATATTTGGATGTGTGGTTGCAACGGTTATCGATACTGTCAGGCTCAGAACTAAAGTTTTCAGGGAAAATATGTAATACTTTAAAGGACCCTAATTACACAATCTGGGATTCATCGTTTGTAACGGGAAGATATCCTTGCCGCACATTATTGATGAAGTTAGGCTCCAGGAGCTTACACCAGAAATTTCCACTGAAGTGTTTGATGTTTTCAGTGAGTATAACTTGTGAATGTAAGTTAATACGCAGAAACATAATAATGTACTACGGCGGTATCGTTTCCTTACGATGCAATTATCCTGTGGGAGAATCAATGATTCGCAAAGTTGATTTCCTCTGAGAAGATGAGATAAACATTGCTGGTGCTTAAAAGTAGTGCGTTGTATGACGAGCCAGTGGTGTAGGGATGGAGTGGAAGAAATCATTTTGGTAAGTTGATTTTCATTGATGGTTATGTGGGTAAGATATGAGAGTTTTAATTATGATCTGGGGAGGACATTGATGGATTTACGGTTGATTGACAATAAGGGCGACAACACGCTCGAAAAGCTGGTGAGTAAAAAAGTGACAAAGCACTCGAAAATCAGTATTCAGACTGCTGCGTTTTCGATTTTTGCTTTCCATGCCCTTCAAAAAGAGATTAAACGTTCAAAAGAGTTAAGGTTAGTTCTCACCAAGTCGTTCTTTGAAAAGGAAGAGACTAGCTTTTTAAAGCGATATGAGATCGCGCAAGATAAGGAAGATATCTCTGGAAACAAATATGAAATAAAGCTTCGAAATAAGATGAATTCAGCTTTTATTGCTCGTGAAACTGCAGAGCTGATTGAAGATAAGGTGAAGGTTCGACAATTAGCACAGAACCGGAGCGCACTGGATGAACTACTTATTGACAATAATGATGATGAAGGTAGCCTGGTTGTCCCGGCAATGTTTAAGTTTACATCGGATGGCCTTGGAATTACTGAATCTAATAACGTTTCATCAATGACTGCAATCGATGGTGCTGATCCAAACTACTTTGCAGGAATAAAAGCTGACTTTGATAGTGTCTGGAATGATCCGAAAAAGTCCAAAGAAGTAACTAATAATGTCTTGGAAAAGATTAGGACGATTTATCAAGAAAATTCACCGGAGTGGATTTATTTTGTGTCGCTATACCACATTTTCCATGACAAGCTCAGTGAGTTAGATGAGCAGGATATTGCACCTGATGGGTCTGGTTTTAAGGATTCAGTGGTGTGGAACAAATTGTATCAGTTCCAAAAAGATGGCGTAATGGGCTTAATTCGTAAGCTGGAAAAATACCACGGTGCAATTCTTGCGGATTCGGTTGGATTGGGTAAAACTTTTTCTGCTTTAGCAGTGATTAAGTATTTTGAACTTCAACGTAAGCGTGTACTGGTCCTTGCACCGAAACGTTTGCGTGATAACTGGACCGTCTATACGCGTCCAGATGTCCGCAATGTGCTGGTTGATGACTATTTCAACTACACCGTTTTAAACCATACTGACCTTAGCCGTACCACAGGTGAAAGTGACGGTATTAAGTTAGATTCCTTCTTATGGTCGGATTTTGACTTGATAGTAATTGATGAATCACACAACTTCCGTAACAATGATACGGGTGTAAATCATGATAAGAAGACTCGGTATCAGCGGTTACTGGAAGATGTGATACAAAGCGGACGTAAGACCAAGGTGTTGATGCTGTCAGCAACCCCTATTAACAACCGAATGAATGATTTGAAGAATCAGATTGGATTTATTACTGAAGGAAAGACAGACGCCTTATCCGAGTATGGAATCGACGACATTGATAATACCCTACGATTAGCGCAACGAGCGTTCAATCAGTGGCAAACCTTAGATGAAAACGAACGAACGACTCAAAACTTCTTGGACGCAGTAAATCCGGACTACTTTAAGTTGCTGGATATGCTAACTATTGCTCGCAGCCGGAAACATATTGAAAAATATTATGACACGGCATCGATTGGTGACTTTCCTGAGCGTTTAAAACCGATGACAGTGAAGCCCGATATTGACGCTTCTGGACAATTTCCCGCTCTGCAATACGTTTATGACTCCATTGGTGAATTGAACATGGCCATGTATCAACCATTGCAGTATGTCTTATCTGTGAAGCGCAAGTACTACGAAGATCTGTATGATACGCAGGTTAAGGATGGAACATCCTCATTTAAACAGACTGACCGTGAGCAATCCCTGAGTAATTTGATTCGGGCAAATCTGTTTAAGCGTCTCGAAAGCTCCGTTTACTCGTTCGGGTTGACGCTTGATCGCATGGTTAATGGCATTGAAGATATTCTAGCTAATATCGAGGCACATCAATCGGGCCAAGTAGAAATGCCAAGCATTACCGACTTTGATGACGAAGACTTAGAAAGCGCCTTTGATGAACAAGCGGTTGGGACAAAGACCAAAATTCTGATCGGGGATATGGACTTACTGAAGTGGTCACAGGCACTGAATGAAGACCTCGTATCGTTGAAAAAGTTGCAGGCTTCAACCCATCAAGTCACGCCTGAAAAGGACGATAAGCTGTTAGACCTTGAGAAGATTCTCAAGAACAAGTACAGCCACCCCATCAATGGCAACAACAAAAAGGTTATTATTTTCACGGCCTTTGCTGATACCGCCAATTACTTGTATGAGAATCTCGTCGACAAAGTGAAGCAGATTTACGGATTAAATTCCGCTTTAATCACAGGTGGTTCAGCTTCTAATCTGACTACAATGAATGGCGTCTCCGTTAACGATATGGATGACATTCTGATGAATTTCTCGCCGATTTCAAAAGGTCGAGGCAAAATCAAACCGAACGCTACTGAGGAGATTGATTTGTTGATTGCAACGGATACCATATCTGAAGGGCAAAATCTGCAGGATGCAGATTACCTGATTAACTATGATATCCACTGGAACCCTGTACGTGTTATTCAGCGTTTCGGGCGTATTGACCGTATCGGCTCACAGAATAAGCAAATTCAATTAGTAAACTTCTGGCCAAACGTGGATTTGGATACATATCTTAACTTGGAACAGCGTGTTAAGGGACGGATGGTTATGCTGAATACAGCAGCAACCGGCGAAGATGACTTATTGAACACTAAGTCGAACAAAGAAATGAATGACTTAAAATATCGCAAGAAACAGCTCGAACAGCTACAAACGCAGGTTATTGATTTGGAAGACGTTAATGGTGCGATCTCCATCACCGACATGACTTTTAACGACTTTAAATCAGACTTACAGAATGCCTTGAAGGGGTATGAGAAATTGCTGAATGATGCACCGTTGGGTATGTACGCCATTACGGATGCATCAGAGTTTCCAGAGGCAGAACCTGGTGTCATCTTGACCTTGAAGCAGAACAAAGATGAGATGGGGCAAGAAAACAGCATCTTGCCGTACATCGTGGTTTATATGCGAATGGATGGGACCGTAAAGACCAACTACATGTATGCTAAACAGGTCTTGGATTTCTTTAAAAAGCTAACCTTAGGGAAGAAAACGGTAAATCAGCCACTTGTTAATGCGTTCTATGCAGAAACAGATGGTGGTAAAGATATGTCGGTGTACTCGGACATCCTAAGCAAGGCTATTGAAGCCATTCGTGGAAAACAGGATGAAGTGGGGATGGGTTCTCTGTTCGTTCCTGGTGGAACCACGGTTCAAACTGAACTGCTAGACGGCTTAGATGATGTCGAGTTAATTTCATTCTTAATTATTAGGTAGGCGAAACAGTGCAAACAAAAGATATAATTAGATGGTGGAAATTTCCAACTGCGACGATTATCAATCGTAACATTCCGAAAACGCAAATATACCCGCACATGAAGAACACAGCTGACAAGCAGTTTTTACAGGATACTGTGCAAAGCATTTACCTGATTGCCAGCTTTAGGTCCGATAACACGCATATTGCCGTCTATAAGGACGATAGGGAACTATATCAGGAGATCCAATTTCTATACGTGCAGACGAAAAATAGGGGTGATTCGGAAAAAATATACAAGATGCTGTCACGGTTGATGCCTTACCCGCTGGTGGTACTAATTGACGAACCCTCTAGTTTTATGATCTACACTGGTCGATTTGAGCAGGTAGCCTCGGGGTTCTTGAAGATTATTAACGTATATCCTTCCCCTATCTATCAAGATGAAAAACTTGAAGAAGTTCTGCATGAGTTATCAATGGACGGCTTGCCAAGGCAGAATTTAAAGGTTTTCTATGATGGGCTGCGTGATGGGATCGTAACAGCTACCGCTAAGGTGGAGTATGGTGAAGAGGTTGGCAATATTACTGGAGAAGAAAAAGACCAGTTGGATGATTTAAGAAAACAAATTGAGGATTTGCGCGGTCAAATTAAGAAAGAGCATCAGTTAAATCGAAAGATTGACAAGCAGTTGAAACTGAAAAAATTACAAGATGATATTTCGAGTAAAATTAATCAATAAGTGGAAGTTTGAAAGGAAAACAAGTCTATTATGAAAGCTAATAATCAAGTGACTTCAACTTCAATTGATATCACTGAACAAAACATTGAAAAATTAAAGAAATTATTTCCCGAAGCATTAACTGATAATAAAATTGACTTTGATAAGTTGCGCTTGATTCTCGGAAATGAAGTTGAAATGGTACAGGAACGGTATGGCTTTACTTGGAATGGCAAGAACCAGGCGATGAAGTTAGCACAGCAACCGACCGTGGCAACATTGAAGCCAAATAAAGCCAAATCAAAGAACTGGGACGAAACGGGAAACCTTTATATTGAGGGCGACAACCTAGAAGTGTTGAAAATTTTGCAGAAGTCATATGCCAATAAAATTAAGGCAGTGTATATTGATCCACCTTATAACACTGGGAAAGACTTTGTTTACAAAGATAATTTCTCCAATCCCTTAAAAAACTATTATGAATTAACCGGTCAAATTGATAGCGAAGGGAATAGACTATCAACTAATGCTGATATTAGTGGTAGATTTCATACTGATTGGTTAAATATGATTTATCCAAGAGTAAAGCTTGCAAGAAATTTGTTACGTGAAGATGGCGTAATGTTTGTAAGTATCGATGATGCGGAGGTAGACAACATGACGAAGCTCATCAAAGAGTTGTTTGGTGAGAAGTGCTATGTGATGCCTCTAATTTGGCGCTTACCCAGAGGAATTAATGCCGGTCTAGTATCCAAGGCCCATGAGTATGTTTTGGTAGTAACTAAGTCCGATGGGTTGATTAAACATTTTAACTATTTGGGAGAGTCTCAATTTTCAGTTGATAGAACTAATAAGAAAATTGATGGTAGGCATCCAGCATCAATTATTCATTTTCCGGCAGGTGTGGTTCGCTATGAAGGAAAAGATAAGGTTATTACAGGTGAGATTTCTGGTTCTGAGAAAATACTTATTCACGGACAAATGATATTTAAGGATGGATACTTGGCTTCTGAAGTTGACCTGGAAGCTGGTTGGACTATGAAAAAAATGATAAGCGATTGGCTAGACGGAAAGGAGGTAGTTGACTCCAAAGGACAGAAGATAGTTGAATTTTTCTTTAAAGAGAATGGGAAACTATATTCTAAAAAAGATGTTTCTACTCAAATTGTAAAATCAGTGTTGGAAGGTGTACCAGATAATCAAGCTGCACGCGATGAAATTGAAGACTTATTTGGTGAACAGGACATTTTTTCGGGTCTAGAATTTTTGGTGTTGGTAGTAATCAACACTGGAGATGCTAGACCCTTTTTAGATAACAAAAAGACACCTG
>NZ_RHOI01000027.1 GCF_003946165.1 Lacticaseibacillus baoqingensis | reverse complement strand
GGGGTAGTATACGCTCAACTACCCAAAAATATTTCTAGAACCTCACCTCATTCACTTGACTGTTCACCACAAGACTCATCGCGCGGTGTGTATCACGCACCACGCCGCTTTTTACTTGCATCATTATCGTCGGGTTACGCCGCTTTCAGTCATCCGAAGCGACCGTTGAGATAATCGCTAGTCTCTTGTTTGCTCGGGTGCATGAATAACTTGCTGGTGTGTCCTGCTTCGATCAGCTTCCCGTTCAACATGAAGGCGGTGTAATCTGAAAGCCGTGACGCTTGTTGCATGTTGTGTGTGACGATGATGATCGTGTAGTCATCGCGCAGCCGCGCTAGGGTTTCTTCGATCTGGCCGCTTGAGATCGGATCCAAGGCACTCGTCGGCTCATCCAACAAAATCACCTTGGGCCGCGTTGCCAACACGCGCGAGATGCAGATACGTTGCTGCTGGCCGCCAGAAAAACTCAGGGCGCTTTTGTGGAGATCATCTTTAAGTTCATCCCAGATTGCCGCTTGCTTCAGGCTCGTTTCGACCCGTTCATCCAAGGTCGCACGATCTCGCACGCCGGCGCAGCGTAAACCGTAGACGACATTCTCATATACCGAAAATGGAAATGGGTTGGGTTGTTGAAACACCATGCCGACGGTTTTGCGTAAACTTACAACATCCGTCTTGGGCGCATAGATATCGTTCCCCTCTAATTTCAATGTCCCGGTAATCGTGACGCCAGGAATCAGGTCATTCATCCGATTCAAACAACGCAGATAAGTCGACTTGCCACAACCAGATGGTCCGATCAAAGCCGTGATCTTGTGTGCTTCGAAATTCAAGTCAATACCGTGCAAGGCTTCTAACTTACCATAATAAAGTCGCACACCTGCTGTTGATAATAATAGACTCATAACGATCCTCCCTATCCGAAAGACCCAGTGACGTAATCGTTTGTAATCGCGAGATGCGGTTGCGTGAACAGCCGGTCCGTCTGGTCGTATTCCATAACGTGACCGAGATGGAAGAACGCGCAGTACTGACTGATCCGCGTTGCCTGCTGCATATTGTGAGTCACGATGATGATGGTGAACTGTTTGGCCAGCTCGACCAACGTTTCTTCGATCTTGCTCGTCGACAGTGGATCTAATGCACTAGCAGGTTCATCTAATAACAAGATCTCAGGTTGCATTGCAATAGCGCGAGCTATACACAAACGCTGCTGTTGACCACCAGATAATGCCATCGCACTATCGTCCAGGACATCTTTGACTTCATCCCACAAAGCCGCGCCTTTAAGCGATGATTCCACCGATGCCGCCAAATGTTGTTTATCCTTGATTCCGTGGGCCTTCAGCGCAAACTCGATGTTGGCGCGGATCGACTTGGCAAAAGGATTCGGTCGCTGAAACACCATTCCCAGCTGGGAGCGCACCGCATACACATTCGCCGCTGCACTATTCAGATCAACGCCTTGATACATTATCTTACCCGTCACCTTAGCCAACTTGTCATTCATGCGGTTCAATGAACGTAAAAATGTCGACTTGCCAGAACCAGAAGCCCCTATCAACGCGGTGATGGTATGTGGGGCGAACTTGAGGTTAGCATCAAACAACGCCTGATGCACCCCGCCGTAATACACCGCCAGATTTTCAGTAGTCAACGCCGCATCACCTGTTGGTTCGACTAAGTACGATTCATCCAATGCATAACTCATCGCTTTCCTCCCGTCAAATGCTGATACAACCGATCTCCGATACCACGGGCGGCAAGGTTGAAGGCCAACACCACGATGATTAAGACTGCTGACGCCCCACTAGAGATGGCACTGGCATCTGGTACGGTCGCTTCGGTATTGACTTTCCAGATGTGCACCGCCAAAGTCTCCGCAGGCCGCATCGGATTTAAGAAACTATTTGCAGAAAAA
This sequence comes from Lacticaseibacillus baoqingensis, assembly GCF_003946165.1. Classification (GTDB taxonomy): domain Bacteria; phylum Bacillota; class Bacilli; order Lactobacillales; family Lactobacillaceae; genus Lacticaseibacillus; species Lacticaseibacillus baoqingensis. Next base: position 37,489 of record NZ_RHOI01000027.1, on the reverse strand, counting down.
GGATTCCAATCGGTATAACTCACAATCGGCGCACTTTGACCTGCTGTATAAATCAACGCCGCCGCTTCGCCAAATACCCGCCCAGCACTTAAAATCACCCCGGTCAAGATCCCAGGGAGCGCTTCTAATAGGGGGGTAAATACAAGTAACAAGAAATCCGACGGTAGGCATAAAGCGCCTGTGGCACGGCCTTACCGTATAGGTAAAACGCCGAATTGCTGTTAGGACGCTTGGAAAGGAGCTAACATGCTCAAAGACTTAAACCTAATTGGCGGCATGACCAACAAAGATTGGCTTGATCAAGTCCACGACGAAATGCGCGATAACAATATTACTCAAGGTCAGCTCGCAGACATGGCTAATTACAGCCGGTCACACCTGAATCAACTGCTGGGTCGCAAGAAGCCGCTCAACGATAAAGCCCGATTAGAACTGACGTTGGCGTTGCGTGCGTTGACCGGTCAGAATAATCTGGACGTCTGTATCGACTATCTCAGCGTCACCTTCAAGACGCACGACTACGAAGAGTTGATTAACGAACTGTTCCAAATCAGCCCGATCCATTTCAATCTCCACGACGGCGCTCACTACGGCTATTCAGCAACCTTAACATGCGGTGAGATCAAGATGATGTTATCACCTTACCAAGATGTGGATGCCGAAGATTACAACCCGAAAGACGACAGTGGCACAATGATTGAGCTGAAAGGTCAAGGTTGTCGCTACGTCGAATCGTATCTGCAATCGCAACATCGAACTTGGTACGATTTTCTCGAAACTTGTCTCAAACTGGATTGCCACTTTACCCGACTTGATTTAGCCATCAACGACCGCAACGGATTACTAGATGTGCCAACACTAATTGAGAAGTGCGACCATGATGAATTCAGCTCACGCTTTCGCGGGTTCAGGGACAACCGCACCAAACAGTGGCACGCCTCTGGGCGCACCTTGTACCTTGGTTCGCCACAAAGCGAAGTCAATTTCTGTATCTACGACAAGGCATTTGAGCAACATCAGAAACACCCAGAAATCGCCATTGAAGATCAACCGATCCGTACTCGCTTTGAAGTGCGGCTACGCCGCGAACGTGCCGCCACAGCGGTTGAACATCTATTGGCGACGCGCGATCCCGAACAAGTCGTGTTCGGCATCATCAATCAGTATCTGCGTTTCTTGACGCCAAGTCATAAACCCAGAAGTGAGTGGGTGTTAGATCCTCGTTGGGCGGCGTTCATCGGTAACAATCGGGATAAGCTGCGACTTTCCACTAATCCAGAACCGTTAAACTATGACCATATTACGCGGTGGTTGAGAAAGCAAGTCGCACCCTCACTCAAGATGTTGCAGTTGATTGACCAGTACAATAACACAAACGAACTCAAAGCCATCATCGACAGTGGTAAGTTGACGCAACGCCACTGGGACGTGATCCACCATTTTCAGCACCAACGCAACGGTGTTATGACCGATTCAAAGCAACGTGAGAAATCAAAAAAGAGCGACTACGCCGACCAAAGCAAGTAGTCACCCTTCACAGATAAAATATGGGTTCTATCTGGTTTGATTATCTCACTCCCACCAAACTTTAGGAAGTGATTTGATTGAATATTAACGTACCAGAACAGCCAGTCTTCCTGACGATGACTAGAGCTGACCTTATCAAGCTGGGGTACAGTCAATCGCAAGCAAGCCGTATCATCAAAATGGCAAAAGAGTTGTTGCTCAAACGTGGCCTTGGATGGTACGGTAAGAAAGGCGTAGACCGTGTTCCAGTGGAAGCAGTAGACGCAGTATTAGGCTTGAAACTAAGCCAACTTGAGGGTGCACCAAGTGGCCTTTCCGCAGTTAAGGAGGAACTATCTTGACTACGAAAGACCATATTACCAAACAGGCGGACGGCACTTTTAGCTTCCGCGTAAGCTTAGGAACTGACAAACGAACTGGCAAACGAATTCAAAAACGTGCCAGCGGCTTCAAAACGAAAACGGAGGCGAAAAAAGCAAGAGTTGCAATGTTGGCGGCGGGGATCGCCGATGATGAGGACATCAAGCAGACTAAGTTTGTCGACTTTATGGAAGACGTGTTCAAGCCTTGGTACAAAACCCAAGTAAAGCCACGCACCTACCGTCAGCGGCTAGTCTTGATGAACAGTGAGTATCTGACTAGGTTCAACGACATCGTCATTGACCAAATTCGGCCGATTGATGTGCAACATTGGCAAGTCAGCGTACTCAAAGACTGTAAGCAATCCTATGCGCGTACCATCAACATTATGTTAGGCCAAGTGCTTGAACGTGCTAAGGCGCTTGGTATCATCAACGAGAATCCAGTACGGGTCGTTGGCCTCATCAAAAAGAAGAAAGCGAAGATCAATTTCTGGACGCAAGCCGACTTCCAAAAGGTACTCGCCAAGACGAACACCAACACGTACACTGGCCGCTTTGATTACACGATGTTGTGGTTCATGTTCATGTCTGGCTTGCGTAGCGGTGAAGCACGGGCGTTAAAGTGGACAGACGTTGATCTTGAAGCTAAGACGGTGAACATCAATAAGACCATGGACTATCACAACCGCAACTGGTTTGAAACTCCAGCGCCAAAGACTGCCGCCAGTCGCCGTACCGTGGCGCTTGATGATGATACCATTGCGTGCTTAGATGCGTGGCAGGTCGCACAAGCGGCGATGGTGACGTCCGAGTGGGTATTCTCACGTGATGGGATTCCGTGCTCTGACGGGCAATTTTTGGATATTGTGGACGCGTACAGTACACTCGCCAAAGTTCAGCGGATTACCGTGCATGGCCTCCGCCACTCGCATGTGTCGCTGTTGATCAGTCTCGGTGAAAACCCGCTCCAGATTAAAGAACGTCTGGGACATGAGGACATCGAAACGACGCTCGGCACTTACGGTCATCTTTACCCCAACAGTAACTTTGAAGTCGCAAAAAAGCTCAACGGGATATTCTCCAAGGAGGTGCCCGATGAGCCAAAATAATTTGAAAAGGGTCAAAACTGTGCCACAGTAAAATCGGTGGTGCTAGAAACCTTGATACCACGGGACGGGCGCGAGATGTGCCATTGTTCCCGGGAAATATTCCGACGGGTTGCTGATGGTCAATAAATTTGCTAGGCTTTAACCAAGGTCAATACGAATCTGCCGCCGGGCAGGCACCGTACCCTATCTCCAAAGGCTTTTAGGAGATAGGGTGCGGTGTATTTTTTTAAGGAGATCAATGATCATGGCATGGATTTATTTGACGATTGCAGGGGTTTTTGAGGTTGTTTGGGCCACTTTTATGAAAATGAGTGCTGGCTTTCATCAACCAGTTTATACGGTGCTGACGGTTATGGGGATGATCATCAGTTTCGGGTGCTTAGCCATGGCGACTCACCGCCTGCCAATGAGTATGGCTTATCCGATCTGGACAGGAATCGGTGCCGTCGGAAGCGTCATCGTCGGAGTGAGCTTTTTTGGGGATCGTCTCAGTCCGCTGACTTGGGGATTTGTCGCATTGCTGTTGATCAGTATCATTGGCATCAAGCTGACCAGCCATTAATCCACAAGTTGGCAACATTTCGGGCGTTTGTCTGATGTGTTAGGTATACTAAAGATATACAGTAGGGGGGAGTCAAATGCTAAAAGCACACATTGGGATGTTCGTCGGGTTAGCCTTAGTCGCTGTCGGGCTGAGCGGGTGTCAGCCAGCACCGCACCAGACAGCGACTCAGTCTGCTAGTACCAGTGTGCCCACTGCACCAAGGCAATTCTTGGCGGGGGTGAAAAAGCGTGGTTTAGCGGCAACACAAATCACCACGATCGCCGACCTTGAGTTGCCCAAGGAGGCAACCAGCGGTGTCAGTTTTATTGGTGCCAGTGACGTTAAGTTCGAATTGATCGCGTTCAAAACTCAAGCAGCAGCGAATCAGGCGCGCAGTGACGCGGTGTCTCAAGGTAAGCGCGCCTATTCTGATCGGCGGTTGGTGTTAAGTGCTTCGACGGGCTTGGGGAAGGGTTGGTTTGAAAAATATCGGGATGCGATTTTTAAGCAATAGTTAGCAAAAGTGACGCTAAATGAGAACGGGAAGCCTGGATATAACGAAAAAAACTAATGATTTGTTCATCATATGCTGATGCTTGTAAGCAAAGCTAACACGATTTCTGGACAGCAGACTTAAAACCCGGTAAACTTTAGCATGGTTTTTAAATTTTCGGAAAGTGGTGTCGTTTATGAAACGAAAGTGGCTCTGGTCCACCGTCTTTGCCGGCCTGTTGGTCGCTATGGGGCTCATGTTGCCGCAACAGCAAGTGCAAGCCGCAGAAAAGACCTATACCATCGGGACTGATGTGACGTTTGCACCATTTGAGTTCGCAGATAAGAATAATAAGTATGTCGGGATCGATATCGATCTCATGAATGCGATCGCTAAAACTGAAGGCTTTAAAGTTGATATCAAGCCTTTAGGGTTTAACGCCGCGGTACAGGCGCTAGAAGCAGGTCAGATCGACGGTGTGATTGCCGGGATGAGTATCACCAAGGAGCGCCAAGAGAAGTTTTCCATGAGTGATCCTTATTACAAATCCGGGGTCGTCATGGCTGTGGCCAAAGGCTCAAAGGTACAGTCGCTCAAAGATTTGCGCGGCAAAAAAGTCGCGGTGAAAACCGGGACTGCCAGTGCCGATTATGCCAATTCAGTAAAGGCCAAGTATGGGTTTAGTACCGTGACTTTCGATGATTCGAATAACGTTTACGACAACGTTAAAACCGGCAATGCTGAGGCTTGTTTTGAAGACAAGCCCGTGATGCAATATGCGATCGCGACCAGCTACAAAAATGACCTGGAGCTGGCTAAAAACTTCAAAATGGCGATGGCCAATAATTACGGGATCGCGGTCAAGCAGTCTGAAGCTAATTCTTTGACGCCGAAGATCAATGCTGGGATCAAGAAACTTAAAGCCAATGGTCAATACGATAAGATCGTACGCAAGTATTTAGGCAATGGTTCCGAAGCATCACAAGCTAAAAAAACGGCTGCCATGCAAGAAACGGATCGCAGTTTTGTTGGGCTTTTAAAGTCTAACTGGGGCACGTTGATGTCTGGGTTGGGCGAGACCTTGTGGCTGACAGTGGTCGGGATCGTTTGTGCGACTGTGGTTGGGATCTTGATCGGTTTGATGGGAGTCGTCCCTAACAAGTTCTTACAAGGACTATCAACCACGTTCATTTATATTTTCCGGGGTCTACCAATGATGGTTTTGGCCTTATTCATTTACTCCGGGGTACCAAGCTTGATCGATCAAAAAGTCCCGGCCTTCATTGCTGGGGTAATCACGTTGACCCTGAATGAAGGGGCCTATACCGCCGCTTTCGTCAAAGGCGGGATCTCCGCAGTTGACGGCGGCCAAATGGAAGCGGCACGGTCTTTGGGACTGCCATGGGGCAAAGCGATGCGCCGGGTCATCTTACCCCAAGGCGTGAAGATCATGATCCCAAGTTTTGTTAACCAGTTCATCATCACCTTGAAGGATACGTCGATCCTTAGTGTCCTCGGGTTGCTTGAATTAACGCAAACTGGGAAGATCATCATTGCGCGGAACATGGAAGGGTTCAAGATCTGGGCAATGGTGGCGTTGATCTACTTGATCATCATCACATTGTTAACATGGCTGTCTAATTGGGTCCAAAAGAAGGTGAGCGCACAATGACCACACGTGTTGAAATGAAAGATGTCCGTAAGGCTTTTGGCGACAATGAAGTCATCAAAGGCGTTGATCTACAAGTTCAAGATAATGAAGTCGTGGTCTTGATCGGGCCTTCTGGTGCTGGTAAGAGTACGGTTTTACGCATGATGAATGGGTTGGAAACGACCACTAGCGGGGAGATCTATGTTGACGGCAAAGATATTTCGCATGCCGGCAAGAATATCGACGAGATCCGCGAGAATATCGGGATGGTGTTTCAGCACTTCAACTTGTTCCCGAATATGTCTGTGTTAGGCAACGTCACACTGGCGCCGATCGAACTAGGCAAGAAGTCCAAGGAAGAAGCGGAAAAAGAAGCGAAGACTTTCTTGGAAGTCGTCGGGTTGACGGATAAAGCCAATGCGATGCCGGCTTCCTTATCTGGGGGCCAAAAACAGCGTGTCGCGATTGCGCGGGCGCTGGCGATGCATCCAGATATCATGTTGTTTGATGAACCCACTAGTGCGCTAGATCCAGAAATGGTCGGCGATGTGCTAGGCGTCATGCGGCGTTTGGCTCAACAAGGGATGACCATGGTGATCGTGACCCACGAAATGGGCTTTGCTAAGGAAGTTGCCGATCGCGTGGTGTTCTTTGGCGATGGGAAGATCTTGGAGCAAGGGACGCCGACGCAGATCTTTGATCACCCACAGCATCCGCGTTTACAAACGTTTTTGAAGCAAGTCTTAGAAGCGTAATCGCGCACCTTTGCCGGTGGGCCAGCACCCGTTTTCAGCGGGGCGGCCCACCGGTTTTTTTGTCTCCAGAGACATTCGCTAAATAAGACAGATATTACCAAATAATAAGACAGAACTAGGCAATCGGCCCCGACTCAACCGCGCTGCATCGGGCACGATGGGGTTGCGACCGTTATAACAGATGGCCGGATTATTCCGGTTGTGCTAAAATATAAATGGGTACGCAACCGGTTTCATTTATGCATACTGATGTGCATCGACCCGTCAGCGTGGTATCTTTGTAAGTAATCACGATTCCAAGCTTGACCGCATAGGAGGCAGCTCATGATCCATCCGCTTTGGCACGCATATCCAGTGATCTACCGGCAACTGCAGCAGGTCCAGACGCTACTAGCAGACCGCACGCATTGTCGCGTGCCGGCTGTTGATGCGCGTATTCAAGCGCAGGTGCATGCTGGCGGTAAGATGTTGCGCGCCGGATCACTACTGCTGTTTGCGCGTTTTGGCCAAGCGGATGCTCATGAAGAGCGGCAGTTGATCCATGCGGCGGCAGCGATCGAAACCTTGCATTTGGCGACTTTAGTGCATGATGATGTCTTAGACCAAGCGGCAACGCGCCGCGGTGAAGCCACTGTGGCTGACGCTGTGGGCAACCGTGCCGCGATATACGCTGGCGATTTTTTGTTTTCCGTCTACTTTGAGTTATTGGCTGAAGTGGCGCCAGATGTTGGCAATGTCAGCGTTAACGCGCAAGCCATGCGGCGGATCTTCTTAGGTGAACTGGACCAAAATGGCCCAGTGCCTGGGGCGATGACCTTGCATCGTTATTTACGCCAGATCGGTGGTAAAACCGCAGCGCTGTTTAAGCTGGCGTGTTATCAAGGCGCGTTATTAGGTGAGTGTCTGCCGCGGCAGCAGCATGCTGCCGCAAGTTTCGGCTACTACTTAGGCATGGGCTTCCAGATGCAAGACGACGTGTTAGACGTTGCCGGGAATCCTCAGAAGATGCGCAAACCAGCGTTTGAAGATCTCCACAATGGGATCGTCAACCTGCCGCATTTATGTGCTTTGGCAGTCGATGACGGGACACTGAAGCAGTATTTAGCCGCTGGGGATCTCACGCATGCGGCGCAAGTGATCAAAGAAACTGGCGTAGCGCCGGCGCAAGCGTTGGCGAATCGTTACATTGATAAAGCATTGACCAGTTTACAACAGCTTCCGGATACCCCGACGCGGCTAGCGTTAGAAACACTGACCCGCCGACAAGCCGGACGCAAGGACTAATGAAGGAGCGTAATTATGACAGAACATACTTTTCAACAATTAGTTTTTCACTTTCGCAATGGTGACGAATGGACGGTCGCTCATGATGAATTAGCGGATATTTGGATCAGTCGGGTCACGACCAGTTATGGTCGGATCAATGGTGGGCAGATCCAAGAGATCCATCCTTGCAAGAGTTTCCGCGTCGAAGTCTTGCCACAAGCCGATCATGTTAAGTCCAGCGATATCAACACCGGTTCGCTGGAGTTGGGGATGTTTGGCCGGGCGACGAAGTATCAAGATATCGAACGGATGGACTTGGTGTTTGATGCCGATCGGACTAACCAGATCTATTTTCCTTTTACCGCTAAAGATCCCAGCGGATTGGATAATGCTTATCAAACGAGTCAAGTCGATCCGATCAGCGGTCATCTGTTCATCGTGATCGATCCGGATCACACCGTCAAAGACATTTATACGCAACTACAGTAGCCGCCAGCCCCAAGGCAAGGGAGGGATTCGATGACGATCACGATCACAAAAGCCGCCGGCGAATGGTTCCGGCGCGAACTCGAATTACCGGCTAAAGCCGGCGTCAGGTTCTTCGGTAAGGTCTATGGCCAAACCAACGTGCACGATGGGTTTTCTGTCGGGATCGCCCGTGATGATTCGCTTAGCGATCCAATCGTTGAAACCGCATTGGACGGGATCACCTACTATGTCGATGCCAATGATGCCTGGTTTTTCGATGGCTTAGATCTGGCAATCGATTACGATGCGCACCGTGATGAACCCACCTATACGTTTATCCCTGAGGCAGGCAGTTCAGAAAAGCCGCGTTCTGACGCCACCAGTGGCGCCTCAGAACACTAACCAAGGCTTAGAGATTGGCGATTTTAGCTCATTACACAGGCGAATCAGAAGTCAAATCCGTCACCGTCGATCGTTGACCAACACGGTGAGGATAGGGATCCAGCCACAACGAATCATCAAAACCCAAAGAGGCCTTTGTCTTGCGATCATCTCGCAGGCAAAGGCCCCCTTTGGGTTAAGCTGGTTAATATGCAGTACACAATGCTGCTAAGGCCTGGATAAAAGCCGGATCAGTATTTAGTGGGCGCAAGCGCAATAAGGTCTCGCCGCCAGCGGCTTTAAAAGCGGCGGTATTTTCGATCCCGATCTCATACAGGGTCTCTAAGCAATCTGCGACAAAACTTGGGGTGACTATCGCAACGCGGCGCTTGCCAGCAGCGGCTAAAGCCCTAAGGTTGTCTTTGGTGGCAGGGGTGAGCCATTTGGCAGGCCCAAATTTAGATTGGAAGCTGATACTGTGCGGTACCGTTAAGGCCAAACGGGCACAGACAGCTGCGGTAGTGGCGACGCATTGGGCGTAATAGGGGTCGCCTTGGTCCTGATAGCTTTGCGGGATCCCGTGATAAGAAAATAAGACGTGATCATATGCTTGGCCAGCCAGCTGGTGCGTGATATTGGCACTTAAGGCATCCAGATACGCTGGCGTGTCCCACCATGCGCTATACAAGTGCAATGTGGGGCTGTTATGCTGGCGGCTATAATAGCGATGTACGGCATCATGGATCGAGGCCGTCGTTGTGGTTGAGTACTGCGGATACAAAGGAATCACAGTGAGCGTATTGACGCCTGCAGAAGCCATTTCGTCAAGTGCAGTGGTGATCGTTGGGGCGCTATAGCTCATGGCATAGCGCACGCGCATGTTTGGCAGCAGCGCTTGGAGTTGGGCAGTTTGCGCCTGGGTGATGGTCAAAAGCGGCGATCCTTGCTTCGTCCATACTTGCTGGTACATTTTAGCTGAATGAGGGCCGCGAAACGGTAAAATACAGCCCTTTAAAAGCGGCTGCCAAAGCCATGGAGGCATTTGGATCACCCGCCGGTCACTTAAAAATGCGTTGAGAAATTGCCGCACCGCCTGAGTGGTCGGCGCTTTTGGCGTGCCAAGATTAACGAGTAAGACGCCGCGCATGCCAGCCCCTCCTTTTTTACAGTAAGATCTTGACCAAAGACGTCAATGTCGTTTTAGCCGGAGTTGGCGGCAGTAGGCTGATATCAAATAATGCCTGGTCGCGGTACTCATCGGCCATGTTCAAGGTTTGCCCGACACCGGTTTCGATGATCGTCATCGCTGTTTCACCTAAAGCGGCTAAATCACCGCTGCCAGCCGTTGCGATGCGATCGGCAAAGGCCGGTCCGACTGCAGCCAACGTCAAGACAGTCGGCAAGGTGAATTGACCATCTTGCAGCATCGCCAATGGGCCCATAGCATCTGCAGCGTTGTTGATCCCCATTAAGTCAAAGCATTCTGCACGCAGACGATACGCCAAGCCGATCGTTTGGCCGATCGTTTCTGCTGAATCAATGAGTACAGCAGGTGCGCCAGTTGCTTGGGCACCGAAATGACAGGCAAAGGCAAACATCAAGGCGTCTTGATCCTGACTGCGGCGCAAGTACTCGGTGATGTCGGTGGTCGGCTGATGAATGGCTTGTGCTGCGGCGAGTTGGTGAGCGGTGATGTCTTGAATGGCGTCCAGCTTGCCTTGCAGCTGCTCATCATCGGTGGAACACTTGCGTAATTCCACATCGATCAAATCAGAGAGATATTCAACGAAAAAGTCGTGTTGCATGGCGTCCGGTCCAAATTCTGGGCGCTGCATCAAGTGGTTGCGAATGGCAAATAACTGCAAAGCCGCCGCCCCTGCTTGTAAATCGCCAGCCGCCACTGCGGCCGAGCCAAAATCACTAAAAAGAAAATACCATGCCGCTGGCAAAAACCGCGGTGCGATCAGCTGTTGGCGAATCGTCGGCAGTAAGTCGCTAGCGTGCAGTTCCAGCAATTGATTCAGGTAATCTGCAAGCGCAGTGAGTTTCAAGTTGAGCCAAGGGTATTGGGCAAATGGACTATTCATTGACGTTAACCCTCCGGTGCAAACTGGTTGATCGCGACTTCCAGCTGTTCGGCGATGGGAAAGAAAACCGCACCGAAAAATTCTGGCAACACGACAGTTTTTTTTGCCTTCAAGGCCTCATCGGCTTTTTGCCAAGCATCGGTGCGCATCATCGGTGCCAATTGCTTGCGCATGCTGCGCAGGTGCTTGCTTAACTTGGCATTGCGCCCGCCGTAGGCTTGGATGTAGAAATAAACGATTTCATAAAACGTATTGTCCAAGCACCAAAAGAAGACGTTGCGCAATTCTGGGCGCATCATCATTTCTTGAAAACTGATCCCTTGTTGCGGCTGTTCCCGAACAAAGTCCGCACTAGCCAGTAAGATCGCGTTGACTTGCGCGAGGTCGGCGGTGTAATCCGCATAATGGGCTTGTTCACTTGGCGGTAAGGCGAAGCCGACTTGCGCTTTTAATTGGTCATCAGAAAGCTTTTGCAGCGCTTGCAACTGTTTAGCCGCAGCCGTTTCCTTTTGCTTAGTGAGCTGCTTGGCCAGTTGATAAAGCAGTTTTTGATTCGTGGTCAACAACTCGACGACTCGCGGCCACAAGCGGTCTTTAAACGCGTGGTTAAAGTCGGTAAACAAGGTGTTGGCTGTTAAGTCGAGAATGATCTTGCGGTTGTCTGCTTCTTTGACATGCGACTCAAATTGCAACACTAAGGGCAAGCCGTCTTGCGTGTTGGTCGTGACTTCTGCTTGTTCGCGTTGGGTGTGTTCCCATTGTTTCACTTCATCCAGATCAAACAGCCCTAGCGGCATCAAGGTGATCGCCGAATGCGTCGCCAAGATCTGCAAGGCAAAGGGAGTGTCTGGAGACTGGGTTTTGACAAAAGCTTCTAAGGTTTCGCGCAGCTTTTTGTGATTGGCCAACATGTCTTCCGGATCCGCATAAAATGCGGCACTTTGCACCGGCGCATTCGCATAACTTTGGTGTTGCAACTTAGGATCAAACATCAGCATCATCCTTTTCAAATTGTTGGCGCAAAGCCGTCAAAGCTTCGGTACCAGCAGGCGTCAAGTTTGCTTGGCTCAAGGCTAAAGTGGCCAAGCCAACGCTTGGGATCGGGGTGATCTGTACGTCTTTGATCAACTCGCCGTCTAGCGCAGTTTGCACAGTCGTATACAGCATCGAGTTGTGGTTGACTTGGCGATCTGTGGTGAAATAATGACGCTCAATGTCTTTGAGCAGCTGATATGTCGATTCTTCTAGACTCCAATTTTGCGGCATAACCAACGCCTCCTTGTGTAGTCAAAATGGCCTATTCTTATTGTAGGCTAATCATGATACCGCAAACATTAGGCAAAGCCCCTATCTGTTCTTGAAGGGGGCTTTGTTATCATGGAGCTAATTGGATCGGAGGCGCGATGATGGAACAAAAAGGGACTAAAACGCAATTATTAGGGATCGAATTAAATTTTGTTTCACTGGTCTTTAGTGCGATCGCCAAGGTGTTGAACAAATTTGCCTTAGGTGGGCTCAGCCCGGTATTTGGCGCTTTGATGACGAGTATTTTTGCGGCGGGGTTCACATTGATCTTGATCGGGATCCAAGACCATGAGCTGTCGGTGATCCGGCATCCGGCAGTGTTGTGGCTGGGGTTGACCAACGGGATCGGCGTGATCTTACAATATCTGGCCTTGTCGCTGATCAGTCCGGTGACCGTGACGCTGATCGCGCAAGTCTACTTGATCTACGTGTTTATCTTGGCGTATTTTTGTTTGCATGAAAAGCTGGGACACTTAGATTACTTAGCGATCGCTTGCTGTTTGACGGGGGCATTTTTAGTCGGCAACTATCAGCTGAAGCTGGATCTGTCCAGCGCCTTGGGGGTCTTGGCTGCGTTTGTTTATCCTTTGATGTTTGCCGCGAATAACTTATTGGCCAAATACTTGGTTGACCAAAAAAAGCAACGCCCCAACGGCGTTTTGTTATATAACCATGGGGTGAGTGCGGCGTTGATGCTGCTCGCGGCGTTCATCATTCCCAAGAGCTTTGCGGGGATCACCTTGCAGGCGCTGACGTTTAATTTTGGCGGCGCGTTTTTTAATGGGTTCTTGGCGTTGTTGCTATTTTTCATCAGTTTGAAATACATCACGGCTGGGCGGGCCAATATCGTCCGTGCAAGCGGTCCGTTGTTCGTGATCGCTTTGTCGTATGTCTTTTTCCCGGTGCCGCTTACGCCGCAACTGCTGATCGGCGCATTGTTATTGATCGTGGCGACGAGTATCGTGACAACGACACAAGCAGTTAAATAGGGGTACCCGAACGAAGCTGAGACACAAGGCGGTTGTGTTGCTGGTGTTGCTTGGTAGAACGCGCCTAGACGATGATGTCCTGGCACGTTTTTTTGTGGCCGTTGACAAATTCGCTCAACCTGTTACAATACTAAATACAAGTTACTTTTAAAATAACAGGAGGCAACACAGATGACAACATATGCATTAACTGGCACTACCGGCCATTTTGGCCGTATCGCGGTCCAGCAATTGGTCCAACAAGTGGGGGCGCAGCACGTCGTTGCATTGGCTCGCAATGTGGCCAAAGCGCAGGCACTTGTTCCGGCAGGGGTCACGGTACGCGCCGGAGATTATGACGATGTGGCGCAGTTGACAGCTGGTTTGCAAGGGGTCGATCGGCTGTTGTTTGTGTCATCGCAGCCTGGTGGTGCCGTGTCTCGTCAGCAACAACACCAAAATGTGATCGCAGCCGCCAAAGCGGCAGGGGTTGGCTATCTTGCTTACACCAGCTTTCCTCATGCGGATACGGCAACGGCAGCGTTGGCTGCTGATCATCAAGCCACTGAAGCGGCGATCAAGGATTCAGGCATCAAGCATTCCTTCTTACGCAATAACTGGTACTTAGAAAATGAAGCGGCGACATTACAAGCTGCTACCAGCGGTCAACCGTTCGTCTATGCTGCAGGGGATGGCCAAGTGGGCTGGGCGTTGGAAAGCGAATATGCCCAAGCTGCAGTGAACGTTTTGACGACGGCTGCGCCTAAGGCAGTTTATGAATTTGCCGGTCCCATGCGGACGTATCGTGATTTAGCAGCAGCAATTACAGGAGACTTCGACGTCCAAGCGCTGACAATTTCAGACTACCAACAAAGCTTAGCAGACGCTGGAATGCCGGCAGACATCGCTGCTGTGGTGGCTGCGATTCAAGCACTGATCCGTGACGGCCAGCTGCAAGAAACCACTACGGATCTGCCAGATGTTTTGGGCCATGAGCTGACACCATTAGCTGCTGCTGTGCAAAAGGTGCTTGGCGTCTGATCTGGGCTTGTATTATGATTGGCTTAATCAGTGACTAAGGAGTTATTATGAAATATTCACACAAACTCAGCGATGCGGTCCATATTTTAGCCTATGTCGCGATTGCACCTACCGATGATTTGTCCAGTACGATGATTGCTGCCAGCATCGAATCCAATCCTAGTCTGGTGAGGCGCTTGATGGCCAAGTTAGTCAAAGCAGGGTTGTTGCAAAGCCAGCCAGGTACGGTTGCCCCTGCCTTGGGGAAAGCCCCAGCTGCCATTTCGTTATTAGCCGTTTATCGCGCCGTTGAAGATAAGCAGTCCTTGTTGCATGTCGATGAGCAAACCAATCCGCAATGTATCATTGGCGGCAATATTCAAGCGACGTTAAATGGGTTCTATGACGACGTCCAACAAGCTGCTGAAGCCAAAATGGCGCAGGTCAGTTTGGCAGATATCACCGCGGATATTTTGACTCGAGAAGCCGCCAAAACAAAATGATAGTGACAAAATAAATCGCCTTACAGACGCCTAACGGCATCTGTAAGGCGATTTTTTGCTTAAACCCGGGCTTGCTGCGCCTTGGGTCATCGTCGAGCTGCGCAAGCTAACAGGGTGGCGGATAAGTCATCGCGCCACGCCATGGCTGAAGCGATAACGCGTCGCGCTGCCTTATCCACACCCTTAAACCCGGCTTGCAGCGCTTGGGGTCAGAAGTCGATGAGGTGGTGTTGGAGGGCGAAGTGGACGAGTTCTCTTCTTGAGGTCATGTTGAGTTTTTTCATCAGGCTTGTTTTATGTGCCTCGACGGTTTTGCGGGTGACGAAGAGTTTATCGGCGATTTCTTGATTGGAAAAGCCCAGCCCGACAAGCGGCAAGATCTCGCGTTCACGGCGGGAAAGGTGCACGGCGTCTAAGTCGGCATAGCGTTTGTCGGCTTGTTGTTTGGCCAATGATTGCAAGTCGCTGCTGGTCATGGTGATGTTGTTGTCGATATAAACGTGATTGGCCACGATATGATTCAGCGCTTTGGTCAGTTCGGTTTCGTCCGAGGATTTCAAGACGTAAGCCAAAGCCCCGTTGGCCAAGGCTTGGGTAATGAATTCAGCTTCTTCATGCATCGACATGACCATGGTTTTGACATCTGGGTAATAGTCATGGATCCGCTTCAAGGTGATCAGGCCGCTTTCACCAGGAGGCATCGAGATATCGATGATCGCGACATCGATGTCGCGATTTTCGACGGCGGCGTAGGCCGCGTTACCATCGGCGGCTTCAGCGGTGACCGTGAAGCCAGGTAAGGCATTGATCGTGGTGGCGAGTCCTTGACGTAAAAGTTTGAAATCATCGGCGATCAAGACGCGGTTCATGGCGTCACCTCCTTTTTAGTGGGCGCAGCATATGGAAATGCGGCACGGATCGTGGTGCCTTCACCAGGGGTGGTGTCGATGTCAAAAAAGCCGTTCAAGGCCCGCACTCGTGCCCGCATATTCAATAATCCCAGTGATTTGCCGTTGTAGCCGCCTTGGGTATAAGGGGTAAAACCGGCGCCATCATCCATGATCTCCAAGGTGATCCGGTCGTCATGCCGCACCAGCATCACCACGATCGAAGTGGCATGGGCATGCTTTAAGGCATTCGTCAGTGCTTCTTGGGCGATCCGGTACAACGTGATCTGGATATCACTGGATAAACCGGTGAGGTCGCTGGAGCGGTCGACCAACACTAACTCCGCAGTCGTCGTCGGTTTTAGCCGCTTGATCAGCGCTTGCAGCGCTGCGCCTAAGCCGAATTGATCCAAAACCGCCGGGTGCAATGTCCCGGCCATGCCCTTGATCTGGGTGAGGGTTTCTTCCAGTTGGGCTTGCACGTTGTCCAGGCGCGGGTCTGGATTATCCGCTTCGATTCGGCGCAGCGTCATCAACGCCGCAGACACCGATTGCGCCACAGCATCATGTAAGTCTGCAGCGAGTTGGCGGCGCTCATCTTCTTGGGTACGATTGATCTTGAGTAACACATCGTGATCAGCGCTCAAGTAATGCAACCGACGCTCTAATGACCCTGTGTTGATGATCACGGCATAAGTTTGCTGGGCGTAATCGATCGCATAATACGCCAGCTGCATCCCCAGATCTGCCAGCTTTGGGGTCAGCTCTAATGCGACTGGGACCGCGGCAAAGGTGGCGCGTTGGCGCAGTTGACAGTAGTGACAGCCCGTGGGGTCATGCGAATCAGCAGCGGCGTCTAAAGCGACGATTTCGGCGACGTCAGCGGCGTCAAAATGATGGGCTGCAAACAGTTGAGCCGCCGCGTGATTTTGCAACTGGACGCGCTTGTTGCTGATGATCAGCATTGCTTGAGGCGCATTTTGGATCATTTGTTCTAACCAAGCGCTGCTTACGGCCATGCTGGCCACCTCCTAACCGTTAGTATTGAGGCAAGGTATCGTGATAATCAGGATCGAGAAAGGTCTTGTAGTGATCATAATCGCGCTGGATCAACATGATGCGCCGATCCAACTTTGCCACGTTGTCATCGCGTTCGAGCGTCCGCAGGTCATCAGCTTCTTGGGCCATTTCATTTTCGAGTAAGGTACGTTGGATCGTGAGGTCGTTTAAGGCGATCCTAAGTAACTTTTGAAAGTCACCCGTCGCCATTTGCGCTTGTGTCTGCATGGGGCAATTCCTCCGGATAATTAACGTTAAGCAGTGGGGTCGAGACGTTTAATGGCGGACAACCGGCGATTTCCAGCAGTTCCTGCCAGTGCCAATTTTTAGCCAGCACTTGCATTTCTAGGGTCGTGAAGGCGACATCTAAGCGGCAGCAGGTGTAATGCGTCCCATTGGGGGTCACTAAGTAACCAAAGCGTCCGACCAATGGGGCCAATGCGGATAAACTCAACCCGCGATAGTCGCAAGCGACGATCAAAACATCGGCATGCGCCCGGGGAAGGGTGGCAAAATACGCCCACAGTCCGCTGATCGGGCCTTTATCCAACACGGGTTCGCGGTCAACGATCACCGTTGCCGCTAAGCCGGCGACGCTGTCTTGGATCGCCTCGCGGTTGGCGGGATTGCAAGAGACATACACTTGTTGGCAGATCGCTTTGAGCAAAAATACCGCGTGTGCGACGTTGGAAAGTGCTTGGGAATCAAAATGGGCCAATGCTTTATCTGAGCCGAAGCGCCTTGAGCGGCCGCCGGCTAATACCAATCCATCCATCACACACCTCCTTGCTGTGCATACCAAGCTGCTAACCATGAAGCGGCCCGCGCCGATTGCCACGTCAACACCTGCGGGTCATTGGTCGCACCAAGTGTGGCAAAAGCGGCAATGTTAGCTGTTTTTGCCCAATCTGTTGGGGTTTCGCCAGGCAACAAGAGGACCAGTTTGGGATAAGCCAATGCCTTGGCGCCTTCGATCAGCAAAAGATCCGTGGCACAGGTGTTCACGATCGCTTTCACCCGCTCGGCTAGCGAAGTCGTTGCGTGCGAGTAAGCCAGTGTTTGGGTGGGCGTTAAGAGCCAAGTCGGCACCTGAGCGGCAAACCGTCCCGAGTCAGTCGCGGCACTGATTGGTTCGTGGGTATGTTTGAGTGTCGAAACACTGAGCGCTAACGCATTTGCAGCTTGGATCAAGTCGTTAACAACGGTGGTTTTACCGCTTTTTTTATGTCCGATCACCTGTAAGGCAGCAACCATGTTGTCAACACCTCCCCAGCTTTTGTCGGTGTGGTCCCGCGGGGGATCTCAAACAAGCAGGTGGCTTCATGTAAGTTGTTGAGATTGTCTGAGGCATCGCTGCCAGTGCGCGAGATGACCAGCCCGTCAGCAGAGACTTGGTAGGTGCCGCGTAAGATCCGATCATACATATTGGTTTTGGTGTAAGTGTGATCCAGGCGGCCGGTGGTTTTGATCAGCCGACTAGCAGCACCTTGCAATTGCCGCAGCGTTGGCTCAACGAACAGGTAAAAACCGGTGAAGCATGCCCCGGGATTACCGGATAAGCCAAAACATAAGGTGTTTTCGTGCATATAGGCGGTGGTGACAGAACCCGGGCGCATTTCCAGTTTATTGAACAATAGCGTATCTGCGTGCTTGGCATAATCGGCGATAATGTCAAAATCACCTACCGATACGCCGCCATCAGTGATCAAAATGTCGCATGCAGGCAAGAGTTCCGCGACTGCCGCTTGCAGCGCTTGGGGATCATCAGCCACCGTTTTGACCCCAATCAAGTCGACGCCAGATTCAACGCACAAGCCTTGGATCAGCGGACCGTTGCTATCGTAGATCTTGCCATTGGCAAGCGGTTGATCAGGACGCAATAGCTCACTGCCAGTGGTGATGATACCAACTTTAGGCAAGGCTGCGACCGTAACAGTTTGAATATTGAAGCTGGCTAAAAGGCTCAAGCCGCCAGGATTAATGGTCGCGCCTTGCGGAAACAATTCAGCACCAGCAGCAAAAAAGCTGCCAACCGGGGTGATATTATCATTTTTTTGCCGCTCGGAAATCGTGACCGTTTTGGCTTGGGGAGCTTGCGTGGTCGTTTCTAACATCACGACCACATCAGCGCCTTCTGGGACAAAACCGCCGGTCATGATCCGCACCGCTTGACCAAGTTGCAGTCGATGAGGGAAATCTGCCCCAGCCGGGATCTCACCGACCAGCTGTAACGTTGCCGGCAGGTGGGTGAGGTCTTGGTGATTCACGGCGTACCCGTCATAACCGGCGCGGCGGAAAGTGGGCAAGGCGTAAGGCGCCGTCACTGGTTCAGCCAAGACGCGGCCCAGCGCTTGGGTAACTGGGATCTTTTCGGTGTGCCGCGGCATTTTGGCTGTTTGTGCGGCTAGTCGCGTTTGGGCGGTCGCGATCGCCAAGGCATTGCGATGATCAACTGGGGTGTACATTTTTCGTCAACTCCTTTAAGAGATGGTCTAAGTCCGGCAAAATGATCTGCTCGAGGGCGGTTTGGCAGGCATTAGGCGAACCAGGCAGCAAATAAACCAAGTGTGCGTGTGCGCTGACACCAGCTTCAGCCCGTGAGGCCAAGGCCTTTAACCCGACTTCTGCCAAGGATAACTGCCGGAAATACTCGCCAAAGCCAGGAATGGTCTTGGCCATTTTCGGCATCAAAGCTTCAATGGTGACATCACGCAAGGCAATTCCGGTGCCGCCGGTAACTAAGATCGCATCCAGAGGCTGCGCGTCACAGTTGGCAAATGCTGCTTGGATCTGGTTGGTGTCGTCTTTGACAATATGGCGCACGGTGATGTTGTGACCTGCTTTAGCCAAGGTAGTGATTAAATACTCACCGCCGCTGTCAGTGAGCAACGTGCGGGTATCACTGACGGTGATCACACCAAATTTAGCCATGAGCTGCCTCCTGATGATATGGACAAGTCGGACGTACCGGGACGGTCAATTTACTGAAGTCTAAACGCCAAGCATCGATCGTCACCAATTCGCCGGTCACCATTGCCGCCGGGTTGCTGAGCCACTTCAATGCCATACCGGCTTCAAGCGAGCCGGTGGTGGCGACGATCGCGGGATTGGTACCGATGTTTTTGGCTAAGCCTAACGCGGCCACTGGTTGTGGAGGGAAGGCACAAGCCAAGCAAGGCCCATTTGCGTCGATCGCCATCAACTGGCCGCTATTGGCGGCGCAAGTGGCAAATAAATGGGCGCGGCCACTGGCTTGACAGTCGGCGTTGAGCTGATATTTGACTGGGAAATTATCTGTGCAGTCGATCACCAAAGCAGTGGGGTCGCTGGCTAAAATGCTGGCGTCATAGCGCTGCTCTTTTAACGTCAAGGCGACGTTGTGGTTAGCTGCATGCAGATAACGGGCATAGGCTTGTAACTTGGATCGGCCGACGTCTGCTTCTGTGTAGCCGTTTTGGCGGTGTAAATTTGATAGCGCCACCACATCGAAATCCACCAGCGTCAAACGGCCGATCCCAGCTTTGGCCAAGATACTGGCGACGTAGCTGCCGAGGCCGCCAACACCGATAATGATCGCGCCAGCTGCGGCTAAATTAGCTTGGCCGGCGGGGCCGATCTGTGACACTTTCAGTTGCCGATCATAACGCTGTTCCACGTGTAACACTTCCTTATCGTCGCCAGGTGAGTGGTGACGTTTTCTCTATCATAACGCTACCAGCCAGCGACATAAATCAAGATTAGGGAAATGCCTAACCTTTTTTTGATAACCATTGTGATAGTCTTAACATTAGGTGGAATTTCGACAAGAAAAAGGATAGTGGGGCTTATGCTGAAATCTAAATTTTTTAGATCCGTTGAGAAGTTCAATGGGACGTTCACCCAACTGGAAGAGCATTCCCGCCGTTGGGAAAAGCTGTATAAAGAACGTTGGGCGCATGATAAAGTGGTGCGGACGACCCACGGGGTCAATTGTACCGGGTCATGTTCTTGGAATGTCTTCGTCAAACAAGGTGTCGTCACTTGGGAACATCAAGCGACAGATTATCCGTCGTGCGGTCCGAATATGCCTGATTTTGAGCCGCGCGGGTGTCCGCGCGGAGCAAGCTTTTCGTGGTATGAATATAGCCCGTTGCGCATCAAGTATCCTTATGTGCGCGACAGTTTGTGGCAGTTATGGCAAACCGCTAAAAAAGCGCATCCCAACTTATTGGATGATTGGGGCAGTATCGTCGAAGATCCGGCCAAAGCTAAACAGTACAAGTCTCAGCGTGGGCATGGCGGTTTGATCCGCGTGCATTGGGAAGAAGCTAGTGAGCTGATCGCAGCGATGTTGTTGTACACGATCCGCGAATATGGGCCGGACCGTATCGCCGGCTTCAGCCCAATCCCGGCAATGTCGATGTTGAGCTATGCGTCTGGGGCGCGGTTTATCTCCATGCTTGGTGGGGAAATGCTGTCATTTTATGACTGGTATGCGGATCTGCCGCCAGCTTCACCACAAGTTTGGGGTGAACAAACCGACGTCCCTGAGTCCGCTGATTGGTATAACAGCCAGTACTTGATGATGTGGGGGTCAAATGTGCCATTGACACGGACCCCGGATGCGCACTTCATGGTTGAAGCCCGCTACAAAGGCACCAAGGTCGTGGCCATCAGCCCTGATTATGCCGAAAACGTTAAGTTTGCTGATAATTGGCTGGCGCCGCACCCAGGCTCTGATGCCGCTTTGGCACAAGGGTTTACCTATGTGATCTTGAACGACTATTACCATAAGCAGCAGGTGCCGTATTTCATCGACTACGCCAAGCGCTTCACGGATCTGCCATTTGTGATCACGCTGAAACCGAGCTTAAAACATGCGGATCATGTGGTGTCTGGACGTTTCTTGCGCGCCGCTGACTTGGGCCAAACCGTTGCTAACGGTGAGTGGCAGCCGCTGGTTTTTGATGAAACAGATGGCCGCTTGATCGCCCCAAATGGTACGATCGGGCAGCGCTATGATCAAAATCAAAAGTGGCGCTTGGATCTGACCGCCGCAGATGGCCATACCATCGCGCCGCAACTGTCGGTATTAGTTGAAAATGGGCGCACCGCAGTGATCGATATGCCAGGATTTTCGGAGCAAGGGGCATCTGTTTATCAACGGACCGTGCCGGTGAAGACCGTCACCTTAGCAGATGGCAGCGAGCAGCTGGTGACGACGGTGTATGACTTGATGATGGCCCAATACGGGATCGCGCGGATCCCGGGCGATCCTTATGCCGCCGATGATGCCATGGATGCCACGAGTCCCTTCACGCCGGCTTGGCAAGAAAATGTGACCAGTGTGCGTGCGGATCTGGTGGTCCAAATTGCACGTGAATTTGCCCAAACAGCTGCAGACACACATGGCAAAGCGATGATCATCGTTGGCGCCGGGATCAACCATTGGTTCAACTCGGACATGACTTATCGCGCGGTGATCAACATGTTGATGCTGACTGGTTGTATCGGGGTACAAGGCGGCGGTTGGGCGCATTATGTCGGTCAAGAAAAGCTGCGCCCGGCAGAAGGCTGGTCCACTATCGCCTTTGCCAATGACTGGCAGCCTGGTGGTGCGCGGCAGATGCAAGGGACCAGTTTCTTTTATTTCGCGTCTGACCAATGGAAGTATGACGAGCTGGATAACGAAGGATTGAAATCCCCGATCCGCCAAAGCCCGCATGCTTATAAGCACCCGGCGGATTACCAGCAAATGGCGATCCGGTTAGGCTGGATGCCGAGTTACCCGCAGTTTGATCGCAGCAACTTAAGCTTTACCAAAGACTATGACACCACCGATCTGGATACGATCAAAGCCAAAGTCGTGGCTGAGTTAAAAGCAGGGACCTTGCATTTTGCTGCTGAAGCGCCTGATGCTGAGCAAAATCAGCCGAAGGGGATGTTCATCTGGCGGTCGAACTTATTTGCGTCATCAGGCAAAGGGCAAGAATACTTCATGCGCCACTTGCTGGGAGCAGAAAACGGCTTACTGGCCAAGCAAAGCGAGCGCTTCAAGCCGCAAGATATGCAATGGACCGAAGCGCCAGTGGATGGCAAGCTGGATCTTGCCATCGCCTTTGATTTTCGGATGGTCACGACCCCGCTTTATTCTGACATCGTGTTGCCTGCGGCTACTTGGTATGAAAAAGAAGACTTGTCCTCAACCGATATGCATCCGTATATCCATCCATTCAACAAGGCTGTTGATCCGCAATGGGAATCCCGCTCTGATTGGCAAGCGTTCAAACAAATCGCCAAGACCTTTTCTACGCTGGCAAAACAATACTTTCCTGGCAAGCATTACGACTTGAAGACCCAGCCGATCGGCCATGATACGCCTAATGAAATGGCGCAGCCTAATGGCGAGATCAAAGACTGGAAGAAAGGTGAATGCGAACCGATCCCAGGCAAGACGATGCCGAGCTTGAGTTTGGTCGAGCGCGATTATACGACGATCTATGACCGCTACATCGCCTTAGGCCCAAATGCCGGCGGCAACGTGGGCGGCAACGGCTATCACTATAGCGTCAAAGATGAGTATGCCGAACTCAAAGACATCAATGGGACCTACACCAGCGGGATCGAGTCAGGGATGCCGCGGTTGGATGAAGATCAAAAAGTCGCTGAAGCGATCTTGCACTTATCTAGTGCCTCGAATGGCCATGTCGCGACTAAAGCTTGGGCCAATGCCGAAGCGATCACCGGGGAAAAACTTGCCGATATCGCCAGCGGCTTAAGGGAAAAGCAAATGACCTTTAAGTCGATCACCATCCAGCCTAGTGAAGCCATCCCGACGCCGTTAGGGACCAGCAGCAAGCATGATGGTGACCGCTACAGTCCTTTTTCTGTCAATATCGAGCGCAATATTCCGTTTCGCACGCTGACCGGGCGGCAACAATTCTTCATCGATCACGAGATCTTTGAAGAATATGGCGAAGAATTGGCCACGTTCAAGCCGACTTTGCCGCCAACAGTACTGGGGCCAAGCGATGTCCAAGTGACGCCGGCCGCCGAAGAGATCACCTTGCGTTATATGACACCGCATGGCAAGTGGAACATCCACACCACGTATCAAGATAATTTGTACATGCTGACGCTGTTTCGCGGTGGCCCGACCGTATGGCTATCGCCAGCCGATGCGGCCAAGATCCATGTTGCAGATAATGATTGGGTCGAGTTATATAACAAAAACGGGGTCGTCACCGCTCGGGCAGTGGTATCTCAGCGGATGCCTGATGGCTCTTTGTATATGTATCACGCGCAAGACATGGAGATCCAAGAGCCGTTATCATCGATCACCGGCAATCGCGGCGGGTCGCATAACGCGCCGACGCAGATCCATATCAAGCCCACGCAAATGGTCGGCGGCTACGCCCAGCTGAGTTATGGGTTCAACTACTATGGGCCGATCGGCAATCAGCGGGACTTGTATGTCAACGTGCGGAAGTTAAACGAGGTGAAATGGCATGAAAGTTAAAGCACAGATCTCAATGGTCTTAAACCTCGATAAGTGTATCGGGTGTCATACTTGCAGTGTCACATGTAAGCAGACTTGGACCAATCGGCCTGGCGCTGAATACATGTGGTTCAATAACGTGGAGACGCGGCCTGGGGTCGGCTATCCCCAGCAATGGGAAGACCAAAGCCATTATAAAGGGGGCTGGACGTTAACCAAAAAAGGCAAGTTGACCCTGCGCGCCGGCGGAAAGTTCAATAAGGTCTCGTTGTTGAAGATCTTTTACAATCCGGATATGCCGCAACTGGATGATTATTACGAACCATGGACTTATGATTACCAAACCCTTTTTGGCAAAGCATCGAAGCATCAACCGGTTGCGCGGGCTAAGTCACAGATCACTGGTGAGTATATGGACCTGACCAACGGGCCTAATTGGGATGATGATCTAGCCGGGTCTGATCGCAGTTTCAGTGAAGATCCAAACATGACTGATATTGAAGCGGACATCAAAGGCAACTTTGAAAAAACCTTCATGATGTATCTGCCGCGGTTGTGCGAACACTGCCTGAATGCGGCATGTGTGGCGAGTTGTCCTAGTGGGGCCATGTACAAACGTGACGAAGACGGCATTGTCTTAGTAGATCAAGAACGTTGCCGCGGCTGGCGTTTTTGTATGACTGGCTGCCCGTACAAGAAGGTCTACTTCAACTGGAAGACCAATAAAGCGGAAAAGTGCACATTTTGTTATCCCCGGATCGAAGAAGGCTTGCCTACCGTCTGCTCAGAAACTTGTGTCGGCCGCATTCGCTATATCGGTGTGATCTTGTATGATGCTGATAAAGTGGCTGAAGCTGCTAGCGAACCCGACGAAACTAAACTTTACCAGCGGCAGCTTGACTTGTTTCTCGATCCTAATGATCCAGCAGTCATCGCCCAAGCATTGGCTGACGGCGTTGATGAAGAGACCTTGCATTGCGCCCAACACTCGCCGGTTTATAAGATGGCGGTTGAAGAAAAGATCGCCTTCCCATTGCATCCAGAATACCGCACGATGCCAATGGTCTGGTATGTGCCGCCTTTGAGCCCGATCATGAATTATTTTGAAGGCAAAAACTCGATCAAGTATCCTGAATTGATTTTCCCAGCGATCGATGAAATGCGCATTCCTGTTGAGTACTTGGCCAGCTTGCTAACAGGCGGCAATGTGGCAGTGATCAAGCAAGCGTTATACAAGCTGGCGATGATGCGCTTGTTCATGCGGGCGCAAACGTCAGGCAAGCCGTTTGACGCCGCTAAACTAGAACGTGTCGGCTTAGATGCAAAGCGCGCCACCAGTTTGTATCGGTTGTTGGCGATCGCTAAGTATGAAGACCGCTTCGTGATCCCTAAAGCCAAAAAAGAAAACGTTGAACCAGTGGCGCAAGAAGCTGGCGGCTTAGGTTTCGAGGAATGCAATGGGTGTGCTTTAGCCCCAGCGCATGGCAGCATGTTCAAGGAATACAAAGCGGGGATGTCGAGTCAGCAGATCTATGCAGAAAGTTTTTATGGGGGGATCTGGCGTGATTAATATTCAAAAGCTCGATACTGTCAAAACCGGATTCACTTATTTGAGCCGCTTGCTCGATTATCCCACGGCAGAATTGTTGACACCGGCCTTTACTGCCGGGTTGCAACAAGACTATGCCCCAACTGCGCACAAAACGGCGCTGTTGGCGTTGTTGGCCGAGCTGCAGCAAGAGTCGTTGGCAGAGTTGCAGACGCATTATGTCGGCTTGTTTGAGTTGAATAATCGCTACACACTTTATATGACCTATTACAAGCTCACGGACTCGCGGGAACGCGGCCAAGTGCTGGCGCGATTGAAAATGTTGTATGAGATGTTTGGCGTGCGGGTGCAAGGTACTGAATTGCCGGATTATCTGCCGCTGATGCTGGAATTTTTGGCGTATTCGGATTGGCAAACAGATGCCCGCCAGCAAGATCTGTCCTTGTTGTTTGCGGTGATCGAAGATGGGACGCATGAATTGCTCAAACGCGCAGCAGTCGCTGCGGCTGATCCGTATTTTCGCTTGGTGGCGCTGGTGCGTGCCGAGTTTAAAGATTGCCTGGCGCCGGCGGCCAAGGGGGTAAGCTAAATGGGGCAGGGATTACAGTTTTTCTTATGGACGATCTATCCATATTTGGCGCTAGCCTCTTTTTTCATCGGGATCATCGTGCGCTTTAAGTGGTTTCCTTATCAGATCACGGCAAAATCTAGTGAGCTGATGGAACGCAAGCTGCTGATCATCGGCTCGATTTGTTTTCATGTCGGGATCATCATGGTGTTTTTCGGGCATGTGGCGGGGATCATTATTCCTAAAGCCTGGACAGATGCCTTCGGGATCACCAATGAGCAATATCACCTGTTTGCGATGGTCATGGGTGGCATCGCCGGGGTGTTGGCGTTAGTGGGGATGTTCGTATTGACTTACCGGCGCTTCACCAACAAGCGGGTGTTTGCGATGAGCAGTTTGTCAGATCTGATCGTGAACTTGAGCTTGTTGACTGAGATGCTGCTGGGGATGGCGTCGAGTTTTATCGCTGGGCCGCTCAATCCGAGTTTCAACTATCGCACCAGCATTGCGATCTGGTTTCGCCAGATCTGGGTCTTGCAGCCGGATTGGCATTTGATGCTCAATGTGCCGACGCTGTTTAAGATCCATGTCTTCGTCGGCTTTTTGATCTTCATGTTCTTCCCGTATACCCGCTTGATCCATGCGATCGCGCTGCCTTATCAATACCTCTACCGGCGTTTTATCGTCTATCGGCGCAAGCCGCGGATCGGTGCTTGATGATGCGCAAAATGGGTATCGCGCTAGCCTTATTAGTGCTCGTTTGCGGCGTGGCGATTTGCGTGGGTAATTATGCCTTAACGCCCAGTCAAGTGCTGCAGGCGCTTGGTCACACCCAAACCCCAGCAGGCATGGTCGTGGCGCTGCGAGTGGTGCGCTTGGTGGCGGTGGTGTTAGTCGGCGCTGGCTTGAGCATGGCCGGGGCGACGTATCAAGCGGTGTTTGCTAACGGCTTAGCTAGTCCGAATGTCTTGGGGGTCGCCACCGGCGCAAGTGTCGGGGCGGCCTTTGCCATTTTGTGCGGCTGGCCGCTATGGGCTGTTGAAGGGTGTGCCTTTATCAGCGGCTTAGCCACGGTCAGCTTGACGCTGACATTGAGTCGGTTGCTGCCGCAAAAGCAGACGCTGAACTTAGTCTTAGCAGGGATGATCGCCGGTGGGTTAGCGACCAGCTGCTTGGGCTTGATCAAATACATCGCCGATCCGCAAGATCAGTTGCAAAGCATCGTTTTTTGGGAATTAGGTAGTTTTGCTAAAGTCGACCAAACCGCGCTGACCGTGATCGCGCCGGTGTTATCATTGGCAGGCGGGTTCTTGCTGGCGGCGCGCTGGCGCTTGAATGCCTTGACTTTAGATGATGATGCGATCGTCGCTTTAGGGTTGTCGCCGCGGGCCAACCGCAACGCGATGGTGGTAGCAGCGACGTTATTGACCGCAGCTTCGGTGTGCTTGTGTGGTGAAGTCGGCTGGGTAGGGCTAGTCGTGCCGCATTTGGCACGGAGCTTTGTCGGCAGTGATAATCGCCGAGTCTTGCCGCTGACTGCAGTGATTGGCGCGACGGTGTTGTTGACGGCAGATACGTTTGCGCGCAGTGTGTCCGTCAACGATATCCCGTTAAGTATCATCACCGGTTTCATCGGCGTACCAGTATTGATCGTGATTTTATTAAGGAGGCAGCCGCTTGGATTATGAATTGACCGCGAAAAACCTCGCGTTTGCTTATCCCCATCGGCCCGCCTTATTTACCCAAGCCCAGCTGCAGGTGCCTCAAGGGCATATCTTGGTGTTGTTAGGGCCCAATGGTATCGGCAAAAGCACCCTGTTAGGCTGTTTGACTGGCCGTTTGCAGCCGCTTAGCGGTCAGGTGTGTATCGCTGGGGTGGATCTGGCCAGCTTAAATGCCCGCCAGCGCGCTGCGCGCTTGGCGGTCGTAGCACAAACTGGGGGGCGCGGCAGTACGCTGAGCGTGCAAGATTATTTGCTCTTAGGGCGGGTCAGCCAGCATGGCTTGTTTGGTCAACCAGATGCAGCCGATCGCCAATGTGTGGCACAAGCGCTGGCGCGAGTCGGACAAAGCCAATTGGCGCCGTTAAGTTTGGCGACGCTGTCTGGCGGGCAAAAACAGCTGGTGATGATCGCCGCAGCACTGGTCCAAGCGGCCCAAATATTGGTATTGGATGAACCGACGGCGGCGTTAGATCTAAAAAATCAAGCGCTTGTGCTGCGCTTGCTGCAGTCACTCAAACACGATGGCAAAACCATCATCGTCACCACCCATGATCCCAACCAAGCCACTTTGATCGCTGATTCGATCGCGATCTTGCAGGCGCAGCACCTGGAACAAATCACTGTCAGTCAGCTCAGTGCGGCCCGATTAGAAGCCTTATATCAAACGCCGATCGATGCCGTTTGGCATGGCCAACGCCCTGTGTATTTGATCAAAGGAGTAGATCCGTCATGATGAAACGATTCCTATTATTGGCCGCTTGTGTCGCCGGCTTTGGCCTTACGCCTGGTGGGGTGGTGGCCGCTCAAACGCATACGGTCGTTGATATGACCGGCCGAGCCGTGAAGGTACCGACTAAAGTGACTAAAGTCGCGGATCTGTGGCACGCCTCCAATCCGATCGTGGCGATGCTTGGCGGCGCGGATAAAATCGTCGCCACGACGAAGCTGATCCATGATAACGCGCTGCTGACTAGTTTGTACCCGACGCTCAAAAATCAGGCGGTGCCGTTTGCCGGCAGTGACGTACAGCTCGAAACCTTGCTCAAAGCGGCGCCGCAAGTGGTGATCTCGGCTGATCCGGCGCAAGTCACAACGCTGCGCAAAGCCAAACTGCCGACAGTCAACGCGATGTTTCAAACGTTACCTGACATGCAACAAAGCATCACCTTGACGGCTGATCTGCTCAATACCAAAGCCGCCAAAGCTAAAGCCAAAAGCTATAATCAACAGTTCAAACAAGACATCAAGCGCGTCCAAGCGCTCACGGCAGCAGCTAAAACCAGGCCCACTGTGCTCCATGTGGTCGGGTTGGCTGACTTGACCAAAGTTGATGGCACCAAGACCATCCCAGATGAATGGATCAAGATCGCTGGCGGCCAAAACGCGGTGCAAGAAGCAGGCAATATGCGCGATGTGACACCAGAGGCGATCATCAAAGCCGATCCGGAAGTGATCATCGTCGGCAGTACCACTACGGCTAAAGCCTTGGCTGCTTTTCAAAAAGACGCTCGCTTCAAACACCTCACTGCCGTTAAACATCAAAAAGTCTATGGCAATCCCAGCGGTTTATTTGCATGGGACCGCTATAGTGCTGAAGCCGACTTACAGATCTGGTGGGCGGCTAAGCGCCTGCATCCAGAATTGACCCAACAGGTGGCGCTCACCGCTAAAGCCAAGGCGTTTTATCAACGATTCTTTGACCAGCAGTTTTCCACCAAGCAGATTCACGCGATCCTTGCAGGAAAGGCGGTGAAAAAATCATGACGCATATTGCGATCACGCACCAGCCGCTAGATGCCGCGGTGCTGATGCAAACACTGATGGCGCCGCAATATGGCGGCATCGATATCTTCATCGGTACCGTACGGCAAATGACCGGTGAGATTGAAACCACGGCGATCGATTATTCCGCTTATGTGCCGATGGCCGTTAAAGAAATGCAAAAGCTGGCGGCGCCATACTTGGCGCAAGGTTTTGAAGTCACGATGGTGCACCGTATCGGCCACCTTGAATTAGGCGATTTGGCCGTATTTATCGGCGTCGCGGCGCCGCATCGCGCCGAAGCATTTGCGGCGTGTCGGGACTTGATCGATCGGTTGAAGCAAACCGTACCGATCTGGAAGAAAGAATATGATACGGATAAGATCCGTTTTGGGGGGCTTGAAGATTGAACATCCAATTATTTTCATTATTAGCTGAAGCGCTCGGAGCGCAAGTAACCATTGCGGTGACTACCCCGACGACTGCTGATGCGATCAAAACTGCCTTGGCGGCGGCATATCCTAAATATGCCGCTTTGATCGCTCAAAGTGTCGTTGCAGTCGATCAAGATTATGCCACTGCCGATCAGCAGATTGATGCCGCCGCCGAAGTCGCCTTGATCCCGCCGGTTTCTGGCGGTTGAATCGCTGGCAGGGGTTGCATTGTGCACAATGCAAAGCGTATGCTTGAACCGGATGTAACGTTGCTCAGGTTAAGGAGGCAGATCACATATGGATAAAACTTTCACCTTAGACGAATTGAAGCAATATGATGGCCAAGACGGGCGGGCCGCTTATGTGGCCGTTGACGGCGTTGTTTATGACGTCTCAAACGTCGGCCCTTGGGCTGGCGGCAAGCATCACGGCAACACGGCTGGCGGGGATGCTTCCCAAGCAATTTTAAAGTCGCCGCATGGCAAAGGGGTCTTGGCAAAGCTGCCGCGCGTTGGCGTGTTGGCATAACTTGCAGCAATCGACTGACCCTTTTGTCACCGCAACATTAAAACAGGGATATGACATCGTCATATCCCTGTTTTAATGCGCTAAAAGCGGTGCTATTGCACGATGTGAGAGCCGCCGCGGATAAAGTTGCGCCATAAGACTAACCAGCATAAGGCGGCAAAGATCGCCAACAAGATCAAGCCGATGGTATAGCTGCCTGTGGCTTGTTGGATCACGCCAAG
Organism: Lacticaseibacillus baoqingensis; assembly: GCF_003946165.1. Lineage (GTDB taxonomy): Bacteria > Bacillota > Bacilli > Lactobacillales > Lactobacillaceae > Lacticaseibacillus > Lacticaseibacillus baoqingensis. Next base: position 6,842 of record NZ_RHOI01000027.1, on the reverse strand, counting down.
CAAGATCGGTGGGAAGTACCCGCCTAACCCGCCGACCGCGCCGACAAAGCCAGTCACAGCCCCAGTATTGCCTTTGGAGACGTAAGGCACCATTTTGAAAATGATCCCGTTGCCTAACCCGGCGATCACGCCGATCATGACCAGGCCTAATTCAAAAGGCAGCATGGCGCCAAGGGTACCGCTGAGTTCCAGCGCGAAGATGCCGATGCCGATCAAAACCCATTGCAACAAGGCCATCGGGCGGAATTTATCCGACAAGATACCGCCGATCGGCCGCACGATGGTACACATGGCGCCAAAAGCTGCGGCCCACAGCCCAGCGTCTACTGGCGTCATTTTGAACAAAGCGCCCAGCATGGTCGGGGTGAGGTTGCTAAAAGACATGAATAAGCCGAAGGTCAATGCGTAAAACAAGGAGAGATACCAAGTGTTGGCATCTTTGGCAACGGCCAAAGAGTCTTTGAAGGTCTTGTTTTTGTTGACCGGCATCTCTTTACAAAAAATGGCAAAAATCACGATCAAGATGATCAAAACGCCGATCAAGAAGTTGTACACCATGGTGAAATCCCAGTGTTGCGCGATGCGCGGCAAGGTCAGCGCGGAAATCGCATTGCCCAAGTTGCCTAAACTGGCGATGCCTAACACCAAGCCTTGGCGTTCGGGAGGAAACCAAACGGAAACATATGAGATCCCCACAGCAAAAGAGGTCCCGCTCATTCCCAGCAGCAAGGCGACGATCAATAGCAGGCCAAACGAGTGGACTCGCGGCACCAAAAACAGCGGGATCAAGACGAACAGCATCAACAAGATGTAGACTTTTTTGCCGCCATAGCGATCAGAGAAGATGCCGACTGGGATCCGCAAGATCGAGCCTAATAAAACCGGTGTCGCCAGCAACAAGGTGCGCTGTGAAACCGAAAGCGAAAAAGTCTTAGCAATCTGCGCGGCTAACGGTGCAAAACTGGACCAAGCCATGAAGCAGCCCATCATTGCCAACGTTCCCATGATCAACGCCATGGTCGCGTTAAAGCGCCCATGCGGCGTGTCTGCTGTTGTCATAAAAGTGCCTCCCCCGAATCATTGATGCTGTGCTTACAAATGTTGACTGGTCTGGGTCACATATCTTCAACGACGAGATACGTCATATCCAACGGCCCATGGACGCCGACGATCAAGACCATTTCAATATCACCAGAATTAGATGGTCCCGTGATGAAATTGATATTGGAAGTCTTTAAACTGCCATCGGCAAACGCTTTTTCATAGCGATACATCGCCTGGCGCGACCGGCTCAAGATGTGGCTTTTTTTGATCACGGCAAGGTAGTGGGTCGGTAAGAAATGGAATGCGCGGCCTTGGCCAGGGGTGGTGGCGACGGTGATCGTGCCGGATTCTGCAAGCAGATAATCGGCAAAACCGATCGCCGCATCCGCGTGGCTCGCCGTGTCGATGTTGGCTTCGCGGCCGGCGTTGGGCACCCAAAAGCTGGGCTGAGGCGTCAGTTGGTCACGCCATGTTGTCAACCCAAAGTCTGCAAACGCCGTGCTGGTTGGCAGCATTGGCGTCTTGGCTGCTTTAGCGGCTAAAAAGGCATCCAGTGCTTGTGGCAAGGCCGCTTTGGTCGTGGTTTGAAAATCAACGTGCACCGCTTCGCTGCTTTTTTCGGCTAAGGCGAATAAATCATCTGCGCTGAGATCTGCTAGTGTGGTGTCTGGCAGATCATTCAGCGGCTTAAACGGGTGATCTTGTAATTGGTGCCGCGGCCGTTTTGCTGCTGTGGCTAAGCTGTCTAAAAAAGCTTCACGTTCAGTCATGTTATCCCTCCTTATTTATTGGTGCGCGTCTTTACGCGTGTTTGTTTTCACTTTGGTGTTTTTTAAACCACGCCCGGAAGTTTTCGGTGTGCTTTGGCGGCCTTGGCAAATCACGGACATCCGTCCAGCCTTTCGCCAGCGAAGGGGCGTTTTTCACGAAGCCGCCATTATTGATGAAGTTTTCCGTTGAAATCGGCGCTTTTTTGGAAAGCGGGCCAAACATGGTGTGGTCGACCCCCATGGCCATGCGGAACATCGCCGGGGTCCCAGTGGCAACGCCGATGCCTTTCATCAAGACATTGTTGAACGAATGATCCATATGGAGCTGGTTTTCCATGACTTCCCGATGCTTAATCAAAAGCTTATGCAACGGGATCTTCACCGGACAAGTTTCGCTGCAAGCCCCGCAGAGGCTGGAAGCAAATGGCAAATCGCCAAACTCTTGATAGCCGCGCAGTACCGGAGATAAAACCGCACCGATTGGGCCAGGATAAATCGAGCCGTAACCATGTCCGCCAATGTGGCGATAAACCGGGCAAACGTTCAAACATGCCCCGCACCGGATGCATTGCAAAACGGCTTCAAAGTCGCCGCCTAAGGCATTGCTGCGGCCGTTATCCACGATCACGACATAGAAATCTTCTGGGCCGTCGCTTTCACCGTCAACTTGCCGACCAGCAAAAGTAGCATAACTGGTGAGCTTTTGCCCAACGGCAGAGCGGGAAAGCATTTGGTCTAAGACTTCCGCTTCTTTCAAGCTCGGCACTAGCCGCTCCATCCCCATGACGACCACTTGCGTCTTGGGGATCGCCATGACCAGATCCGCATTCCCTTCATTGGTGACTAAGTTGATCAACCCGGAATCAGCGATCGCAAAGTTGCAGCCCGTTACCCCGAGATCCGCTTGTAAGAAGGACGCGCGCAGATATTTACGCGCAAAGCGCGCCAAATGCTGCGGGTCATTATCGCCGTCATAGCCGAGTTTATCATGGAAAATCGTACGGATCTGATCGCGGTTTTTGTGCAGCGTCGGGAAGACGATATGGGTTGGCTCATCGAAGTCATCTTCTTCCAGGATGAATTCTGCCAGATCAGATTCTAATACCGACATGCCTGGGATCTCCAAGAGCTTCTTATCTAAATCGATTTCAGTGGTGACCATCGACTTGGATTTGACCACATGCTGGGCGCCTTTATCGATGGCGATCTGTTTGATGTAGTTGGCGGCTTCGTCATCCGTCTTGGCAAAGAAGACATGGCCGCCGCGGGCTTCGACATTATCGGCAAATTCTTCTAGATAATCGGGCAAATAGCGTACCACGTGTTGGCGGATCTGTTCCGCCAATTCCCGCCACTGGGCCCAATTGCCGAGATCTTGCCGCGCGGCAGTACGTTTGTCCCACTGCGCGTCTTGTGCTTTGGCAACGGCCGCTTGCATGAACGGATCGGCTTCTGATTCTGCCAGCCGCGTCAAAAAGGGATGATCACTGGTTTTGATTGGCATAAGTTCCACCTCCAGGTACCAGATCGGCGTCATCGATGTACTGGACCCGATCCATATCAACATTGCTATTCAATACTTCAGCCAAATGCATCACCTTGATATGCTCACCGCGGCGATTGAAGCGGCCGACGATGTTCATCAAGCAGGCTTGGTCACATGAGATCAAGATTTCTGCTTTGGTCGAAAGGACCGAGTCGACTTTTTCATCCACCATTTGCCGCGAGATTTCCGGTTCCTTGACTGAAAACATGCCGCCAAACCCGCAGCAGTTTTCCAGATGCGGCAATGGCACCATCGTCAAGCCTTGCACATGCTTGAGCAGCTCAAACGGCGCGGTGCGTTCCCCTAACAGCCGCGTCATATGGCAGGAACGGTGATACGTCGCCGTAGCGTCTAAACGCGCCCCGGCATCGGCCACATGCAAGATCCGATAAACAAATTGGGAAAATTCGTAGGTCTTATCCGCAAGTGCTTGTGCTTTAGCCGCATATTCAGGATCATCTTTAAGGTGTTCTGGATATTCTTTGAGCATGGCGACACAAGACCCAGCAGGCCCGACAATATAATCGGCATCGACGCCTAGCAAGGCATCGACTTCGTTATGCATGACCTTTTGGGTTTCCTTGACATACCCAGAGTTGAACGTCGGCTGCCCGCAACAGATCTGTTTGACAGGCAAGGTCGTTTCACAGCCGAAGCGCTCGAGCACCTCGACCATCGCCGCCCCAACGTTAGGAAACAAGAGGTCGATGATACAAGTGGAAAAAATTGCTACTTTCACGATTGCCACCTCCAATGTCAAAATCTAAAGCAGTACTTATTTTTATTGTACGTCAAAAAATCACAAGAATGAGGGCGTTTGCAAACAATTGGGGTTTTCCCTTGCTCAATTATAATGAAACCAAAAAATGTTTTTAAAAAAGGCATATTTTTTGGGCTTGCCAGTCCCAAAGCAAGCGGGTATGGTAAAAAGCAGACATCAAGTTTAGTGATTATGGAGGTCAAAAGATGAAGAAGCATTGGGTATTGGGATTTGGGTTAGCGGTATTGGGCAGTGTGTTGGTGGCGTGTGCCCCGAAGGAATCTGCGGTGCAGTCTTCCGGTAGTGCCGCCGCGCCGAAATCGGCAACGATCCGCATCGGCACCATGGCAGCACCAGATTCCTTGCCGCTTTATGTGGCCCAGCAAGCCGGATACTTCAAAAAGCACCACCTCAACGTTAAGCTGACGGCGTTTAAGTCACCCAAAGAACGTGACGCCGCGATCGCCGGCGGCCAATTGGATGCTGCGGTCAGTGATGCGGTGGCATTGAGTACTTATGTCAACGGGCAGTTAGGCTTCAAAAGTGCGACGGCTTTGACTGGCTATTTTGGGATCGTGACTAGTGCCGACAACGTCAAATCGGTTGCCGATTTGAAAGGCCAAGCGATCGCGACCATGCCGCGGCAGACGCCGACGTTTTATTTGGACCAGCAACTGGCAAAAGCTGGCCTCAAAGACACTGACGTTGCGATCAAAGAAGTTGCTGCGATCCCAGTACGCTTGCAATTAGTCGCTAACAAACAAGCGGCAGCGACGATCTTACCGGACCCGTTTTTGAGCATGGCTAAGGCCCAAGGGCTGAAGGTGATCGCTCAAAGCGATCCGGCCCAGTATCAAACCACCTTGTTGGCAGTCGACCGCGCATTAGGTCAAAACCAAGCCGTGATGAAGCGCTTCTACCAGGCCTATGATCAAGCGGTCAAAACGATCAACAAGCATCATGCCAGCGATTATCAAGCCTTGTTGACCAAGCAGCTCGGCTTCCCAGCAAAAATCGCAGCTGCATATCAACTGCCGCATTACCAAGCAGCTCAAGCGGTACCGACGAAGACATTGAAGCAAGCCTTTGCGTATGCGCATCAAACCGGCATCTTGAAACAAGCAGTCGACGCCAGCGACTATCAACTTCAGGTGCAATAATGTTAACGGTGAGCCATTTAGGCGTTGCGTATGCGCATCAGCAGATCCTTGAAGACGTCACGTTCACCGTTGGCCCTCAGGAGATCTTAGCGGTGTTGGGCCCGTCTGGAGTGGGAAAGACCACGCTGATCAACGCGATTTGCGGCCAACAAGCGCATACCGGTACGGTAACGTTAGCCGGTCAGGAGATTGATCCGCAGCGCCAGCAACTGGCGTTAGTGCCACAAGATTATGGATTATTGCCATGGTTAACGGTTGCAGCTAATGTTGGGCTGCCGTTGCGGTTGCGGCATGCTGCCGCCAATCAGCAAGTCATGGCGATGCTGGAGGCGTTGGGCTTAACGCCGCTGGCCAAGCGCTATCCGGCCGCGTTATCAGGCGGGCAGCGCCAGCGCGTGGCGCTGGCGCGGGCGTTTGTTGCCCAACCGACATTACTCTTATTAGATGAGGCGTTTTCTGCCTTAGATCCGGTGGTCAAACAAACGGCGTATGCCTTATTTGATAAGCAATGGCAAGCGACACCGGCGCCTACACTGGTGGTGACTCATGATTGGGAAGAAGCGCTCGTGTTAAGTGATCGCCTGCTCGTGCTGGCACAAGGGCACCCGCACCTCATGAAAAACGCGTTGGCCGATCTGCCGCGCGCCCAACGCGTGCATGCACCTGCATATCCGCAAGTCTTAGCCGATTTAAGAGAGGCGGTGGCAGCACAATGGGCAAAGTAAAAATGACCGCAGTGGCCTTAGTATTGATCCATGCGGCTTGGGCTGTTGCCGCATTGGTCGTGCATCAAGCTGTTTTGCCCACCCCATGGGCGGTGTATGCGTATTTACCGCAGTTGGCAAGACGGCAGTTGCAGTGGCATTTATTCTTCAGCTTGTATCGCCTTGGCTGGAGTATGGTGATTGCCACAATATTAGGCGTGGTGATCGGCATCGCTTGCGTGCGTTTGCCGCGTGTCGGGCGAGTCTTGGATCCTTTGATCTATTTGACCTATCCGCTGCCAAAGATCGCATTATTGCCAGTGGTGATGCTGTTGTTTGGATTGGGCGATGGCTCAAAAATCATTTTGATCACGTTGATCATCGTGTTCCAAGTGATCATCGGCGTACGGGATGCGGTGCGGCAGATCCCAGCGTCGGTGTATCAAGGCGTGGCGGTCATGGGCGCCAGCCGTTGGCAAACGTTGTGGTATGTGACGTGGCCGGCGAGCTTGGCCGGCTTGTTTTCTGCGTTGCGGATCGCATTAGGCAGTGCGATCGCGACCTTATTTTTCACCGAAGTCTATGGGACTGAATACGGGATCGGCTACTTGATCATGGATGAATGGAACCGGCTGGACTATCTCGGCATGTATGGCGGGATCGTGGTCTTGGCCGCGTTGGCCTTTATCTTATTTGCCGCGTTAGGGGCCTTAGAGGCTTGGAGCAGCCGCTGGCGCCGCAGTGCATGATGATTTCAACGCAAAAAAGCGGTGGGTCAAACTGATGTGAACCCCCAGGTTTGGACAACAATCCAAATCTGGGGGTTTTACTATGGTCAAGTTTGATCTAGATTTTCGC
>NZ_RHOI01000026.1 GCF_003946165.1 Lacticaseibacillus baoqingensis | reverse complement strand
CTCACCTCCATTTTTAGAACTTTATTGATTTCGTTAGAACACTGGAAAGCCTGATATCAAGGCATTCCAGTGTTTTTGTTTTAGTTTGTTTTTGGTTGATTTTACGCACTCGGTACACGTTTGGTACACGTTATCGGGCAAGCTTATCCAGCGCCACCATTGCTTTTGATGCCTGTTTAGATTTCTGTGCGTCCAATAAGTGGCTGTAAGTGCTCATCGTGATCTGGATGCCGGCGTGGCCAAGTCGCTTTGAGATATAGTAAATATCGATACCCTCGGATAGGAGATAAGAGACATGGGTATGACGCAAGCCGTGGAAGGTGATTTGATCGTCATTGGGGATGCCGATTTTGGTCTCCATATTTTTAAGTGCCTTATTACACGCCGCACCAGTAAGGACCTGAGAATACTTAGAATAAAAAACGCAGTTGTGCTTGTCACGCTGGCCCGTTTTCAGCATCCAAGCCGCTTGTTGGACTTTGACTTGGCGGAGTAAATCAGTGACTGCGGGTAGAACTTCGACGGTTCGATTACTGGATTCGTTTTTCGTTGGCTTGAAACCCGTATGATGAATATAGTCCCATGATTTATTAATGGTGAGTGTATTGGCTTCAAAATCCACACAATCCCACGTAAGACCAAGCACTTCGGCCACTCGCATTCCTGATTCTGCGCCGACATAAACGGCGACAGTTGCAAGGTGATTAAAGTCCGCCGTTTCATGTGCTAAGTTAACTAGCTCGGCAAACTGATCAAGCTGAAGGTACTTGTCGGCTTCATCAACACCACGCTCACCGGAAATTTCAGCATCAAAGGTGAAGTCGGTGTGTAAAGTTTGTTCGTTGATAGCGGTGCGTACCATGGCACGAATATATCCATTGACCTTTGAGCTAGTTGATCGCGCATGAGTGTCGCCATAGTCGTTTAGAAAGGCTTGCCATTTTAAGGGCGTGATCTTGCCGAGTGGCGTATCACCAAAGTAATCTTTGAGTGTCGTTTCAATGATTGGATAAAAGTATTCTGTGGCGACAGCGCGTTTACCGATTTTATAAGTGGTGCACCATTGATGCCAGTAATCAACTAGGGGTAGATCCGCACGGTCAATATGCGAGCCGTGTGCGAGTTTTACCTCTAGATCGTGTGCAGCATTTTCGGCGAGTTTCTTAGTGCGGAAACCACCATTGGATTTGGTATGTCGTTTGCCCTGTTCGTCCTGCCATGAGATACGAAACTGCCAACCGGTCCCACGTTTTTCGTAAGATGCCATGATAATTTCCTCCATTTAGGTTAAAATAGAGTACACAAAGAGCGCACTCATCGAGCGAGTTCTTGCCTAGCGTCTGTCCTGACCGGTCAAGGTATGGGGACAGGCGCTTTTTCGTGGTATAATTGTGATGAATAAAATTAATTTATTGGCTTTCAAAGGTGATGTTTCATAATATTACACAGCAATTTAGGATATTAAACCTCAGATTATTATCTTTATATATATTAGGAGGTAAACAATATGAACTGCAATCATGAATTACGAACCACAGGCGAGCTAGCAGACTTTTTGCAGACTTTGCCGAGAAACACAAGAATCATTATCTCGGGATCCATTACGGATAAAACGCCAACACTAAATGAAAATTTTATTTACGATCGAAGTCGGGAGTTGTTAACTTTTTGGGGTGATGTTTTAACGCTTGATTGATTGCTTTATGATGGTGTCGAGTGGAGGAGTTTGCTGTATTAATTGTTCGAACGTAACCTTCAGCTGACTATCAATAACTGCCTCAAAGTCTGGCTGACCGTTTGCATCGTCAAATTTATGATCCCAGTTGATTGATCCAAGCAGTCCACGGACTTCGCTCAGGGGTGAGAGATAGTAACACAGATTTCCTATCTTCATTGGATCGGGATGTGGCATTGCTTCAATTTCTTTCTGAGCCGAGACATGTTCTGAACGTTTACTCAAATCATAATTGCTACGGGTCATTTGGTAGTATTGAATAACGCTACCTCCATTTTCCATCCACCCATAAAGACAGATCACGCCGACCTTCCAAACAGTCATTAGCGCCTGCATTGAACGCCCCTCATCGGGTATCACACTACCATGCATCACTCTATTACGTACGGAAACCAGCCGGTTGAACTCTTCAGTAATTGTCTCGAAGCGTTTTGGAAAGCGTTCCGCTGCAACTGTGTAAAAATTTCCCTGACACCGTTCTGAGGACAGTAGTGCCCCGAACTTTAGTGCTTTGTCGACCGCGGTCATATCACGATTTGAATACATCCAGATATTAGCTTGACTAGCAATCCTAAAAATGTTTTCTAATGCAGAGTATGCGCTTAAAAATGATTCAAAATAGTTATGAGAAATATGAGCTTGCATGGCATGTTCATATAATGGTGCGAATAATGGCGTGCTCGTAAAAATATCGACATGATGCCCACGTTGGCAGGTGGCGCTTAGGTAACTTTTTTCCGTTACTGATGCCTTAAGTTGAGAGATATAGCCTTCTTTTTTACAGTCGTAGCACAGATATGCATGGTACATTTCCATACATAGCACCTCCTGCCTCTCATTTTGAGGGGCTTTTTATTTTGCGTCCAGTTTGGACGTAAGCCCACGGCACGTCCTGCCCGTGCCTGCTGCTTAATGGGTTTTTGATAACAGTTGAACCACAGTTGAGTACTACACGAACATTTTCTGGAGATAGGCTTGCTTCAATTTTTTTAACAGTTCAACCTTACGCTGGTTGACTGCGATGAGATTATCAAGTTGCTTAAACATCGTTCCAATCAATTCTTGTTCAGCTTGAGTAGGAGTTGTAACTTCCACGGCATTGATTGTTTGTTTCGACAATGATGGTACACCGGTAGACTCGTCGTATTTCTTCCAGTTAACTCGTTGAAAAATTGCATACAGAAAATTTATATCTTGTGTCCCCTTAGGTATCACATAGAACAACGTATCTACGGTCCAGTATGGAGCTCTTAGAATGTAGGGGGAGTTAATTGTACCTTTTCGCCCAATGCCAATGCCGTCTTCCTGAGATAAAGCCTGGTCGACACTTAGCATGTATCCGCCAGTTCCATAGACTGGAATGTCACCCTTGTTAAGGTGCTTGTAGTCCTTGCCACCGTTCACGCTAGCGATTTTCTTGATAGGACGCTTTTCCCAAGCGTCAGTAAATCCAGCAAATCTTAATTGCGGGAACTTGCTTCCATTTTTGGGGAACAACTTCTGCAAGTAGCCTTTTTTCTGTTCCTTGAGTAGATATAACTTACGTTGATGAAGAGCGATAGTTTCATCTAGTTGCCTGAAAAATGAGCCGATTTTTTGTTGCTCCTCTTTGTGTACAGGAACAAAGGTGGAGATATTTGAAAAATCTGTTTTGTTAACTATCTGCATGGTTGCTGATGCTGCAGTTTTCTTCATCTTTTCAGACCACTTTTCTGATTGAGTCAACAGAAAATAGGAGTCATTTTTAGGCGTTGGAGTGAGTGAATTTATTTGTTGATTAAAACCAGCATCCATTGTTACTAAGGTGTTTTTCCCAATACTTGCAATACTAGTAACTAGTATCGATCCTGCTTTAGCAATCCTTGCTTTTGTCACACCTACTTCAGATAGTTTTTTAGCAGTATCAGATATAACAAGCGTTTTGATATCTGTTGGAGTAACCCATAGTACGCCGTCAGTAGAATAATTATCCAAATTACTTGTTGGAGGTGTATTACCTGTCTGTATATCACCAAGTTCTTTTAACTTACGCTCTTCCCAAGCGTCAGTGAACCCCTTGAAGCGAAGCTCCGGTACCATTTGTTTATTTGTATTCACGGTTGATTGTCACCTCTAAGCCATTTATTTGTTGTTGACTAGATTGTATCGGGTAAGTAGGCCAACGCCGCGTCCTGATACTGTTGCGGGTTAGTTGATGACAACGCCTATGATGCTGACATCTTCGGGATCCAAGTATCGGTCAGGATACTTGTCATTCAGTGAGTGTAGAACAATTTTCTTTTGCTGGTAGTCGCGGGACACCTGCTTAAATGTGACGCCTTCGTCAGCCACACGGACAACAGCCAGATCGCCGTCATCGATTGTGTCTTGCCATCGAACAAATATCTGCGAATACTTCGGGTAGTCTGGCTCCATCGAGTCCCCCTCAACGGTCACGATTTCATCTGCACTAGCTGGGATGTCGTTAACATTGACGCGCGTCCTACGCACCTCAGCGTCCTGTGTGGCGCCATCGATAGGAGCACCGGCAGCTGTACCACGCCCGCAAACAACCTCGCGCTGTTCTGGTAACGGGACAACATTCTCGTTCTGCTGTTGCTTGAGCTGATCTTCCGCATAGGTGTACACGTTCTGCTGGCGGGCGGGGTGGAGCTTGTTGTATATGGGGAGTATGTCAGTGGAAGCCTCGCGGGTCTTTTTGCTCGATCGACGTTCTTGGGGGACATCGAACCCCATCAGCCAAGGCTCACTAACGTTAAGAGTATGTGCTAGTAAATAAATACGATCTTGGTCGGGTGACTGAACCCCATTAACGTATTGGGAAAGAGTGCTTTTCCCCATTTTAATGCCAAGAGACTTTTGGAAGGGCTTGGACATGTTCAAAATATCGACCTGTTTTAGTCCGCGGTCTGTCATTAACTGATTTAGCCGTTGAGCTGTTGTTGACTTCATCTAAAGCACCTCCTTAATTAGAAGTATACCGGCGAATGAACATAAGTTCAACAGAGAAGTTCACGAAACATGAATATTTGTGTTGACAGACATACTAGCCGCTGATATGATAAGTTCATAAAGTTCATGAGTCATGAACTGGAAAGGAGGACGGACAATGAGCTATGACTATTCTAAACTTCTGGGAAAGATCACAGAGCAGTTTGGCACACAATATAACTTTGCGATTGCCATGGGGCTGTCAGAACGCAGCATATCTCTAAAGCTGAATGGGAAAACATCATGGCGCGATAGCGATATTGAAAAAGCAATGTCGGTGCTGCACGCAGACGTTAGAGACATACCAGATTATTTTTTTAAGAAAAAGGTTCACGTTGCATGAACACAAGGAGGCATAGTAATGAACGAATTAAAAGTAATCGGTCGTGAGCATATCGGCCATATCGAATTCACCGGTATCGAAGGCGGATTCGGTAAGAACAAAAAGGCGATGTTGGTTAAGGACATCGCGTTGATTCATGAACAGCCACTTGGTGAGATTAATCGACGTATCAATGACAACCGTAAACGTTTCAAAGATGGCATCGATATTCTAGACCTAAAAAAACTCGATGGGTTTGAGCCATTGAGTTTCGGGTTCACCAAACAGTCCGCTTCGAACTCAGCTAATATCTATCTGCTTTCCGAGCGTGGCTATTCCAAGCTTCTGAAAATTCTCGAAGACGACAAGGCATGGGAAGTATATGACCAGTTGGTTGATGGTTACTTCACCATGCGGGCGGAGGCCAAGGCAACACAGCCGCGTATCGATTCCGCCAAGCGGCTCGAGATCATGAGCGAGAATGCGCAGACACGCAAGGGAACATTGCTTTACCGTATCGCCATGCAAACCAAGTCCGAAACGTCCAAGCAGGCACTGTTGGCCAAGGCTGCGGAGGCAATCACCGGTGAGATGACCATTCCCGTGTTGCTCAAGAAGGAGTACAGCGCAACGGCGGTCGCCCAGAAGCTTGGAACCACAGCCAACAAGGTGGGCCGCACTGCTAATCAAATTGGCATCAAGGCTGAACAGCCGGGCCAGAACAAGTATGGCCGATGGGCTAACAGCAAGTCACAGCACAGCGACAAAGAAGTACCGCAATGGCTTTACTTCGATGAAGGCGTCAAGGCGATCGCCAAGGCACTAAAGCAAACTAACGAACCACAGACAGCCTAAGGAGGCCGTATAGATATGAACGAACATGCAAAGGGTGAGCGTAGTGCTGAACATCTTGCTTCGGTAAAGAAGGTACAGGACAAAGAAGTCGAAGACCAAGTTACTGAAATGGTCATTGATCTGCTCGCGCAAAAAGGCTTCACATTTGCCAATTTCGAATCCGTTGTGGCTCGTGTGAAGTCTCACTTTCAAGACAATGCAACTATTTAGACCAGGTGTAACGGTATTGTTCGCCTGACCCGTTATCGACAATCAGATACCAGCGCCCCGATCCAGACACCCGAATTGTCACAGGCGTTTGGACATAGTGGCCGCCAAAATACTGGAAACGACCGCCACGTTGTCGAACGTTGAAATTTGCTTGATCCACCAAGTAAACATCTGCAGCGTGCTGGAGTTCAACCGTAACAGCTAAAGATCCGATCGGATTGTCGTAATAAGGAATTTGTGCCATTAATTTTCACCTCCTTCCATCATCAGATAACCTGATTATCTGCCAAGGGGAGGCCGAAAGAAAGGAGGCCGTATAGATGAAAGAATTCTGTTTGGACCTGTGCAAATGGATGGATGAAAACCGAGCACAAGCTATTTTATCTGCGGTAGTGGGGCTGCTGTTGGGCTTGCTGACGGAATTGATCTTATAAAAATATGGCTCCAGTAATTACTCCTAACAAATATGTAATAAAGCCAACAATAATCGGATACCACAAGTGATTCCTAACGTCAGTTTTCTTCGCTTCGAGTTCGACATCAAGAGTGGAAATACCCTCCGCTGTTAATGATACTTTTTTGGGAATTTCAACCATTGAGTTCCAGCCGTTATTAAATTCTGGATGATACGCAACTCTGATTAAATGGCTATCTCGGTCAAGGCTTAAAAACACATCATCCTTCACAGCGGTAGCAAGCTCTTCTTCTGTCATTCCGGCTTTTACTTTTTTTAACCACATAATTTGTTCATTGCTAAGATCCATTGAAATCACCTCATCAAAATTATCTCACAAAAAGGAGGCATCAGATATGCCACCCACATTAGACCTGATGCCATTAATTCAGGAGGCAATCAAAACAGCCGTGGATCGAGCCGTTGCCGACCAGCTCAAGCACGAACCTGACTACCGACGCTGGTGGTCAGCGAAGGAAGTGCAAGAACGCTATGGCATCACGCCAACCTGGCTGAGTGAGCACATCCTCAACCAGCCGCGGTTCCAACGACAACTTGACGGGTTCGCATTCAACTACCATGGCCAGATGGGCTGGCGGTTTGAGCCAAAGGCTTTCAGTGACTTCATGCGAGATCACTTTAGTGAGATTGCAAGAGAGGTAAGTAAATGATGGATTTAATCGCATTAGCAGGGTTGGTCTGGTTTATCCGCATGATTATCACCTGGCCCGGTGGTTGGCGTGAATGTTTTGATTTTGAAGGGGAAGAAGACAAATGAGATTATTCGACGAAAGCTTTACCGCTGAAGCAACCGCGCAGAAAACCAGTGAAGCGTTGAAACTTCAGCATGCATACAACGTCCAGCAAGCCATCCAGATGGCAAGTTACCATGGTCGCAACGAAATTACCTTAGCCTACGTCACCGATGAAGAACTGAAAGAATTGATCATCTCCGGGTTCGAAACTGACGAAGTTGGTGGTAGTAAAACTTGGATTCACTGGGAACAAAAAGCCACTAGCGGCAACTAGTGGCAGGTAACTCTAACAAGGAGAGTATAGCACATGAATGTATTGATCATCAGCGGAATTGACCTTAATCATGAATTTTCCGCGTATGTCGAATTGAATGATGATGCGCTCGGACTTTTGGACTGTTTACACGGTGATTGGTTTTTCACAGATTACCGCGTAAACAGAGTAACGCCCATTATGCTTCCCGGAAACATTCGAACTCGAAATGGTGCGCAAAAATGGCTGGTTAAGTATTTAGCGCGTAAAGGCTATATCAAGGAGACAAAATAATGTTAGAAATCAAACCGATTTATAAACCGGCCAAGCTCGAAATCAGCAATTTCGATGACCTGGCTAAGTCAGTGACCGTGCTTGCTGATAAGTATAAAGGCATGGTCGTCACTGATGACACCACTACCGAAGCTCGCAAGTCACAGGCCGAATTAAACGCCGCTATCAAGCAAATTGAGGACTTTCGCAAAGCTATCAAGAAAGAGTACAACGAGCCTTACAACGCGTTCAAAGCGTCTACTGACAAGCTCAAGGCGTCGTTGGAAGCCGCTAAGCAACCTATCAAGGATGCACTCGATCAGTATGCCGAAGAAGCTAAGCGTGAACGCCGTGTAATGGCTAATAAAGACCTCAACGATATTTTGGAAGCTCGCGACCTCAAGCCTGATGACGTCGAAATGCAAGACGCTTGGTTTGGCACTCAATTGTCAAAGATTGAACGCCTCAAGCAGATGGCGGCCGCAGCGGATGGTGTGATCGCTGAACGTAAGCGCGTGGCTACTGAACGTGAACTCGTTGGAATGTACGCCAAGGTCAACAACATTGACCCTAGTGGCTGGCTTGTGCAAGTCGATGAGGGTGTTTCGATTGACCGCATCAAAGATGGCATCGCCCAGGCAGCTGATGAACGTGATCTCAAGGCTGAACAAGAAGCCAAACGTAAGAAAGCTGAGGAAGCTATCGCCAAGGCAAAACAGCAACAGGTAGGCGATAAGACTATTGATGCTGAAACGGGTGAGGTTGTCACCGAAACGCCTAAGAGCGCGGCTGATGTAGTTACCGACTATCACTTCGGTATGAATGGCACATTTGCCCAAGCTCAAGACGTTGCCAACTACATGCGGCTAAAGGGCTATGACTTTTGGTCAGAGGGTGGTCGCGAATGAAGTATTATCCATCGGGACAACTACCGGTGACGCCGCACATGTATTTCATCTATGGCGATGGTGGCACTGGTAAGACGTCACTGTTTCGCAAGTTTCCAGGTCACAAGATGCTGTTCAGCTTTGACCAGTCAACCAACCCGATCAGGCCCGATGACAACATCGATGCACTAGTGTTTGAGCAGTCAGATGGGCCCAATATTCGCAAGCTGGTGGAACGCTCAACGGCCAAGGCTATCGACGGTGGCAAATATCAGGCTATCTGTTTCGATTGTGTCAACGCTCTGCATGATTGGGTGCTAGACAACACGGTGGCGTCTAATGATGGTCGAGCCAACTATCGTGATATGCAAATGTGGTTTCGCAAGTTTGGCACCTATTTGCGCGAATCCGGTATGACCGTGTATGCGACAGCACACCAAGCCGATCAGAAAGATGGTACAGGCTTCGAGCCAGCCATGAATTTCGGCGCATTCTCTGGATTCACTGCATCGTTTGACTTTGTTGGTCGCATTTACAAACAGGGTGGTGTTCGCACCATCAACTGTGACACTGAACAAGGTGATCACGGCAAGAACCGAATTGATGACCGGTTGGAGTTTCCAGCCGATGAACTGTTAGACCCAAGCACAGAAGAAAAGGAAGGTAATTAATCATGGCATTTGGATTTACTGTTGATCCCGACAACACATTCGGGAGTTTCGTCGAAGAATCAGGCACCTACAACGTCACTGTATCGAAGGCAGAACCTAAGCGGGCACAGTCCGGTAACGAGATGGTCAGCATCGATTACACCGTCTTAGATGGTGCCTACAAAGGCGCTCAAATTCGCTATCAAAATCTGGTCTGGGATGAAACTTCAACGGACACTGAAAAGAAGTCTGAAACTCGCTTCAACACCATGCTTGTAGCTATGGGTGTCAAGAAAGGCACAAAGATTGATTCAATCGAAACGTTTGCCAAAGGAATCAGTGGCAAGAAGCTCAACGTCACCACTGAATGGGGCAAGCCGAATAACAAAGGCAAGATTTATCTGAACGTCTTTGGATTCAACGAGTTAGACAAAGATGGCAGCAAGCCAGATGGCATTAAGCGTCCAGCACAAAGTAACGTGGCTGATGGTGGTTTTGGTGGTAAGCAATCAAGCGCCAACACCAGTGACCCATTCGCAAACGACGGGCAACCTATTGACGTGTCAGATGATGATTTGCCGTTTTAATTACTAAAAGTTAGTGTGAATAACTATGACAGGATATGAAATTCGTAACCGTCGTTTGGCACTCGGATTGTCGCAATCAGAACTGTCAGATAAGTCCGGCGTGCCCCAGTCAACTATCTGCACAATTGAAACAACAACACGCAACGCAAAGATGAAAACCCTGAACGCATTAGGCAAGGTGTTAGGCTTTCGGGTCGTAATCGAATGGAAGTAGAGGTGATCACATGGCAGACGGGGGATGGATAAAGCTTTATCGTTCGTTGCTTGACGATGAGCTGTGGCTGGACTGCACACCGGTTCAAAAAACAGTGATGATCACCCTTCTGCTGATGGCAAACCACGCTGAACGCAAGTGGGTGTGGAAAGGCGAAAAGTTTCATGCCAAGCCAGGCCAGTTCCGAACGTCATTGGATTCAATCAAGCTAAAAGCGGGGAACGGTGTCAGCGTAAGGGCAATTCGTACATCTCTCGACAAGTTTGAAAAACTTGGTTTTTTGACAAACGAATCGACAAAGCAAGGACGCCTTGTAACCATTGCTAACTGGGCAAAATACCAGCTTTCAACTGATGAAACGACAAACGACCTGACAGTTAATCGACAATCAACTGACAATCAATTGACACCTAACAAGAATGTAAGAAGTAAAGAAGTAAAACCTTCTAGTCACAAGTCCGCAAAACGGACTTTCGACGAACAGTCTAAGGAGCTTCGCGCGGCAACCAAATTGTGGGAGCTGATCCAACGTAATAATCCCAAGGCGAAGCAACAGGACTTGCAGAAGTGGGCTGATGTTTTCCGGCTAATGCACGAACGTGATAACCGATCGTGGAAGGATATTGGCATGTTGATCCAATGGTCGCAGAATGACAGCTTTTGGAGTTCCAACATCTTGAGCGCAAAAAAGTTGCGAGAAAAATTCGATCAGTTGACTGCGAAGATGAATCAAGAGGGTGGGGGCTTTGTCCCTGAACAACCGGTACTTGAAACCCCGCACACGTTTTCTGTG
Source organism: Lacticaseibacillus baoqingensis (assembly GCF_003946165.1). Taxonomy (GTDB): domain Bacteria; phylum Bacillota; class Bacilli; order Lactobacillales; family Lactobacillaceae; genus Lacticaseibacillus; species Lacticaseibacillus baoqingensis. Next base: position 29,647 of record NZ_RHOI01000026.1, on the reverse strand, counting down.
GCTGAGTGGGCTACTGACGCTTATCGCCTAAGCCGTTCGATTGATGAGGTGGTCGCAACTGCCAAGAGCGAGGGAGTGCCGGCGTCAGAAGCTGAGATACGCGCAGCTTTGACACAATTTCAGACGAAGGAGGACGGGGAACAATGAATCACAATCCAGATGATCCACGCTGGCACGTGCTCTACTGCATCACTAAAAAGCCAGAGCTGGTCAAGTCCGAATGGATAGATCCGGAATGGATGCGTAGCAAGTCCCTGGGCACGCTGGTGGACTTTATCAATCGGCAAGAATCCATCGGCGATATGGATTACATCGAGATGCGCAGCCGATTAGATGCGACTCACCCAAGCTTATTGCCGCGTGAGGTGTGGGATTGGATCATCACTGGGGATGTAGTCATTAGTGGCTTGCATAGTTGGACACGAGCACTCAAGCGTCAGTACTTCCGTGAGCGTACTAAGGCTAAGGCAATCGACTACGCCAAAGACCCTAGTGATGAGCGATTAGATGACTTGATGCAGGTCGCACAGGACAGCACAGCCAATGACGGCGACGTGCGCGAGGTGACAATGGCCGACCTTGCCGCTGAGATGGATGAGCGACTTGACCACCACGTCGACGACGGCGTGAAGACGCTGGTTCCGATCGACACCGTGTTTGGCGGTGGATTGATGCCAGGACGCTTGATCACAGTCGGTGCTCGACCAGGTGTCGGCAAGTCGGCGTTTGCCATCAATCTGATTTTGCAGGCGCTGAGCCATCAACCCGAAATGACTATCGACCTATTCAGCCTTGAGATGACAAACGAGCAAAATTACAGCCGTCTTATCAGCTCATATCTTGGCATAGCTGGTCGCTCGATGCTTGATCCCGATATGTTGCAGGCCAAGCAAAAAGACGACGTGCGCACAGCAGGGACGGTCCTAAGCGGGTATGACTTGCGACTTTGGGATAAGGTCACCACCTTACAGCAAATTGAAAAGGTGATCCGGCAAAGGTCAGCGGCTGCTAAAGACAAGTATCTGGCAGTAGTCGACTACCTGGGCTTGATCACCGTGCCACATCAGCCTGATCGGCGCTTGCAGATTGAGCAGATCACACGTGAGCTCAAGGTGATGACAAATGAGCTAAATATTCCGATTCTGTTACTCAGCCAGTTGTCACGCAATATCGAGCAACGGCAAAGCACGCGGCCAATGCTCAGCGACCTGAGGGAGTCAGGTTCGATTGAGCAAGACAGCAATGCGGTGGGCTTCCTGTACAACGAAGATCGTAGCCAGACGCATGAAAAGATTCGTTCAGTCATCTTCTCAGTCCAGAAAAATCGTGAAGGCAGCTTGCAAGACATTCGCATGACCTTTGAAGCCGACAAGATGCGCTTTGGGGTGGCTTATGGCTAGTACACCAAAGATGAGTCTGCAAGAGTTTGACGGCTACATGCGCGAGGGCGGGTTTAAGTACTCGCTCCTGGTCATAGCCGAGCTAGATGAAGCGGCTGATCACATGCAGCTAGCCAAGCGTGACGATAGTCGCACCGAGTACGCCAGGGCATACGCGGCGCAGCTAGACGCTCTGGAAACGGCTGAGTTTGAAAAACAGCACGGCCAAGTGATTGAGCCAGTGCTCGACTACTTGCCGTCAAAGGCCGAGAAATGGCTTAGGGAGACAGAAAAGAAGTGGCAAGGCTATCTAGCCAAGATTAGATAAAAATCACAGGAGGCGTCATTATGGCGAGAATGATTAGCACTGAAACACCTTTAATGCACGAGATTCATGCGATTGAGTCTGTGTATGGGTCAATCTTAAATGCACCCGACGATGATCCACACTTACTAGCAGCTCATAAGATTGCCAACGGTGGTCGGACTGACGCATAGATAAAACACGCAGAGGCACAGCAACGTATCGCACGGCTGACGGCTATTCATCGCGCAAGGGAAATGGCTAAGCACGAGGCAATCGTTAATGGGTATCGTGAGCTAGGCAGTCTCAGCTTGGTCGTCGAAAAAATGGGGTACAGCTATAGTGTCGTCCAGCGGCATGTGAGTGATGCCCGTAAATATGGCGAATTGCCGAAAAAAGGGAAACGAAATGACAATCAGTAAAGAAGAAGCTGTTCAAGAGCTAATGATCGCGGCAGATAACTGCATCACGGAGTCAGACTTACGTGAACATTTTGAGCACATTATTTTCGGTCTCACCGTTGATCACCCAAAAGTCAAACTACCGCGCGAGGTGGGGGAAGAACTCGAAGATTATCAGGATGAAGACATCGATCTACTCGACTACTTACATGACGTGATTGACTCGAAGGAACTGCGCGCCACGAGAGTGTGGATGCTCGGTGATCGTGAACAGCTTATTGGTATTCTCGCCGACGCTTACCGCTACGGCTGGGAAGCTAGGAAAGAAGCCCTGTACAACGTCAAGGTACCACTAGTGCAGGCTCAAGGCGGCCTATGGTTCTTAATCAATGCTAGCGACAAGCTGGATGCTACTTATATCCAAGATCTCGCTAAAAAGTTTTCCATGGAAGAAATCAATACATGGGGCTTGCAGGACTGCGAACGGGAAGAGGTAATCCACTATGACGACTAAAGCTGACATAGACGCGGCACAAAAGGCCATCGATGCCGCGAACAATGCAATCGGCAAGCTTGATCTGTGTGGTCTGTATGATTGCGCATGGCAAGCCCACAACGGCTATCAACGTATTATCGATGACAACAAGGAACAGTTGGAGGTGACTGACGATGAGCAATGAGACGAATCGGGACGTGTTCGATGACGCGGCATTCAACATTGAGACTTCTGCCCCAGATGGTCCAGAATTTGCAGATGGCCTTAGAAAACGTTATGAAGCCGCCTTGCCAGATAATCCGCCGGTGATTCCGAAAGCGGTTGGTGAATACATCAAGTGGGGTAAGTCATACGATATTCAGCTCTACATGATGTACAGCTTCAAGTTCGTTCGAAGGCAAGGATTTAGTAAGTTCACCGATGAAGTAGAGGATTGGATTATCAGCAACAGCGATGCTTTCGCGATTGCATGGTTGCTAGGTGTCTGGCGTGTTGAGGAAAGCGGAGAAATTGTGAAATTTGAGGCAGAGGACTGATGGCAGTAAACGAGTTGAAAGTTTGGGCCAACTGTAATGACGGTCACACAACATTGGCTGGGCTGAACGCTGACGAGTTCACGATTGGTGAGATCGTTGCTATCCTGCAGGTGTACACAAATGACGTGGAGGCACGAGATGAGAGAGATTAAGTTCAGAGTGTGGGATAAAGACAGTGAGTGGATGGATAACGTCGTCCGTCTTGAAGCTGACGACAGTGGGCACATTGATACCGCAGAAGGATACGGCGACGTTTACCACAATTTTGTGCTCATGCAGTACACCGGCCTTCGCGACAAGAACGGGCGGGAAATCTACGAAGGCGATATCGTGAAGCTGCACCAAGTGGTTTTATCACCGGACGATACGATTGGTTGGGTTGAATACACAGCTCAGTATGGATACTCAATTCGGTTCGGCAAGCGTCGTTGCAGGCAGAGCGACTGGGCGACTGATGAAGGCGCAAAGTATGAAGTCATCGGGAATATATTTGAGAATCCGGAGCTGCTGGAGGCGGATAAATGAGCTGGCAAGCGGTAGTGTTGATCATTTTCGGCGGTATTGTTGTTTTGGGTGTGATTGCGATTATTGTGGTCTGGGCGATGTGGTCTAAAGCTTCCGACGCAATCAAGCACGAGATGATGAAGGACGACAAGATGGAGGCGGATAAATGAAAGAGAAACGGCATGAAATTAGCATTCTTGGCACGCTGTTTGTCATTGTGCCTGTGGGTCTTCTTGATGCGGTGGTCTCGATGTATGGCTGGAACACGTTTATGGTCAGCGCTTTCGGAGTACCAAAGATGAAGTTAATCAGTACATGGGGTCTTCTGGTATTCTTAAACTACCTAATCATGAAGAAAAAAGACTTCTCCGACGACAACCGAATGACTTGGGAAGACCTAATAATCGTCATACTCACGACACTGTACGTTTGGATAATGATGTTCGTACTACACTTTTTCATATAGGGGGAGGCACGAGATGAGTAAATTTTTTAGAGCAGCTTCGTTTGCCGTGTTTATGTTTGCAATGTGGTTCCCTCGACTGGGTGTAAAAACTAACTATTCAAATGCGAATACAATGATCTGCATGCTACTATTGGCAATTCTATTCGCACTTTGGGAAATCTCGGAACGGATCAAGGATGCCTCATGAAAAGCCCAACAGCTTTAAATAAACGTGGCAATAAAGTCTGTCTTGACGGATACAAGTTCGACAGTCAAAAGGAAGCGGACTTCTACACACGATTCGTTAAGAATTCAGGCTTTCATTTCCGCGTGCATCCGACGGTTGAGTTAGCACCGCTGAAAGTGATCTCGATGCCAGTAAAAGCGCGACAGATTCGCTACACGCCAGACTTCGTAATTTTTGATGCTAAGGACGCCGTGATTCACGTGTACGATGTCAAAAACAGCTTTGGCATGTATGGCATTGATAGCGGGCCAAAAGAGAAGTTTGCAGAGTTCCTGCACAAGTTTGACATCCCCGTTGAAGCCGTCGTAGTCCGTAAGCACGACTTCAAGTCAATTGCGCAAAGCGTGACGAAGAAGCGCAAAGACGACGACCCACTTATATGCACCAACTTAAATTATTCGTGGCTAGATGCCACGGCCTATTAGGAGGGCAAATATAATGACTGAAATGAAAGACAACAGCATTGATGTTTATGGCTACATCGTCAACACGGCAGAAAAACAATCGAAAGATGGTCAATTCGTCGAAATCAAGTTCCAAGTTGACGCTAAGCTACTTGATGGCAAGCGTGATGCTTTGGCCGCTTGTCTTGCCGACATGGTGTTCCTCAAGCTCACACCACGGCAAACGGAACTTAACACTGATGATGAACCAGATGACCAACAGCCGCCACGCGATGTAACGCCGGCAAGTGGGCAAATTGATTTTATTGATGGCGGTGAAGCCTAATGGTTAAGTCGGTCGTGAGTATCTGCACCACGTCGTAGCGTCCACAGGCGAGCGCCTAACAGGTTTTGTCGAGCTACCAACACGAATAGGCGCGGTTTAGTTTGAACCCGCAAAGACGGTTATATGGATGCACAAGGACAAGAAGCTGAGGAAAGAGGAAGTCGAATGAAAAAAGATTTGATTATTTGGATGCCAAACGGCCACACGATGAAATTTGAAAATGTGACAGAGTTCCGTGGCTTTGAGACGATCATCCAGTTTGAGTATGACGGTGTATCCACCAGCAAGCATCGTCGCGCGGCTTTTGAACGGAGCAAAATTCTAGGGTATGCGTTGGAGAAGGAGGCAGGCGATGATGGTAATTAATCTTTCTTTAGCCATCTGCCTAGTCGCATGGCGCGCGTGGCGGTGAGGGGTGATCTGATGGGACGCAAAATCAGACACGGAATTGCGCGGGTAATTCGCGCTGGCATCTTCATGGCTGAAATCGTTCTTACTGTCTGGGGCATTGTAATTCTGACATGGATGCTGATAGCCGATCCAATGTGGTGGGTATGCTTAGTCTTTTGGATAACGGCAGCGATACTGGCATTCATTGCTGGTGCGAATTTGCTGTATTGGCTGGAAAAGTAGAGGGGTGATCTAATGGCAAGCCCGACAGTCTTGCCAAATATAGGGAGGCGAAACGGAATGGGTAAAAATAAGTCAGCTATCAAGAAGAAGCATCGCCGTATGATGCAGGCACGCCGCGATAACGAAGCTCATATCGAATTAGTCAAGGAGCGTGCCAAGTATGGCGGCAAGATGACTATCGATGAGCTTGTCTATAAGACACTGCATCCGTATGAATAGACACGAAAAAAGGCCACCTAATGGCAGCCTAGAATTTATCCCGATAAGTTAATTCTAGCACAAGGGGTGGCTAACTGATGGCATTGTTTCCAGAAATTGATGAAAAGGCTAGTTGTGATAAGGCTCGCCAGAAGCTAAAAGAATATCGACACTATGCGCGCTTGGCAGGTCGCCCGTTGACTGATCTCAAGTCACCATCTATGGACGGGATGCCGAAAGCTCAATCATTTCAAAACGGTACTGAAGCCGCCCTTGTTGCTAGGCTGGATAAGGTGCTGGATGCTGAGGCACATATCGGAGTGATTGATAACGCGTTAGCGCTGTGCAAGTTTCAAAGCAAATGGTTATTGTACTTTTGCTACTGCACGCCAGAGGAGCTAGAAATGTGGCAAGTCGCAGAACGTATGGGGTTTGGAAGTGTTGGCACTGCTAAACGCCAAAAGACAGCCGCATTGTTCGAGTTTGCCGAATCTTACCCAAATCATGAGCTGATCGTGTTAAGAAATGAGACGAGCAAGCAACTTCTAAGTGACTAAATTGCAACTAAGTAGTAACCACTTGAACAAAATTCACTGTTATTCTGATAGTGTTGAATGATTCGGGTAGCGATAATCCGAGTGCAATCGTAGCTTAAAGTAAAGCGGCACGTTAGCGCGATGTGAACACGATGCAGGTTCGATGCCTGCCGATTGCATATGTTTGATGCTAGGAGTTTTAACCTCCGCAGCCATGATGTCGATTGACTGATTGGAAAGTGCCGGACGCGGCCATGATGGGACTGGTATAGATCTCGCCCATCAACACAACAATGGCCAGTGTGGGCGGACACACTCACACTGGATGGTGGTACCACCGTTAGCGGCCCGGCGCGGTATCCGGGAGTGTGTCAGTGCAACCGAAATGGATCACCTCATGGTGCCGGGTCCGATTCCCGGCGATTGCATTAGGTTAGAGCCTTTCTAGAGGGCAAAGCGGTTGACATTACCCAATACCGTATTATGCGAGCAACAGATGAGGGAAGGCATTGATACCGGTTACTCAATGTTGAAACAGGGAGGTGCAACTCCGCCCGCTCGCTTTGGAGTCTGTCACTCCAAGACCATTAGATATGAAGCACAGACATCACCTCAATGTAGTATTCCAGTTCGTGCTGGGGTACTATTTTTTTGAGGTGATAGAAATGATGAAAACAAATTTATCCGGGATTAAAGACGTGTCGACAATAAATGATTTTATATATGGATTGGATGCTAAAAATTTAATCACGTATTTAGACTGTCTGCTTGACTATGCTCAAAATGACCCGTCATTGATGCAAGTGGGACTTACTAGAGTATCGCTTGTTCAACCATATAATGTTTGGGGGCTATTAGCGACAAATCAGGTGGTTTTAGGATTAACCAGTCAAAAAGCCATACATGGGTTTGAAGAAATATCGTTTTTGAATATGCAAGCACAAAGCATATCTCAAGCACACGAATTATTAGGTATTCATATGGGCCTATGCCGAGGGTACAGTCCTCAATTCTTTGTTCAAATACCAGTAAACCTCATATCTAAATATTCTAAGCAATTGACAAGCATTACTGTAACACCGACCGAATCAAAGCTTGCAAAATTCAAAGAACTAGTAAATGATGCAAAAGATTTAAAAGCCAACCTAGAATATAATTCTACCAATATAATCAAGTATTTCGAAAGGAAAAACAACATGATGATTATTGATCCGAAATTTAAGGCACGTAATATGGTTGTCAATAAGAATAAGATTTTTTATATATTGCCTTTTAAAGAAGAACCACTTAATGCAATGACAGCGATTGTTGATAAAGTAGGAGACGACGTCAGTATCATAAAATCGGAGGATATGTTCGATCCTAATAGAGGAAATGATATTGTAGAAAATATTTGGCAAGATATTTGCACATCGGCTTTTGCTATAGCTGATTTGAGCTATAAAAATCCAAATGTGTTTTATGAGCTCGGTATTTGTCACACAATTGGCAAAAAAGTTATTACAATTTGCAGCAGAGAAAGCTTTAAAGAAGATTATGGTGAACATCTTCCGGCGGACATTTCGTCTGAGTATACCGAGTTTTATGATAATGGGTATCAAGGAAACAGCGAACTCGCAAATAGGGTTTCTAGTAAAGTGAGAGCACTGCTGGAAATCCGTGCATAGTTGCTGATAATAGTCGAATACTAAGCACTCCGCCAAACGGTGAGGTGCTATTTTTATACAAACAAATAGCCGGCAAATGCCGGCCGTAAGACTAATCTTTATCAAGTTTTTCTTTTACATCATCAACAGTATCTTTAACGGCATCTTTGGCATCGTCTAACTTTTCTTTTACTTTGCCAAGTACGCCTTCAGCCTTGCCTTGTGCTTCGCGGGCCTTATCACCAGTAACTTTACCTTCAACTTCTTTTGCTTTACCGGAGATCTTGTCCTTAGTGCTATCAATTTTACCATCTAAGCTCATAGATATTACCTCCATTTACTTGGCATTATCTCACAGACTTATTAAATAATGCAAGCAAATAGCCCTCGGTTGGGGGACCAAGGGCATACGTCGTGTGAATAAACCGGACGTCAGGGGTGAACAACACCTAATCGTGTTGCACGGGTTCATTATATTTCAGCAGGTGAACAGATGCAATAGGAAGAATAAACAAATCGTCTATTTAAAGCACGTTGTCTCAATATTGGAGGAAGAACCCATGTATTACTTTTTATTGCTGCTGACGCTAGTCTTTGTGCTGGCCAAGCTATTCGGCTTGATTGCATGGAGTTGGTTACTGGTATTCGTACCGTTGATTGCTTGGATCATCTGGATCGTATTCTGGATTGGGCTGGCAATCGTCATTGGATTGAATGAGGACTAGGCTATGCGCGTGAAGGTATGCCGCAAGCCTGGATGCAATAATGTAATCCCTTATGCTCAAGCAAACCCATATTGTTCTGAACATACAGGATTGTATAAACCTAGCTACGCTGATACTGCAAAGCATGTTAAACGTGACACATCATATTACGACAAGTACAAGCGCGACAAAGAGTCTGCTGCATTCTATAAGTCTAAGATATGGGAACACACGGCACGTACCGTAAAGGCCAAATCATTTTTTACATGTGCAATCTGTGGCAGAACGTATGACAAACCAGGCTATTTGGTCACTGATCACATTGTCCCACTGAAAATTGATAGGCGGAGATGCCTAGACCCTCAAAATCTATGGGTGCTCTGTAAGGGATGCCACTATTGGAAGACACAGCTTGAGGAAAAGATATACACGTCACAGTCCAGAATTGAAAATATTGACACCGCGACTAAGTGGACGCAAAGCAAAATCTCCGAATGGGTACTCGCTCACAAAAAATTAGGGGGGGCCTATGTTGTTTAAGGGGAACCTCACACACCAGTGTCCATTTGCCGAAAAACCAAATTTCAAAAAAATTCAGACTTTTTGAGCCTTAAATCCCGAAACATAGCCATTTTAGTATAGAAAGGAGGCGTTTTTTGTGCCCGAAAATCACCCAAAATTGACAATTTTACCCGCAAATTCTGATAAAAGTTGCTCTGATTGCAACGACGATATGAAGGACATTCAGAACACGCCTCCTGTTCACCTTGACGACGAAGCAAGCCGATTGTGGAAGTCACTTATTCCAGAAGTCAAGAAACTTGGTTACCTGAAAAAGATTGACCAGCCAAGCCTTGAACTGTATTGCCGTTATTACTCACTTTACATTAAGTCTGAGCAGTTGATTGAACAACAGGGACTGTGGATTTATGACAACGATAACGTTGCGGTGAAGCGTTCTCCTGGAGCTGTTCAAATGGACTCTTGTGTGAAGAATATGAAGTCGTTAGGACATGATTTAGGACTTACATTTGACTCTGGATTACGCCAGATAACTGTCGAAGAACCGGAAAAGCCTAAGAAAAACAGTCCATTGAAGGAGGTTGGGTTCGGTGCAGACGTTTGATTTTACCGGTGTAACTGATATTCGTGGATACGTAAAGCCGTACCAATCAGATTACCAAGAACTGTTTGATAAGTACCACGATCCAGGAACAAGATACGCTTATGACGTTATGTTCAGCAATAAATACATGACTGGTAGAGATGTTCAGCTGGCATGTATTAGACACTTGAATGATTTATTGCGGATTGGCAATGATGATTTTCCCTACCAATACAACTCAGACATGGTCAACGCAATTGAATACTTTTCACGACTGCTGCCTAATCCAGACGATACGTCGAAAACAATTCAACCATTCAAATGGCAATCGTTCATTCTTGATAGCTTGATTGGATGGCGAACCGTTGACAACGGCACTCGATTCACGACCTCTAATATTTCTATTGCTCGGCAGCAAGGCAAAACTTGGCTAGCATCAATTCTAATCAACTTTTATTACTTTGTAGTCTGCTGGAATGCGACATCACAGGATTTGCTAGTGGCTAGTTACGATAGTGAACATGCAACCAAGCTGTTCAATGACGTGTCTTTGCAGGCAAAGACGATTTTGTCTCTGCCGGACTTTGCAGATGATGCTAGAGAGCGAGGCGTGGAAGCTCATACCACGCAAGTTATTGCAAAAAACACTAAGAATACGATCCGAAAAGGCACATCACAAGGTGGTGGCTTTGATAGTTTCCACAATGCAATCGCTGTTTATGATGAAATTGGTAACTTGAGGCCAGCACTGAATGAGACCTTAAAACAGATTACATCCGGACAAAATGGCATTAAGAACCGAATGTTTGTCAAGATTTCAACAGCTTACCCTGATATCAAGGTTAAGTTTAAGAATGATGAAGACGTAACTAGGGCTGCCATTGAGCATGACGCCGTTCGAGACGCTGACAACGTATTCCAAGTAATTTATGCTCAGGACTCAGAGGATGAGGTATTTGAACCCGAAACATGGGCAAAATCTAATCCTAATCTGCTTGAGCTGCAAAAGAGTAAACGGGACAACCTTCAAAATGCTCTTAATCAGGATCGCAACGATAATGAACGTGAGGGAACACTTGAAACCTTCGTAAATAAGTCACTAAATCTGTGGAGCCGGAGATTCCAGAACAGCTATTTGTCCCTAGACAACATTCAACGCAGTATTATTGACCACTTCGATGTGAACGGGCGTGATGTGTTTATCGGGTTTGACGGGTCACAGACAAATGATAATACGTCTTTTGGCTTCATTTATCCGTACACTGATCATGACAAACACATGTTTCATGTTCAGCAGCACAGCTTTATTCCCTTCGCACAGGCAAAAACGATTGAAGCCAAGTCGAAACAGGACGGATTAGATTACCTTAAATTGCAAGATGAAGGATTCGTTGACATCACCAATCTTGCATCAGGCGTAATCAACACCGATCAGGTTTACCAGTGGTTGGTTGATTATGTTAATCAACATCGGCTCAAGGTCAAATTCATCATTGCTGATCCAAACCATGGTGAATGGCTTGAAAAGAAACTGGAGAATTATCAACCACAGTGGCAATGGTTTCCTTTGCCTCCTACCTCGTTCAAGCTGAATGAGCCTACTAAGGACTTTCAGAATCTGTTTATTAATGGCAACATTTCGATGCTAAATGATCCGCTGCTGATCGATGGGCTAAACAATGCTGTATTGGTAGAAGATCGCGGCGGTTCGGTCAAGATTGATCGTCAAAATCGCACGAGTGATCATATTGATACGACTGATGCGCTTATTAATGCTCATGCGCAGGCAAAATTCTATTTCGAAAACTATCATGATGAGGGATATAACCCGCTGAATGACCTAGACACACAAGGAAAACGTGACTTCTTCAAGGCAATGTTTGGAGGTGGTAAATAATGGCAAAGATTATTAGCAATTTGTTCAGCAGTTGGGGCACGGTGATGCTATTCATCACCGGCTTGGCACTGATTGCAGTGGCGGCATTCACCTTTAATGTTGTTATTGGTTATCTAGCATCGGGCTTTGAGTTGTGCTTAGCTGCCTATATTCTGGACAAAGAAAGGGGGTGAATCTAAATGGGACTTCTAACCCCTAAAAATTTCAACAAACGTAAAGCCAAAAACATGGCTTATCCAAGCAATCCTGCGTTTTTCACGACAACGGTTGGCGGTATGCAACTTTCTTATGTTTCGGCGCTGTCGGCTTTGCAAAACACTAATGTTTATAGTGTAATCAACCGTATTGCTAGTGATGTTGCCTCGGCGCACTTCAAGACCGAAAATACCGCAACATTGAACCGACTTGAGAGCCCTAGCGGCTTGATAGGCCGGTTTTCTTTTTGGCAAGGTGCGTTGATGCAGTTGTGCTTGTCGGGCAACGACTATATCCCGTTAGTTGGGCAGAATCTGGAGCATATTCCTAACTCTGATGTCCAAATTAACTACTTGCCAGGCAATACAGGCATCATTTACACGGTTTTAGAGAGCAATAATCGGCCTCAAATGGTGCTTAGGCAAGACCAAATGCTGCATTTTAGGCTCATGCCAGACCCACAATATCGGTATTTGATTGGCCGATCGCCTTTAGAGAGCTTGCAAAACGCTCTTAATTTGGACGATAAAGCCTCTAAAAGTAACATGAGTGCCATGGAAAACCAGATTAATCCTGCCGGACAGCTCAAAATCAGCAACTATTTAAGCGATGGTAAAGACCTAGAAGCCGCCCGCGAAGAGTTTGAGAAAGCCAACACTGGTGATAACTCCGGTCGCTTGATGGTTTTACCCGATGGGTTCGATTACACCCAGCTTGAAATGAAGACGGATGTATTTAAGGCCTTGGCTGACAATTCAGCATACTCTGCTGATCAAATCTCCAAGGCCTTTGGTGTACCTAGCGATATTTTGGGTGGCGGCACTTCAACTGAAAGCCAACATTCCAACATTGACCAAATCAAGGCAACATATCTGGCAAACTTAAACTCATATGTAAATCCAATCGTGGATGAGCTGCGTTTGAAGATGAATGCACCTGACCTTGAATTGGATATCAAAGACATGTTGGATGTTGACGACTCAACACTGATCAACCAGGTATCAAATCTTGCTAAGTCTGGGGTGCTAGGTGCCGAACAGGCACAATTTATACTCACCCGATCTGGATTTTTGCCAGACAACTTACCTGAGTTCGAGCCACTTACTAACCAAACGAAGGGAGGTGATGATAAGTGATTATTCCTATTAAGGGCTACATTACAAGCGATGATTCTGCCCCTATTTATCGTGATTGGTTAGGAATGACTGTAACATCTCCATCCGATATTGTTCAATCACTTCCAAATGACGGGTCTGATGTTGTATTAGAAATAGCGTCAGATGGCGGGGAAGTTGACCCAGCTACAGAAGTATGCAACGCACTGCGTGATTATAAAGGCAATGTAACGGCAAAGATCGTATCAAATGCATATTCTGCCGCAACAATTGTTGCCATGGGCGCTGACAAAGTTCAGATGGCGCCCGGTGCTAAGATGATGATTCATCGAGCATCAAGTGATGCTAGTGGTAATTCGCACGAGATGGATGCAGCTTCTGGAATGCTGCAAACTACCGATAGCGCAATTGCAAGCCTGTACTCTGCAAAGACTGGGAAACCTGCCGATGACTTTTTAGCATTGATGGATAAAGAAACTTGGCTAGACGCTGATCAAGCTGTCGAACTAGGATTGGCAGATGAAAAGCTAGACTTCGATACGCCAATTGTAAATGCGGTGGGCCCGATTATTTCGCATCAAGCAGTTCAACGAATTAAGAATCTGAAAGATGAAAATAAAAAGCTACGTAGTCAACTTCCAAAGCAGAACGATCTGCTAAACAAGAAGCTGGCTATTTTTTATGAAAAAAAGGAGGTCCAATAATGGACAAATTACAAACGCTTTTTAACGATGTCAGCGCAAAGTGCGCTGATTTGAACGCTCAGCTTAACGCAAAGCTACAAGACGAAAACGCTTCGGTTGACGATTTTCAAAAGATCAAGGATGACTTGACCGCTGCGAAGGCACGCCGGGACGCTATCAACGATCAGATTAAAGCACTTGAAGCTGAAAATAAGGATGATTCTAACTCTGGCAAGCCAAACGACAAGGCTAATCCGAATGGTACCGACTTAAAGAAAAAGCCAATTGACGCCAAGAAGAAAGCTATCAACGACTTCATCCATAGCCATGGCAAGGTGGTTGATGCTGCAGCCGGTCACGTCACTTCGACAGAAGCAGGCGTGCTGATTCCGGAAGAAATCATCTATGACCCTACCACAGAAGTAAATTCAGTTGTGGATTTGTCCACCTTGGTTACCAAGACGCCGGTTACTACTCTTAAGGGCACATACCCGATTTTGAAACGGGCAACCGATCGCTTTTCTAGCGTGGCAGAGCTGGCTGAAAACCCAGCGCTTGCTGAACCTGATTTCACTCAAGTGGATTGGTCGGTGACCACGTATCGCGGGGACATCCCACTTTCAGAAGAAGCCATCGCCGATTCAGAAGTCGATTTGACTGCGCTTGTTGGTCAATCTATTAAGGAAAAGTCTGTCAACACTTACAATGCGATGATTGCGCCTGTATTGCAGTCGTTCACGGCCAAGGCTACCACCACAGACACTTTGGTAGACAGCCTCAAGCACATTCTGAACGTTGATCTTGACCCAGCATATAGCCGTACGCTTGTGGTTACTCAGTCCTTGTTCAACACACTCGATACTTTGAAGGACAAGAACGGCCGTTACTTGCTTCATGACGCCTCCGATTCTATTACTGACGGAACTGCTAAGGGCACCGTTCTTGGCGTGCCCGTATATGTTGTTGGCGATGCTCTTCTCGGCTCTGCTGCAGGTGATCAAAAGGCATTCGTTGGTGATCTGAAGCGCGGTGTCCTGTTTACGGATCGTCAACAGGTAACGCTTGCATGGATTGACGACAAAATTTGGGGCCAATATCTTGGGGCTGCTTTCCGGTTTGGCGTCGAAAAGGCCGATAGCAATGCCGGCTATTTTGTAACCAACACAGATTCTGCATCTGGTTCCGTTGCTGGTAAGTAATACGATTGTTAGTCGCCTAAGAAATAAACAATTCGTCGATACGACGGGCGGCTATTAAGGGAGGGCTGAATATGGCAGATGGTCAAGGGGTTACCCCGGAAGACATGCAAAAATATCTTAACCTTGACGCCGATGGCGATGCTTCAATTCTTGCCGATATGATCAGTACCGCAGAGGATGCAGTTACCGGGGCCATTGATGACACGATTGGGATTGATGTTTATAGGGCATATCCGTTGTTTAATCAAGCGGTTCGGGTACTTGTTGACTACATGTATTACTCACGCGGTGCCCTATCCGATCAAAACAAGGCCTATCCGCCCAGCTATGCTTACATGATCAATAGTATTCGTTGGAAGATTCAGCGCGATCAAGCAGCGAAATCTGGTGAGGCTAATGGCTAAATTTAAAGTAGCAGATTTCAGCCGCAAGGTTGATCTCGGCTCTCCACAATCACGCAAGACTGGTGCCGGCATTAATGTAACCAGCTTTGTGCCGGCTTATAGCCTGCATTTCAAACAGCAGAAACGAACACTCACACAGCAGTACACGCTTGTGGGCACACGCTTGGATAATTCAATCACCATCATAGTCCGTCATGATGCTAGAAACATTAATCAGAAACAGGCACGCCTTGATGGTGTTGTGTATGACATTTCGGATATTAGCCCGGACGACAGTAACGATGCTATTCGTTATGACTATCTGACCCTAGTCAAAACAACTAAGGGGGCGTAACCGTGGATATGGATGAGGCACTTGGTCAGTGGCTTAAGCAAGTATCAAAGGCCGCACAGCTTTCTGTATCTGACCAAGAGAAGATTACCAAGGCTGGTGCTGATGTTTACGCCAAAAAGCTAGCTGAGACCACCAAAGAAAAGCACCCAAACACTAAGGGAGACGGTGGCAAGTATGGACATTTGAGCGAGGACATCAGTAGTGCTGCGGGAGATATTGACGGTGACCATAATGGCAGCTCAACGGTCGGATTTGGCAAGAAAGCATTCGTTGCACGTTTCCTTAATGATGGGACAAAGAAGCTTCATGGCGACCATTTTGTTGATGATGCCCGTGACGATGCCAAAGATGCTGTATTTGCCGCTGAAGCTGAGAAATATCAGGCAATGATTGCCAAAGCGAATGGTGGTGGGGATGAATGAGCGCCGTAGATGATGCGGTAAAAATGCTTAGCCAATCAAGTATTGCTGGTATTGATGCAGTTGAAGGCAACAATTTGCCACAAGAATTAGTCGATAGTTTGGACAAAACAGTCGTGCTGATTACTGATGCTGCTAATGATCCGGCTGCATATGGTGACAACGATTTATGGGCATTAAATCAGGAAGTAGAAGTACAGATTTGGTACTCACAATTGCTTGATTCTGATCCTGAAACCATTGAGATAGCCATGATGAAGACTTTTACTCATCAGCATTGGCAGGTAGCCGCGGTTAGACAACGTACATTAGATCCAGACACACAGCAACTTTTTAACACGTTTTATTTCAGCAGAACAAAGAATATTTAGGAGGCATTCAAATGGCAACAGTAGGTTTATATCAAATCCAGTTAGCTTTGGTAGATGGATCGCAAAAGCTTATTTCTGGTACTGGAGCAGGATTAGGCACTGATGGTATCTATACTGTCGATCACAAAGATTTAGGTGCTAAAACTGCCAACATTACAGGCTTAGCAGGTACCATTGCTAAGACTTATGGCAACAACAACGTCCAAGACGTTACTGTTGGTACTTCAGAGCCATCAGTAGCTCTAGATATTAACAACTTGGACTTTGCAATCAAGCAGCAAATCAAAGGATTTGTCAGTGATAGCAAGGGCGGCTATACGGATGAGAATTTGAAGGCTCATGTGGCCTTACTTATTACCACTCAAACCATTGATCGGTTGCACTTTGTTTACTATGGCTTTGGCGATGGCGTCATGACCGAAACCGCAGCTAACATTCAGACTGATGCGGCAGCAGAACAACGTGTAGATGACGCTTTGACTTACACAGCGCTTTCTACTACGGCCTTTAACAATCAGCCGTACAAGATTTATAGCGATCTTGATAGCGGGTTTGATAAAGCCAACATGTACAAAGAAGTGTTCGGCGGATACGTATTGCCAGCTGGTACCACTACAACTCCAGCTAAATAATGCTGACACAATTTCATAGCAACAACTGATGAATGGCTCACGAACGTGCGCTATTTTTTTATGCTCAAAAGTCGCTTTCTGGTGAACTTGGTGGTGTCCGATTCACCACAGCGACCTTATCAAATACAAAGGATGGTATTACAGATGAAAATTAAAGTTAGTCAACTTAGCAACCGTGTACACGAAGTTAAAACCAGTAATCGCAACATGGAAAAGATGTATGATCTGCAATTGCTCATGGCCAAGGCAGACGATATTGCTGATATGGAACCGGTAGAAATTATTAAAATGCAGCGTGGTATGCTGCACGATTCAATCGACTTCTTGACCACCGTTTTAAACCTGAACAAGCAAGAAACGGACAAGCTTGGGGATCTAGAATTTGCTGACACCATTAAAGTGGTTAATTACACTTTTGAACGCATGATGGGCATGAGTGATGAGGATATTGACTTAGCTGCCAAGAAGCAGGACGCCAGCAAAAGCAAAGATTAATCCAGCTGTCAAAGTTTATGAGCTTGAAAATCAGCTGCAAGATTTTAGATGGATGAAAAAGCAGGCAGTCATGTATTTTCATTGGTCAATGCAGGATTTTGATGATGCTGATTATTTTGAAATGCTGGAAATGATGTCTGCCAAGGATAAGAAAGATCGTCCAATTGATCCGGCAATTATGTGGAAGCAATACCAAGAGAAAGGGTGATTAAAGTGGCACAACAAATTAACGCAACAATGAGCACCAAGATTGCCCTTGATCTATTGTCGGCAAGCGAATCCGTCAAATCATTAACAGCGGTTGTTCGTTCGAGTCAAAATGCTTGGAAAGCTCAAGAAGCGGAGATGAAATCCGCTGGTGATGCAGTTGGCGCTGCTAAAGCTAAATATGAAGGCTTGAGTAAATCTATTGAGTCACAACAGGCTAAGATTGATGCTTTAAAGTCTAAGCAGAGTGAACTCAAGGGTAACACTAGTGAAACTGCTCAACAGTTTTTGAAGTATCAACAGCAAATTGATGGTGCCACTAAGCAACTGGCCAGTATGCAAGCTCAGCAAGACCGTGCTAAGCAAGCGATGGACTATCAAAAGTCCGGTTTAGCTGGTTTACAGCAAGAGTACACAGCTGCTGCACGTGCTAACCAAGCTTATGTGACGCGCTTAGAGGCTGAAGGCAAGCAACAAGATGCTAACAAAGCCAAAATGGAAGGCTATAAGTCATCCATTACCAATCTGAATGAGCAACTGTCCAAGCAGTCGGCTGAGTTGGATAAGATTGCCAGTGCTAGTGGTAAGGATTCAGCCGCATGGCGTACACAGAAGACGCGTGTTGATGAGACGGCTACCAGTTTAGCAAAAGCTAAGTCTTCTATGACCGGCTTGCAAACTGAAATGGACAAGGCTAATCCGTCTATGTTCAGTCGGGTCAAGTCAGCGATTGAAGGAACAAACAAACAAGCAGAAAAGACGCCAAGCCTGTTCAAAAAGATAGTCGCTGGTGGTCTAGTCACCAATGCAATTAGCAATGGCTTCAGTTCTCTTACATCCGTGATGAAGACAACTATTTCCAGTGGGTTAGACCTTGCTGAAGCAGGCGAAAAATCCGCTGCTGCATGGTCAGCAATGGGCAAGTCTGCTAGTGACGTTAAATCATTAGGTAGTCAGGTTAGTGACCTTACTACTAAGTCTGGCTTAGCCATCAGTACGATTGGTGGAATGCAAAAGACCATTGATACAATGACTCATGGCAACACTCAGATGACGGAAAATATCACTGCCGGGGTTACCGCGATCGGCACTGCGTCTAGAATGTCTGGAGACCAAATATCAGCTCTCTCAAAGTCAATGACTAGAGTGGTCGCTAGCGGTTCTCTAACTTCTACTGCTTTGGCACGAATGGAAAAGCAAGCGCCCGCACTGGGTGCACAGCTTGCTAAGGCAGCCGGTGTATCGCAAGATGCTTTTGCGAAAATGGTTGCAGACGGTAAAGTTTCAAGTACTGATTTTATGAATCTGGTCTCTAAAGCAGGCAAGGACTCAGGAGAGGTATATAAAGAGTTTGGCAAGACCGCAGAGGGAGCAAAAGCACAGCTGGCGGCCGGCTGGGACCAACTAAAGAAGAAGATGACGACGCCACTTCTTGACGTAAAAAATACGGGTATGGAAAGCTTATCATCTATACTTACTAGTCCAGTCGTACAAAATGCGGCTACCAGTCTGGGCAAGGGTCTGGCGTACATTGCGAACATGGCGAAAAAGGGACTAGACTACATCGCTGCTCACAAGAAAGACGTAACCGGCATCGCAAGCAACTTGTTGGACATCGCAAAAACTTTTGGATTAGCTGTATGGAAAACAATCGCATCTATCATAACTGGATTGGCTAAAGGTTTTAACTCTTTAACCGGAAATTCACAAAAATCTGTAAACCCACTACATCAGGTAGCAACAGCCCTAAGTAACATTGCCAAGAATAAGAGCGGCATTCAGGCACTTGCCAAAACGTTGTTGGGGTTATGGGCAACGACAAAAGTTGTTAAATTTACAGCAGCGGTTGCAGGAGCTTTCAAAGGGATAACCGCTCTAAGAGGTATCAAAGACTTTGGCGCTCTTAGCAAGCTGTCAAGCGCTAATGGATTGGGCGGTGCAAGTAAAGTATTAGGCTCGTTGAAGCTGTTATTAACTGGGCCCGGTGGGATCGTTTTAGCTATTGCGGCTGCTGGACTAGCATTCTATGAAGCCTACAAGCACATTAAGCCTTTTCACGATGCAGTTAATAACGTTGCTAAAGCTATTGGTAATGCTCTAAAACAAGCTCTGAAGGCTGTTATTTCTGGAATGCAAGCAATGTGGAAAAGTATTAAACCAATTCTCAACCAGATTGGTAAACTATTTAAGACCACGTGGGCTTTGATTGTTAAAGTCATCCAAGTGGCATGGAAAGCGATTAAGCCAATTGTTGACTTGCTTGTTGGCTTAATGAAAGGCAGCTTTGAACTAATAGCAAAAGTTATTGGTGGCCTGTGGAAGGGCACATGGGACACCGTTGGAACAGCATTGAAAGCCGCATGGAAGCTGATTAAAGACGTTATTAGTTCTGGCATCAAAGTTGTCACAGATGTGTTGAAAGTCGGGCTGGATTTGCTTTCGGGTAACTGGGGGAAAGCATGGTCTGATATAAAACACACTCTGGGTGATATCTGGAATGGCATGAAAAAGATTGTTGGCGATGTATTCGGCGGTATTCATAATGTTATCAAATCAGTATTAGGTGCAATTGGTGATGTTTGGAATAGTGCTTGGTCAGGTATGAAGTCTTTCTTCGGCAGCATATGGGATGGCATTAAAAATGCTGCAGCAGATGGCATGAATGCGGTTATCAATGTCATTAATGGCGCAATCAGTGGTATTAACTGGGTCTGGGAAAAGTTTACTGGCAAAAGCGCTCTGCACAAATTATCACCTGTTCACTTTGAACAAGGCGGTATTGTTGAGCGCAAGATGCATCTGGTCATGGTCAACGATGGCAATGGGCCTGACTGGAAAGAACTGTATCAGCTTCCCAATGGTCAAGTTGGTATGAGTCAACAGCGTAATGCCACAGGACTATTGCCAGAAGGAACACGTGTTTTCAATGGGAAAGAAACCAAAGCCATCATGAATATGGCTGGAATTGAACACTATAATCTTGGCGGTGTGGTCGGTAACATTGGCAAGTTCTTCAGCGGCGCTTGGGATAAAGCTAAAGAAGTAGCTGACTGGTTAGCGCACCCAATTCAAAATGTTGGAAAGCTAATTAAATCTAGCGTTAGCGGCATTTCCGGTGGCATTGAAATGTTTAGCAACTTAGCTAGTGGCGTTATTGGTAAGTTGACAGGCAGTGTCGTTGACTGGTTTAAAAAAGAACTGACAAAGTTGCAAGACACACTAGGTGCTCCTAGCGGTTCTGGCGTACAGCGTTGGGCTGGTCAAGTTAAAGATGCCTTAAAGGCTAATGGCTTAGGCACTAGTGATTCAATGGTTAACCGTGTGTTACGGCAAATTCAAACAGAATCAGGTGGTAACGAAAAAGCACGGCAACCTGGAGCAGATCCAGATGGTGATGGTAGTGGCCCAGCACTTGGGTTAATGCAAACCAAAATGAGTACGTTTCTTGCTAATGCTTTTCCGGGACATGGAAATATTTGGAACGGCTATGACAACATGCTTGCAGGACTAAACTATGCGAAACATCGCTATGGATCAAGTCTTAGCTTCTTGGGTCAGGGGCACGGTTACGCCAACGGTGGCTTAATCACACGACCAATTCATGCGCTTGTTGGTGAAGATGGGCCAGAGACAATTTTGCCATTAACCAAAACGAGTCGTGCTTGGCAACTACTAGGTCAGGCTGTTACCAACATTAATCACAACTTGGGCAATGGTGATGTTGCTGAAAGTAAAAACAACGGTACAGATGATTTAGGAAAGAAGTTGGACAATATTGCTGATCTTCTCACGAAACTTAGCTTTGTACTGCAAGTTGGTGATGACCAGTTTTATCCAAAAGTTGCGCCAAAAGTTAAGCAATACAATGACAGGACAGACAGGTTCAATGCTTATTGGAAAGGAGGAACCGTTTAATTGAAACAAGCAGGTATGCAAATTGCATACGCCGGGGTATATATTACCCAATGGATGTATGTGCAGATGGTACAACGTGACATAGGGACTAAGCACGCCAGCACAATGCAAAAAGTTGGGGTAAGCGATGGTCAGATGTGGCAGTACATGTCACGTGACGTCAAGACGATTGTGGTAACTGGAATCGTCATGAATGATGATTTGGTACCACTAAGGCGTTCCTTAGCCGCCGCTATTGATACGGACGAACCACAGCAACTAATTTTTGGGGACGAGCCTGATAAATATTACCTTGCCATCGTAGACAGTCAACCTACCTTCACCGAAGGCTTCCGATCAGGGACAATCTCTATCACCTTTATCTGTCCAGATGGTGGCATTGCGCACTCGGTAGCCACGCAGACGGCTGACAACATGGGCGATAATGGCACTTTGACCGATGAAATTGCCGTTCAAAACGATGGCACTTATCCCGTCTACCCCGTCATTGACGCGACGATGCGTGGTGACAACGGGGTGCTTACTTTAATCAATGAGAACAATGGCGCTATTCTACAGTTTGGCAATCCGGGGGAAGTTGATGGGGTTCAAGCTCCAGATTCGGAAACTGTGTTTCACTACAATCTGATGTCAGCGCCGAGTGGTGTAGCTGTTAATACTGGGACAATCAATTACCCGACATATCCTTATGGATCAAGTCCCGGTCCTAACACGATTGCGGGCAGTTGGGACTATGCGAAGGCAAAAGATGCTGCAACACCGATATTGAATCGCACAGTGGCAATGCACTGGGCGGGTCCAACTTATCATGGCTCAATCAAAGCTAATGCGGCTGGTGTGAATACGGGCAACTTAATCTGGTCAAATCGGTTCAACGTTATAACCAATGTAGGCGCACTAGGGCGAGTTGAATTCAACTTACAATCTGGTAATAACATCGCGATTTGTTTTGTGATGCGTGATAACACCTATGCCGCCGATACGTTGATCGTTGAAGGGTGGGTAAATGGCAATAATGTGTTCAAGCAAAATCTTAATCGAGCACTCTTTACCAATGGTATGTATGAGATAGTCGAATCTAAATTAGGTAATACCACGACGTTCAGGCTAACTAAAGTCAAACAACTTACTGCTTCTGGCATTGTTTCGTCTGCTCAAACCGTATTTCCACCAGTCACTATTGACGGAATGGCAGACACGCCAATTGATTCATTCACTGTTTGGATGGCTGGATTCAGCAACACGACGGGGTGGACGATTAACTGGTCTGACAGTGTTTTTCAATGGGTTAATGTCAACTACTGGAAAGACTTGCCTAATCGCTTCAAAGATGGAGATGTTGTACAAGTTGATGTTCCTAATCGACGTGTCTTTGTAAATGATGCAGAAGACCCAACGTTACAAACAATCGGCAACAACTGGGACGAGTTCAAAGTTCAGCCAGGAAGTAACACAATCAAGCTGCTTACTTCAAGCTGGGCAAAACAGTGTACGGCTGAAGTATCTTGGCAGGAGGCGTGGCTGTGAAAGATTTTTACTTTGTTGATAGATCATACAATTTGCTTGGAATTGCAACTGCTGGTAGCAATAACACAAATGATTTCAAAATTAGCGGTGAAATTGAACGTACCAACGTTGATGTTGCTATGGTTGCTTTTACTGGGACACTATACTTTCCTAAAAAGCAACTCTCCAAAGCAGAAACGATGTGCCGAGATTTAAACTACATGCTTTATATGGACGATGATGGCAATGGCAGAATGATCACCATTACGGCATCACATGCTGATGGCACTGGATACAGCATTGCTTTTGAAGGCACCGATGCCGGTAATGATCTAAAAAATGAAATTTTGGGTGCTTATACAGCTACCAAACAGATGACATTTGAGCAGTATTTCAACCTTTTTACTGACGACAGTGGCTGGGATATTGGCGTCAATGAGATCCCCACCGATGTGCGGACACTCACTTTTGACAGTGAAGAAACCAGCTATGACCGAATGAACTCTGTTGCTACTCAGTTTGGAGTAGAAACTTACTTCAGTTTTAGCATCGTTGGAACAACAATGGTGAAGTGCTATCTGAATGTAGTCAAGAAACGTGGAGCTGACCGTGGCGTCACGCTTCGCGTTGGCGACGAAATCAACCGAATCACAGTTGACAGTGATAGCACCAACTTGATGACAGCCATCTATGCTAGAGGTGCTACACCAGACGGAAGTAACACACCTATCAATTTAGTTGGCTATAGCTACACAGACCCAACAGGGCAATTCGTGCTTACTAAAGAAGGATTCTTGCTGGACACCGTTAGCAACCGAGTATACTCGCGCTTACGCCAGAACAGCACTGCGACGATTTATGGCAGTTATCTTAACCACGTCATTGACTATGAAGCGAAAACACAAGCCTCATTATTGCAGTCTGCTTTAGCAGATTTGAAGAAAAATAATCATCCGGCAGTCAACTACACAATCGAGCTGGCAAAGATGCCGCAAAATATTCACTGCGGCGATACCGTTCAGATCGAGCAAGAAGATAGGCAACTCTATTTATCCGCACGTGTATTGGAATTAGACAAGTGCTATAGCAATCCTTCAAACAGCACAATGGTTGTTGGCGACTATTTGCTTGAAACGAGTCAGGTGGCTAAGCAGTATCAAGATCTGGCTCAAAGGCTAAAGGATATCTCTAAGACGATCCAATACTATCCATGGGTTCGCTACGCTGATGACGATCAAGGAACAAACATGAGCGCTTTGCCTGCTGGCAAAAAGTATATGGCGGTTGTTTGGTCAAACAAGACATCAGTTCCTAGTGATGATCCGGCTGATTATGCCGGCAAGTGGGTATTGGTTAAGGGCAACGATGGCGCTGACGGTATTCCGGGTGCAAAGGGTGCTGATGGCAGAACACCTTACTTCCACATTGCGTACGCCGACAGTAGTGATGGTAAGAGTGGGTTTTATGTTGGTGGCGGCACTAATCTATTAACTGGTACTGGGCGTCATACTGTTACAGGTACAGGAGCAATGGTTCAAGGCTACTTATCAAATGAAACTACTGATGACCTGCTAAACTTATTTAAAGGACTAGAAGGTCAAACTGTAACTGTATCAGTTGATTATGAATACTCAGGGTTCGTTGCTGGAGGCACAACAGCGTATACTGACCGTCTAGGGTGGGAAGCACATATATTAGGCGATACCTTACCATATGTTGGCCCATGGTACTATCCTACTAATGATTCGGGTTCAGGAAGAATGTCCGCAACATTTGTGGTACCAAAAAATATAACGGGTATCAAGGAAAGCATGGGATATATTGAATTTCCTGGCTCTGGGACTGGGACGGTAAGTCATCTTAAGCTGGAACAAGGCAGTGTAGCTACCCCATGGTCACCAGCACCATCAGAAGCACATCCTATCTACATGGGAACCTACACTGACTATACACAAGCCGATAGTTTAGACCCGACATCCTATCTCTGGTCACAAATCAAAGGTGATACTGGCGCACAAGGACCACAAGGGCCACAGGGACCTCAAGGCGCTCAAGGGTTGCAAGGGCCTCAAGGGCCTGCTGGTAATGACATTACCAGTTATGCTAGTGGCACTGCATTGCCAACCACTGTTGCACCTGCCAATAGTCAATTCTGGTTGACGAACTCTGCGGGTGTGGCAATCAAATTTTACAAGTCAAATGGCACGGCATGGGTTGAGCAACAAATTTCAGCTTCTGCAATCAATGCCGCAACGTTCAATGGGCTAACTTTTACAGGTGTTTTCTTCAATGGGTCTACGTTCAATAGCACATTTGCCAATGTTCAGCCGGACGGTTTTGCTTATAAAATGCATGGGACTTCGACCTTAGCAAGCGGGGCATTGATTACCGATGCTTATAATGACGCTAACGTACAGGTTTCACATACCGAGCTAAATCAAACTAGCTTAATTGCCAGAGGTTTTTCCAATGGTCAAAAGCTGGCAGAAATCAATGTTGGACAAGGCATGATGTCACTTGGCGCAGTATATAATCCTACTGGTAATAGTGCCGCTTGGGTAACCGGAACGCTAACAGCATCTCAGCTTTTGGCGATGATGCGAAGCGGTACCTTAGCTTGGCAGGGAACAATTTATCCCCAAGCAGGTGATGTAGCCACAATGTCAATCAATCTAGACCAGACTTTCTCGGGATGGCTAGTTGAATGGCAATATTTTAATTCCGGTAGACAAGATAGCCACTACAACTACACACTGGTGCCTAATATTTGGCCGGAATACCACACAGGTAGGGATTTAATGATGCAGCTATCTATGCCAGGGGTTGGCACATTTTTTAAGCAACTGATTGTGACTAACACTCAGATTACTGGTGTAGCAGCTAATAACGCAGGCACTCAGGCGCCTCATGCAATCATGAGCAGGGTATTTGCAGTATAGGAGGGCAAAATGGAAACCAAAGATAAAATCGAGGTGCTGTTCAGCATCGACGCTGATGGCTATATCATTGGCTATCAGCAAGAGTTCTACGACGGTAAAGCGTGGCAAACGCCATTTGATACCACGAATGCTATCGAGGTGTCTCAATCAGACTTGAATGGTATTTCACTCAGCGCCACTAAGCTTATAGATGGTCAGCTTGTGTTGGACACCTCTAAGCAAGCAGAACTCGAAGCCGAAGCTAACAAGGTGATTCCCACTCCTGAGCAACAGATGATCAACGCACTGGGCTTGCAAAACGCACAATTGGCGGCACAAGTCACCGCGCTCACAGAAAAGTTAGGGGGCGAGAGCTGATGCGGGACTTTGTAAAACAGATGTACGCGTGGGGCTGCCCGATAGAGGGCTATGTAGAATCTGGAGCAATCACGTCTGATGAGTATAAACAAATTACTGGTAATGACTACGCCGCTGGGGCAAATGCCTAGCGGTATTTTTGTGGAAGGAAGTGAAATGATGTGAATTTTTTAGGTTATGGAATTGGCGATTGGGTAGGGCTTGCAACTTTAATCGCTACACTGGTTAGCCTGTGTAGTTGGATATTCAAAAGGATTGCACTGGATCCGCTGCGAGAAGATATTAAAGATTTGGGCTTTAAGTTTGACCAAAGGTTCCAGAATGAGGAGAAAGTAATTGATGACATTCTGAATACGCAAAAGGTTCATAGTCAGGAACTGGGGAGCCATTCAACTAGGCTTACTCGATTGGAAGACCATGTAGGCATCAAAGGAGATAATGATGATGAATATTAACTGGAAAGTGCGCTTATTGAGTGTCAAGTTCTGGCTGGCCTTAGTGCCAGCTGCTTTATTGGTTGGTCAAGCGGTATTAGCAGTCTTCGGGTACAATTGGGACTTCGCTAACCTAGGGCAACAGCTAACCGGGGTGATCAACGCGGTGTTTGCAGTACTAACTATCTTAGGGGTAGCAGTTGACCCAACGACCCAAGGAATCGGTGACAGTGAGCGAGCGTTGGCTTACCCACCACTCATTACCACCAAGGCGGCTAAGCTAGCGGCCTTACAGGAACAACTCGACGAACTAAAAGATGACAAAGCAGATGACCAACCAACGACCACTAAGGAGGACAAGTAAATGGCTATTAATATCGAGAAGGCCATCTCATTTTTGCAGGCCCAAATCGGGCACACGGAGTACTCAATGTACGGCAGCCGGAACTTTAGTGACGGCACCTGTGACTGCTCCGGGGCCGTCTACACGGCTTTGCGTAAAGGCGGGGCAAGCAACCTCGGCTACATCGCCAGCACTGAAACGCTACACGGCTGGCTAATCAGCAACGGGTTCAAGCTGATCGCCGAGAACGCTGACTGGCAGATGAAGCGTGGCGACGTGGTCATCTGGGGTCGCAAGGGTCAGTCTGCTGGTGCTGGTGGTCACACTGGCATCTGTATCGATGGCCAGCGCTGGCTGGAATGCACGGCATGGCAAGACTTAGGTGAGACGATCCAGAACCACGACGCGCGCTGGGAGATGAACGGCGGACCTTACTTCTACGTCTATCGCCTGGCTGGTGCGGCTGCTGCTAAGCCTGATCAATCTGGCATACACTTCCGTGTGCCGAAAGGCTTCACCGCTGAGAACGGTACCTTTATCAATGGTGACACCCCGGTGATGATGCGCTACAACACAGCGTCCACGGCGGACACCCCGGCTGGTTACCTGCCACCGCACGGGACCTTCGCCTATGACTCCAAAAAGCGTGTAGGCGGGCACATGTGGGTGCACCACATGGACGGCGCTCATGACGTCTACTGCCCGACTGACGGGTCGGAAGGCGCCTACGGGACGACTCGTAAGCGGTAAAGCGTAGCAATTGCGTAGTAAAAAGCGTCGTACTTTACTACGCTCATTAAAACTCTATCAAGCTCATTATTGCCTCACTCTGCTAACGCGGGGTGGGGCTTATTTTTTATGCCGGATATCATGACTTAATCGGAGATTTGGAATACACTTAATCTAAATACATTGTCTTGGAGATAATTCATGAAAAAGGGAAAATCGACTGACGCTCTGATGCGCCACATTCGCGATAAGCATAGCATAGACGTTGGCGGAAGCTCTGATAAGAGGGCCTTATTAGATATGGGCTATTATCATGGATATAAAGCTTATCGATTGACTTCCAACAACCAGAAGATGGAGTTGTCGGAGTTTAGACAAGTCCAGGCAATCTATGAGTTTGATAGCTCGGTTAAGTCTCTTCTCTATCCTCGAATGATGCGGGTAGAAACCGCCCTCAAAAACCGTACTATTGCTATTGTGTCCAATGGAATTGATCCTTCAATTGATGCGGTTTTCCAAACCAGCCTTAACCGGTATAAGGAAGAGACCAGCAAGAAGAAGTATAAGGAGCGCATAACCGATCGACTCAGGCTTAAGAATACAATTGATGAATTAATTGCTCAGCGCTATGGGAGTTCAGTGATGATTCAGCATTACATGCATAAGGGTGAAGGTGTTCCTATTTGGGCCATATTTGAGCTTTTCAGCATGGCGGAATTCGGCTCATTTTTGGACGTAATGAATGGTAATAAACGTATTGAGCTGTCCCAGAACGTTGGCGTTTATGATGGCTCAATTGATACGGATGCTACTTTTATTGTGCGGCATGTTTTTCTTCTGAAAGACCTTAGGAATGCCATTGCGCATAATAATATTGTATTTGATTGCCGGTTCAAGAAGGACAAGGTCCGAGACACAGTTACCCACCAGTTGGAATCCGAGCTGGGTGTCAGTCAAATAACTTTCGAAACCCTAACAGACTATGTAGCCCTCCTTGTTTATTATTTAAGAGCTCTCAGAATGCCTAAACGGGAAATTTCTAGGTTCATTAAGGAATATGCCGAAGCAGTAACTGAGTTTCAGAAGTCGGTGGGTTCACAGGACATCTTCGATTTAGTTTTGTCCACTAGCGTGTTTAACAAAATCAAAAAATTGAAGGAATGTTTGTAGAACTCATTGACACAGAGACTTGCTATGATATCATATAGATACAATAGCGGCGTTCCTTCTCGGAGGGCGCTTGAGACCGGCGATTATCCATGAGGGTAGTCGCTGGTCTTTTTATGTGACGTACTGGACGGTTCGGGACAGAATCGGATGCAACCGCACGTCACTGTGAATAAACAGCATTTATACGTCAAAAAGATTAGCGTCATTTAAGCCTTCGGGCTTATTTTTTTTGCTCGCAGCCTGCCATCCGGTGGGCTTTTTGATTGCAAAAAAATAAGCCCCCATAATAGGGACTAATTGGTACGTACACGACCGGTACACTAAGCTACTCTAGCGCCTTTAGTGACGCAGGGGTTATGTGGACCTCACCTCCATTTTTAGAACTTTATTGATTTCGTTAGAACACTGGAAAGCCTGATATCAAGGCATTCCAGTGTTTT
>NZ_RHOI01000025.1 GCF_003946165.1 Lacticaseibacillus baoqingensis | reverse complement strand
TTCAAGTCATCTGGGCCTTCGTTGGGCATGAAAGTAACGGCTTCGACTTTCTCTTGCTCACCGAAGATCATCTGACCGGATTGCTTTATGCCAGCGGCGAATTGCCCGTGACTGGCAAGAATGATTCCGACCATTGTTTGACGCCTCCTAAATATTATTTGGAATCACGTGAATTTAAAGAATATATAATTATGTTTGTATGAATATAAGCTCACGTAATTTCACCAAAAGTTTAACACAAACGTGAACGTTTTTACAAAGTCCAGACGAAAAAAATTATTGCGCTTTCAGAAACCCACTGTTGCATCATCTGTGTAAGTGAAATGCTGTCTTGACAACGACTACTGGTCTAGTTGCTTGCACCTGCTGATCGCACCGAAGCCAATTTTTGCCCACTGTTTCAAAAGTGTCGCGTCTGCCTAATGGCGCTTCCCGTGCCCCCTGGCTTTCTGGTATTCTGTTATACAACAAGCCCATTCATGCAATGATACTGCTGATATTGGTATAGATAACACGATATTTTGAAATAAAGTGCACGAACAAACGTGCGCAGTTTGTGACAATTTCCAGAAAATCAATGCAGGTGCATAAGCCCAGCCGCAGTCCCTTAAATTCACGAACAATGATCAACAATCCGCCCCGGCAATTGCGCAAGCGCGTATACTAAAACCAACAACGCAATGGAGGAAAACCGATGCAAACGATCCAACATACTCTCACCACGCCATTAAGCCGCGGAGCTGAAGTCAGCGGCTACTTGTTGACCAATAGTCCTGAAATCGACCCGTACCGCATTCGCCCAGCGATCGTTTTATGCCCAGGCGGCGGCTACGAAATGACATCAGATCGAGAAGCCGAGCCGGTGGCCATGCAATTATTAGCCCGCGGCTGGCATGTGTTCATCTTGCGCTATAGTGTCGGCGCGGACCACCCATTTCCCACTGCTTTAGTCGAGCTTGCCGCCACCGTTGCTTGGGTGCGCGCCCACGCCGCAAAATGGCGCATCGATCCCACCAAGATCGTGGCCGCCGGTTTTTCTGCCGGCGGGCATTTAGCCGCGACGCTAGGGACTTTTTGGGCGCAGCCTCGGTGGCAAGAATACGGCTTGACTGCCGATCAGATTCGGCCTAATGCGCTGCTATTGGGCTATCCGGTCATCTCCAGCGGCCAGTTTGCCCATGCGGGTTCATTTGCCACCTTGCTGGGGCCGCACCCGACTGAGGCGCTGAAAACCTTAGTCTCCGCGGAACAACAAGTGACCCAAAACACCCCGCCGACTTTTATCTGGGGGACCTTCGCCGATCCCACGGTTCCAGTGGAAAACAGTCTCATGTTTGCCAATGCCTTGCATGAACACGGCGTTGAATGCGAATTGCACCTGTTTGCGCGCGGCGGGCACGGCCTCAGCTTAGGCACCAATGAAACCAGCACGCCTGACGGTTGGGGCGTGGTGCCGCCGATCCAGCCTTGGATCGACTTATTTGCGACTTGGATGCACACTGTGATCGTCTAACGAAAAACGCGACCGCCTACCTAGCAGGTAAGCGACCGCGCTTTTTTTGCCTAATTATGGGCATGCCGCTTATTAGCAGTCAGCATGTGCCGCGTTGGCCATACTTGGATAAAACTCGTGCTCAAAACCAACAACCCGCCGATGATCTCCGCGCCGCCAAAGTAACTATGGAAACACAAGACCGCGACGACGGTTGCCGTTAACGGTTCAAACACATTCAACATCCCGACCATGGTCGGCTGCAAATACTTGAGGCTTTGTAAATAGAGTAAATAAGCAAATAGGGTGCCAAACACCGTGACATATACGATCCCCAAGACGATCGGCAAGGTCAAACTTGGCGGCGCCAATAAGAAGATCAATGGCGATAATAATACCCCAGCAAACAACATCGCCCAGGCGATCACGATCTGCGGCTCCACCACTTTTAACAGCTGTACCGGCAACAGCGTATATAACGCCGCGCCTAAGCCCGCACCAATACCCCAAAAGATCCCCGCCGGCGATAGTGCCAACGAGCCGAGATGACCATGCGTGACCAACAAGATGATCCCCACAAACGCCACGATCAAAGACAGCACGTCGATGCGGCTTGGCCAACGCCAATGTTTAACGGCTAAATACAACACGATAAACAACGGCCCGAGATACTGCAAAACGGTGATCGTCGGCGCATTAGAAGCCGCCACGCCGGCAAAATAGGTAAACTGCGAAACTAAAATGCCAAAAACACCAAATGCCAAGGCCTGCCTTAATCGTCGCGGCTGATGCACCAGCTGCAGCGTCTCTTGCCGACGCGTCGCCAAACACCACCCCATCAACAAGGCCCCAGCAGCAAGCAGCCGCACGGCGACCAGCCAGTCAGGGCGCAAATGGCAATCATCAAACAGCCACTGCGCGATATTCCCTGAAACACCCCACAAAACCGGCCCCAAAATCGCGCAAGCCAACCCCTTTTGCTTCCCCGTCATCCCTCAAACCTCCAAAATAGTCTGAGGCTATCCTACCGCGGCAGTTCTAAGTCCGCAATGATATATTGATAAATATATAAACCAGAGCGAAACAAGCCGCTCTTAGGGGTGTGGATAAGGCAGCGTGACGCGTTATGGCGTCAGCCATAGCGTGGTGCGATGACTTATCCGCAACCCCGTTGGCTTGTGCAGCTCGACGAAGAAACCAGAGCGAAACAAGCCGGGTTTAGGGGTATGGATAAAGCGGCCTGACTAATGCCAAAACAAATAGGCCAGCAGCACCGCCTGACCTACATGCTACTATGAGTTAGTTGCTTTTTTCCGCTTGTGCCAGCCCTTCTAAATACCAGTGACTGGCAAGCATCTCCGAACAATCCAGTTGATCAGCCAAATTGATCTCGTAGATCAAAGAGGCATTGGAGTTCATCGCGTGCAACACCCGTTTCCAATTGATCGCCCCCTGGCCAAGCACCAAACTATCATGATGCTGCCCCAGCGAATCGACCAAGTGGTAATGCCGCACGAATGGGCGCAAGTGGCGCATGGAGGCGATCAGCTTATTGTTGTCGCCATGCACATAAATGAAGGCATGGCTGACATCATAGGCCAATGGCAGCTGCAGCTGCAACAGTCGCTCTTCAAACGCCGGATCGCCATATGCAAAAATCGGCAACAGACTGTTTTCAAAGACGACATTATCTGGCGCCATCGCAGCAAAATCCACCATACGCCCTAACACGACCTTTTGCGCCGTGGCCAGATCCGGCCAATCGCTGGCAAAATCATGTTCGCCAGGATGCAAGGCATAGCCGCCGTGGATCAAGGCCACGGCATGCACTTGCTGCGCATAGGCGATCAACTGCGAAGAAGATGCCATGACGAAATCATAAAGCTGCGGAAACGCCAACTTGTTGACGCACAGCTCACAGCGGATCCCATGCCACTTCATCGGATGGTGGAACACCACTTTAGGCACTACCGCCTGGACTTTAGCCACCATTTGTTGAAAATGAGCCCAGCCGGCTGGCGTAAAATCGTCATCCGTCAAATGAAACTCAAATACATCTGGATGGTGCATCAAGCGATTGTCGATCTGGCGTTCATCGGTACTGGCCTTCAGCCCTAATTGCATCCTTTTGGCTTCCTTTCTGCTAGCTCAACTCGGCAGCCGCCGCATCATGCGGCGCAACCGGGTGCGATCGATCAAATGTACCCCAAGATCGTCCGCCAGCTCCCGTGCCGAATCGGAAAACTCACTGTTCGTCAACACCGTGGCTTCATCGAGCTTATAGAAATTGTGCCCGGTCCATACTTCTTGCACCGCCTTGTTGCCAACAAAACCAGTATACCGCTTGCATTGGAAACCGTAAGTTTTTCCTTGCTTGCTGGCGATGATATCGATGCCTTGATCCCCTGAAGCTTGCGTCACACGAATGTGTTTATACCCGTTGCGGCGCAAGAGGTAGCCGCAAAAGTGCTCGAACTCTTCGCCTTCCATGGCATCCACGGACTCCATTTGCAGATCACGATATTGAAAATGATGCCGGTACACCCAAATCGCATTGACCACGACCCACACACTAATGAACCCAAACGCTGCCGGATCGAGGACGCTTTTGAAATTGGCATCGCAAAACTGGCGCGCGAAGAAGCTGTAGACTAACGCCAACACAAATCCGCCTGTCAACAGCCAATAAGCGCGCATTAATAATCTATGGAACATTTTGACCACACTCTCTAATCGGCAAGTTGCCGAGGCTTTACTTAAGGGTAACAGAAGATTCCGGGTTTCGCCTAGGGCTTTTGGCCCAAAACCGTTGATTCTTGGGCGTGAATTCGGTAGGCTGGATAGGTAAACGAAAGGAAGCGGTTGCATGTCTATCTCCACAAAACTCTTCGCTAAGATCCAAGGCGAAGTGATCACCCAATACACTTTGACCAACGCCAACCACATGGCGGTGCGCCTGTTGACCTTCGGCGCGCGGGTCCAGCAACTGCGCCTCCCAAACG
This sequence comes from Lacticaseibacillus baoqingensis, assembly GCF_003946165.1. Taxonomy (GTDB): domain Bacteria; phylum Bacillota; class Bacilli; order Lactobacillales; family Lactobacillaceae; genus Lacticaseibacillus; species Lacticaseibacillus baoqingensis. Next base: position 38,259 of record NZ_RHOI01000025.1, on the reverse strand, counting down.
CTGCCGGGGCCGATCCGAATTTGATCGTCGGCTTTGTCACCTTGCAAGATTATCTCAATCAGCCTGAACCCTTCGGCGCCTTATTAGGACCAGATTTTGATCAACGCACCCGCACCGGTTGGCAAAACTGGAACTGGGACGCCCAGATCAACGCTGACGCCGTGACATTTTCACTCACCCTGCCAAAAAAAATTGACGGCCAGCCTGGCACCCAACACGTCGCCGTCACGCATCAACTCAGCGCCGACAACTGCTGGACGCAAACTTGGACCATCACCACCGATACCCCGATCGCGATCCGCCCTGGGTTTGACTTGGCGTTTATGCTTACTGGCGACCCGGCCCGCGTGATCGACCACCAGCAATTGACTCTCGGCGATCAGCCAGCGGCGACGCCTACCACTGGCTTAACCACAGCGACTAGTGCGCGCTTAAGCGACGAAGCGTGGCAATTAGCCTTAGAAACTGACGCCGCAGGCTTGGCAGTGTCGACGTTTGAACATATCGATACCACGACCAACTTCAACGGGATCTTAGGCCACCCTCGCGCTGCCGTGGGCTTGCGGCCGCTTGTAGCTGCTGATGACCAACCAATCACGATCACGGCTGAGAAGCCCTATCAGCAAACGACTAAGATCAGCTTGATGAGTCGATAATCCAGAGCGGAACAAGCCGGTTTTAGGGGTGTGGATAAGGGAGCCTGGCACAGTACGGCGCAGCCGTGCGGTGTCGGGATCACTTATCTGCGACCCCGTTGGCTTGTGCAGCTCGACGAAGAAACCCAGAGCGAAGTGGTGCGCATTTAGGCATGTGCATAAGGCAGCTTGGGTGCGTGATGGCAACGCCATCGCGTGCACGAGACGACTTATGCGCAATGCCGTTGCACCACGCAGCTCGACGCCACCCAGAGCGGAACAAGCCGCTCTTAGCGATGTGACTAAGGCAGCCTGGGTGCGGTGCGGCATGCACCATGACCGGGATGACTTAGACGCAATCGCGTTGGCTTGTGCAGCTCGACGAAGAAACCCAGAGCGAAACACCGCGGTTATGGGTGACGGGCTAACAGGGCTTGGTGATGGGTGGCACAGCCACACGCCGCCGAGACCGGTTAGAACACTCACCCATGCGGTGTGCAGCTCGACGCCACCCCGAAGCACAACAAGCCGCTCTTAAGCGGTAAGGCAACCTGGTGTCGTGGCACGCGGCGTGACCAACATGACTGACCCACCCTATCTCAACAACAAAACCACTAGCGAACCGCTGCCAAGCAGCCAACGCCAGTGGTTTTAGTTTGCCTTACAGCGCTTGTCGAGTGCAAAACGGCAACAAAAAAAGCGCCTGCCGAAGCAAGCGCCTGATCAGTGATTAGTTATTCGCGTTAGCGGCTAACTTTTGGTCCGCAACGTTAGCAGAAAAGCCGACGCGAGTGCGGGTTACACCGTTTTTGGTTTCGGTCACGGTAGCTGTCTTGCCATCAGCCGAAAGGGTCACATAATATTCAGAGACTTCTTCTGGCAAGTCGGTGGTGTTGACTTCTAATTGGTTGCCATAAACATGGTAGCCCACGGTGCGAGTCACATCAGAGTTGCCATTGCCAACGAACAAGTCAGCGATCTTCATTTCAGTCCCAGGGTTGCTGACGCCGCTGAAGTTGATCACGTTCTTGGCTTGCTTAGCCGTCGCCGTGTTGCCAGATGCATAAGCGGCCTTGGTGTAATAAGCATCCTTAGTCGCCAATGTGGTGACACTTTGGTTGGCTTGATCTTGGGTGCTGCCGCTGTTAGCAGAAACAGTCGCGATGCCGAAGGTTGCCAGCAATGCTGCCCCAACCAAAACTAATAGTACGGAATATAGCTTTTTCATTTAAATCTGCCTCCTGTTTAAATATCGATTTCAATCTGTATTAATTTCTTTCAACATCTATATCATACACGAAATTGGTCAGTTGTGAAGACTTGGGTGACCGGTTTCTTGCAATTTTGGTATAAACACAATCTAAATACACTTTGGAAGGCGTTTTCAGTGGTTTCCGTACCAACTGCTTGTCGCCAAAAATGAGCAATCTCGTGATTGCTCACTGATTCACTGTTTTTCAAAAACCATTGGACTGTATCACGACGATAAATATGACAGGTGCTGTCGACTGTGCCATCGATCATCTCGTCGCCGCTGCCAAACCAGCGTCCGGCAACAAAAACGCCTTGAAACCGCGATCCTAAAAAACGAATCGCGGCTCCAAGGCGTTGGTGTAGTGGATTAAATTGTGGCTCAGCCGCAACGAATGGTTTAGTGCTTTTGGTCTGGCGCTTGCGCTTTGAGTTGTTCGGCCAGCTTCAAGATATATGGCCGCAGCTCATCTTTGACTTCTGGATGGGTCAGCCCATATTCGATCGTGGTTTGCACGAAGCCAAACTTATTGCCGACATCAAACCGCTGGCCTTTGAATTCATGGGCAAAGACCCGCTGCGTTCGATTCAGCGTATCGATCGCATCCGTGAGCTGGATCTCGTCGCCTTTGCCAGGCTTTTGCTGATCCAAGATCGCAAAGATCTCAGGAGTCAGCAAGTAGCGGCCGATAATCGCCAAATCAGAAGGCGCATCTTTGACGGCTGGCTTTTCCACGAACTTCTTCACGTTGAACAATCCCGGATGGACTTCGCTTTCCGGATCGATCACCCCATAAGCGGACACATCTTCATGCGGGACCCGCTTGACCGCCAAGATCGACGAGTGCGTGCGGTCATATTCATCGATCAATTGTTGCGTCAGCGGCACCTTGTCTTGCATCAAGTCATCCCCAAGCATCACCACGAAAGGCTCATCGGCGATGAAAGACTTGGCCAAGCGCACGGCATCCCCTAACCCATTAGGATAAGGCTGGCGGACGAAAAATAAATTAACGCCAATATCCGTCGTATCATGCACCAATTGCAGTAATTTGGTTTTGCCTTTGGATTCGAGGTTTTGTTCCAATTCAGGCGCCGAATCAAAATGATCTTCAATAGAACGTTTCTGCTTGCCTTCCACGATCAAAATGTCTTCGATCCCAGAAGCCTTCGCCTCTTCGACGATGAATTGGATCGTCGGTTTGTCGACGATTGGCAGCATCTCTTTTGCCAGTGCTTTGGTCGCAGGCAAGAACCTGGTGCCCAAACCGGCAGCAGGGATCACAGCTTTGCGTACTTTCAATACGATTGCCTCCTAAAGTTTCGATATCTCCATCATACAAGAAACGGCTGATTTTGGGTAATTTTCTGCTCAAAAAAGCCTATATTCTAATCAAAATGGCAACAGGAAAGCCCTTTAATGTACTACTGTGAAAACCGCGGGTTATTAGGCAATGATGTTTCCAGCTTAACTGACCAGACACAAAAAACCGCTGCCACATCCAAGCGATGCCACAACGGTTTTTGCTGATTATTCGGTGACGCCGGTCTTAAAGATCGCAATCCCGTGGATCCCATACTGTTCATTATTGGTCTTTTCGCGGCCACTGGCCACGTCGATGATATATTGAATGAACTCATCGGCTAGCGTGTCCATATCAGTTTCCAACAAGCGGCCGGCATCAAAGTCGATCCAGCGCGGCTTCTTGTTGGCAATATAGGAGTTAGACGCGACTTTGACCGTTGGCACATACGTCGCAAACGGTGTCCCGCGGCCAGTGGTGAACAAGACCATTTGGCAATCGGCGCTGGCTTCAGCAGAACTGGAAACCAAGTCATTACCAGGCGATTGCAACAAGTTCAAGCCATGAGTCTTGATCTTTTCGCCATATTGCAAGACATCGGTCACTTGACTGGTCCCAGACTTTTGGGTGCAGCCTAAGGACTTATCTTCCAATGTCGTGATCCCGCCGGCTTTGTTGCCGGGAGAAGGATTTTCATAAATCGGTTGATGGAAGGATTCAAAATACTGCTTGAAGTTGTTGATCAGATCCACGATCTTATGGAAGGTGGGCTCATCTTTGGCCCGCGACATCAAGATGGTTTCGGCCCCGAACATTTCTGGCACTTCAGACAACACCGTCGTGCCGCCTTGGGCCGTGACAAAATCAGACAGCCGCCCTAGTAATGGATTAGCGGTGACCCCAGACAAGCCGTCACTGCCGCCGCATTTCAGCCCGATCTTTAATTCAGATAGGGGCTGTGGCGTCCGCACGTCGTTGGCTGCGGCATCATTGAGTTCTTCAAGCAAGTCCAAAGCCGTACCCAAGTCATCATCGACTTCTTGGGCGACCATGAACTTCATCCGGTCAGGATCGATGGCCCCGACTTTTTCGATTTCGGCTTGCATGCCATCCATCTGATTGTTCTCACAGCCTAAGCCATAGATCAATACCCCGCCGGCATTCGGCTGTAAGGCGGCATCGACTAACACCTTGCGTGTTTGTTCAAAATCGTCGCCTAATTGAGAACACCCATAAGGATGCTTCAGCAAGATCACATTATCAAAGCTGCCATTATCAGGATGCAACGCCTTGAATTGTTCCACGACAATATCCAGCAACGGGTTGATGCAGCCCACCGTCGGGATGATGTACAAGTCGTTGCGGATCCCGACTTTGCCATTCTTGCGCTTGTACCCCATGAAGGTCCGCCCGTCTTTAGGAACGGCGCGGGTGACATCATGCGGCTGATAGGTATACTCAAGTTCACCATTCAAGTTGGTTTTGACGTTATGCGTGTGCACCCACTCGCCAGCAGCGATCGGTGCGGTCGCATGGCCGATCGGGAAGCCATACTTGATGATGTCTTCGCCTTGGGCAATGGCTTGCAAGGCAAACTTATGCCCGCGCTTGATCTCAGCTGGCAAAGTCAGCTTGCCAGCTGGTGTAGTCACCGTGGTGCCGGCAGGAATGTCTTGTAAGGCGACCCCTACTTTATCCGCGGGATCCAAGATAATGAAGTTATTCATAGACTAACGCGCTTCTTTCTAACTAAGCTTTAGCGACATCATGCTTTTTTAACGTTAATGGTTCGATCTTCCCTAACCAAAAGGCAAAGGCGATGGCACCTAGTAAGGTGACTAACCCAGAAACGATCAAGGCAGAAACAAATGAACCGGTAGCAGAAACCACAAACCCAGTGATGATCGGGCTTAAGACCCCGCCAATGTTAGAGGCGGTGTTTTCAATGCCGCCTAAAGTAGACGACATGTTCTTAGGCGCCATGTCACCAGGGATCGACCATAATGCCGGAGCGGCAAAGGCCAGCCCTGCATAAGATAAGGATAATAAGGCGACACTGATGGCCGTGGACTTGGTCAAGCCGGCAAATAAGATCACGGTGCCGACTAACATCCCTAAGACTAAGTTGAACTTACGCGAAAATGTGATCGACTTGCCGCGGGTGAAGTACAGATAATCGGTGACCCAGCCGCCGATCAATTCACCAACGATCCCAGCCAATGGTGGGATCATCGCCGTAAAGCCCATGCTCATCGCCGCCATGCCCCGCTCTTGTTCCAAGTAGTTCGGGAACCAGGTAATGAAGAAGAAGATGGAATAGTTCAAGGCGAAGAAACCAAAGCAAATCGCCCAAACGTTGCGGAATTTCAGCAATTGGTACCACTTCATCGGTTGTTCCTTATCCAAGCCGTCTTGTTTCTTTTGGCCGCTGCGAATGTAGTGGAGTTCTTCTTTGCTGACATACTTTTGCTTTTCTGGATCGTTGTAATACCAAATCCAGATCAAGACCCACACGATACCTAACGTCCCAGAAGCGGCAAAGGAAGCTTGCCAGCCCCAGTGGCTGATGATCCACACGATCAATGGCATCGCAATGGCAGTGCCGACTTTGGTCCCAGTATCATAAAACGCGGAAATGCGCCCGCGTTCGCGATCAGGAAACCACCGCGCGGCGATCCCGGAATTGGATGGCGCCGCGCCGGCTTCGCCGACCCCTAACAGCATCCGCAAACCGATCAAGGAACCAAACCCATGTGCCAAGCCGGTCAAAGCGGTGGAAATTGACCACCAGCCCACGGCCAGCGCCATACTGATACGATGGCCGACCTTATCGGCCAACCACCCTGAAGGGATCTGAAACACCATGTAAGACCAGAAGAAGGCCGACATGACGATCCCCATTTCAGCATTATTGATATTCAATGCCTTCATGATGTCACCGGAAGCCGCTGATAGATTGGCCCGATCCAAGTAATTGATCGAAATCGCCAACCACATCAAGATCCCAATTTTCCACCGGACATTTGTGTGCGGCTTGCGTGTATGCTTATCTGTTGCTGCTGCTTGCACTGTTCTCACTCACTTTCAACTCGATACGCCAATAGAGAAAACGATTTCTTAAAACGCAAAACAACTTGCCTGTGCCGTGTGGTCAACACCCCTTTTGCCTGGTCACCGCACCACAACTATTGATAAGAAGATGAAAAATAGCAATTGGTCTAGCTGATGGTATCGGTTTCCTTAATGGATTACGCCTTGATAGTAGTGCTCCAGGTTCTAGATGTAAAGCGTTTTCCAATAAAATAACAGGTGTTATGCTGATATTTCAGTTGCGCAACTGTCACTTTTTTACCAATTTCTGTTAACGTTAACAACACCTATTTATCCCCATTTGGTGCAAAAATCAGCGTTTTTCATCCCGATCGCTGTCATGTGCTCGTCTACCAGTCAATTGTGGCCAACTGAAGTGCCCGCGTGGCTTTGCGGCGAAGTTAGTGAGTACTTACTGTTAAAATTGGCCTATCTAAAAGATTGAGACAGTCTGCCGCGCTTTGCCTGTAACAGCCGCCGAACTGTTATGCTCATTTGACCTTTTGACTGGCAATTTTTGGCATAAAAAAACGTTCGCTTCGCAGACGCAAAAAACCAGCCTTGCCGACTGTCAGCAAGACTGGTTTTTTGGCTCAAGCTTCAGCGTCCAGATCTAACGCCAAGTCATCAAAGGACAACTCGTCGGTTTCATCCAAGCTTGCGCCTGCGACTTGTTCGTCTGCGAGATACTTTTTATCCAGCATTTTGATAAACGGGTAATAAACCGCACACCCCAGCAGCAATAACAGGAGCTGATATACCGACGCGACCCAGCTGCCTGTGGCCAAATATCCGGAAAAGCCCACAGGCGTGGTCCAAGGCAGCGCGACGCCAGTGGTGTATGGAATAATGCCCAAGCGCGTCACCAAAGTCGACAACAAGAGATTCATCAAGGGCACCAGGTTGAACGGGATCAAAATGATCGGGTTGAGCACCACCGGCAAGCCGAAGATGATCGGTTCATTGATGCCAAAGATCCCTGGCAGCAAGGACAACTTCCCGAGTTCCTTGATCCGCTTAGACTTGCAAAACAACACCATTACGATCAATAAGGACAAGGTGGACCCGCCGCCGCCAAAGTTGGTGAAGAAGTTCGAAAAGGGATCGGTGAAGATATTTGGCAGCTCCCGCCCAGCTTCAAACGCATCTAAGTTCTCCATGGTCAACACTTTGGTCACTGGCGCAAACACCGAATTGGCCACCGCCGGCCCGTTGATCCCAAACGACCAAAAAAGCGTGCACGCCAAGCCGTAAATGATTTGGGCAAATAAGGTGTTGCCTGCGCCTTTCAGTGGCGTCTGCAGGCTCTCAAAGATAAACTGATGCACGGTACCAAAAGGCGTCAGCCCCATGCCAATGCGGATCAAGAAGAATAAGCCCATCACTAATCCGCTGGGGATCAACGCCGCAAAGGAATCCGCTACCGCTGGCGGCACGCCAGCAGGCATCTTGATCGTCCACCCGCGCAAAGCGGCAAATGCATACACCCGCACCGCCACCAACGCCACCACCAGCCCTAAAAAGATCCCGTTGGTACCTAAGTATTCCGTATCCAAGCCGATGATGCTGGTGCCGCCTTTGAGCGTTAAGTCTGTCGGCGTCAAAATGATAAACGCGACGATTGCCACACCAGCCGCTTGGATCGCATCGGTTTTTAACTCGCGCCCATACGCATACGCCGTGCCAAAACACGACAAGAACCCGACTAAGTTAAACACGGCGCGGGAAACATTGGACAGCCACGCCTGCCACCCTTCCCCAAAGATCCCCGCCCAAAACTCACTCCAGCCCGGGATCGGAAAGTTATTAAACAGCAAGAACAGTGACGCGACGATGATCAACGGGGTGGTGATCAAAAAACCATCGCGGATCGCGACTAAGAGCTTGTTTCTGCCTAATTTCTCGGCGACTGGCATTAAGGTGTGTTCTAATGCATTCATCATTGGTGTTCACGCCTTTCTATAGTTGACTGAGAGGATCATTGGCGGGCTTGTTTCAGCCCTAGCAACGCTTGTTTTAAGACGCGCTCCCCATTCATGGCGCCGTAATCCGCCGCATCGATCAAGATCACCGGCCGCCTCTTGCCATAAGCGGCCAAGGTTTCCTCATACAAATATTTGACTTGCGGCCCTAACATGATCACATCCACGGCCTCAGTGGCGACGGTTTGCGGCAAGGTGCCATGCGGCTTGGCAACAACAGTGACTGGCAGTTGGTGGTGATCCGCAACCGTTTGCATTTTCTGCGCCAACAAACTCGTCGACATCCCTTGGCTGCAGAATAAATAGATATTCTTGCCCATGCAGTCATCTCCTTTGCTTATGGTAATCATTAACTTTCTAAATTAAGCATAGCGAAGCAGGCACACGGTATGCAATCAAAAAGCCCACAAAAAAATCACCGCCGGCTTGCTGCCAGCGGTGATCAATGTAAGGATTGTTATTTTTGAGTCACATTATGGGTATGTGCAGGCGCGGCGTCAGCCATCGCATTCAAAGCCTGCATGTCGGCGTCATTGATCGTGAAGTCAAGTTTGGTATTGGCTTCAATGTGCGCTCGGCTGGTGGCTTTAGGCAATGGCAGGACGCCATTTTGCAAGACGAAGCGCAAGGCTAACTGCGACACGCTGACGGCATAATGCTTGGCGATCGCCTGCACCGCGGCGTTATTTAATAGATCCCCGGTGGCCAGCGGTGAATAGGCTTCGACTAAGATCCCATGCGCTTGGGCGAAGGCAGTGTTTTTCGGCTCCGTGGCCCCAATGTAATATTGGATCTGATCGACGGCTGGTACCACATCCCCATGATCGAGCAGGTTTTGCAAGTCATGGACGTCAAAATTTGAAACCCCAATGGCGCGTGTTTGATGATCCGCGTAAAACTGCGTCATCGTGTCCCACGCTACCAAGTTCTCCTTGTCAAAACGCGTGCCGGCTTGGCCCCATGGCCATGGTGCATGGATCAAATACAAGTCCAATGCGGCGATATCCAAATTGTCTAACGTCCGCTTAAAGTGTTCTTGCACCCCAGTCTTGTCTTTGATCTGCGCCGGCAATTTAGACGTGACAAAAATCTCCTCGCGCGGCAAGCCGCTATCTTTTAACGCCTTGCCGACACTTTTTTCATTGCCATACACAAACGCGGTATCGATATGGCGATAGCCGGCGTCCAAGGCCCATAACACGGCGTCATATGCTTTTGGGCCATCTGGGATCTGCCAAGTGCCAAAGCCGACTTGCGGGATCTTGACCCCGTTATTTAAGGTGAAGGTATCTGTTAAAACTGTCATTTGATCCATCCTTTCTTTACTGCCTTGATCAATTTGATTATACGCCCAGTCCAAGGCAAAAAAATAGCCGCCATGGGCTTGGCGGCTAAGGTAGGGTTGGGGTTTTTTACTTTGGAGGAGTAAAAATGAAAAAGTGGGGTAGAAACAAGTTATCGCTTGCTTCTATGGTGATTATATTAGCCGCCAGGTGTGAAGAAAGTTTGCCCAAGTTGCGACGGTTTAAAGGTCAATTTCCGACCAATACTCCCCTTACGCTAATTGCTTTAACGCCGCGACTAACCAGCGGGCAAACCCCTCAGCATCGACGGCAGTCGCGACTTGCACATTGGCTGGCTGGTTTTGAACCCCTTTGAGATCAAATAAACTCGCGCCAGCCGTAAGCGGATCCGCCAAGGCCACATCCAAATGCGTCGCAACGGTAGTGAACAGCTCAGGTGCCAGCACCAAAGCCACTGCTAAAGCATCATACATTTTCAACCCGGTTTGCATGCTGCCGCCGCGATAATGTCTGAACAAGCCATCAAACATTGCCCCAACTGCGCCAAGGGCCTTGATCTGCATCAAGGTGCCTGGCAGCAAGCGCGCTTGTTGGCCCACTTCAAGCGGCGCGATGCGCATCGGGATCGGTAACTTAGCGACCATGGCAGCGGCTTGAGGATCGCAAGCAAAGTTGAACTCGGACAAAACGCCAAGATTGCCGCGGCCTAATGCTCCGCCCATGATCACCAATTCAGCGACATTGGCCAAGTCGGCGGGATACAAATGCGCAAACAAGGCAATATCCGTTAATGGCCCGATCGCGATCAAAGTCACCGGCTGGTCGCTGGTGCTGACCACTTGATGCATGGCTGCCACCGCGGTTTGGCGCAAATCCGCAACTTGGGTCGGTTGCGGAAACGCAAAGCCGTCCATCCCGCTTTCCCCATGGATCTCCGCCGCAGCGCTCGGCGCGCGCAATAGCGGGCGTTGGCTGCCGGGGACGACTGGGATCTCGGCCTTAAAAAAGGTTAACAGCTTCAACGTGTTGGCCGTGGTTTTATCCCGGTCGACATTACCAGCTAATGGGCAAATCAAGCGCACCTCTAATTGTGGACTGGCGATGGCCAAGGCGATCGCCACCGCATCATCAATGCCAGGGTCGGTGCTTATGATCACAGGTTTCATGGAATCTCCTTTGAAGTCGTATTCTGATGGTGATAACTGTAGCGAGAAGCGGCGGCGCGGTCAAGGGGTGTGCCGGGGTAAATGCGGCGTTTTGCTCTGGGATTCTTCGTCGAGCTGCGTGGTGCAACGCGCTAGGACTAGCGGCACTGCCGTCTTTGTGTCTGCGCCACAACGCCGACAGTACACACTAGTCTACGCGCTAAATGCGCACCACTCCGCTCTGGGGTTCTTCGTCGAGCTGCACGCCGCAACGGGGTCGCAGATAAGTGATCCCGGCACAGCACGGCTTCGCCGCACTTTGCCAGGCTCCCTTATCCACACCCCTAAATGCGCGGCGTTCCGCTCTGGGATTGTCGTCGAGCTCCGCAAAGCAACGGGGTCGCAGATAAGTCATCGCGCCTCGCTATGGCTGACGCCATAACGCGTCACGCTGCCTTATCCACACCCCTAAACCCGCTTTGCTCCGCTCTGGGGTTGTCGTCGAGCTCCGCAAGCCAACGCAATTGCGGGTAAGTCATCCCGGTCACGCCGCGTGCCGCGACGCACCCAGGCTGCCTTACCCACATTGCTAAATTCGGCTTGCTCCGCTCTGGGGTTAGCGTCGAGCTCCGCAAAGCAACGGGGTCGCAGATAAGTCATCGCGCCTCGCTATGGCTAACGCCATAACGCGTCACGCTGCCTTATCCACACCCCTAAACCCGCTTTGCTCCGCTCTGGGGTTCAAATAACGGTACCTGTTTTTGGCTTTTGACATCAAACATCCCCTTGTCTGACAACTTCAATGCCGGCGATACTAACAGCGACAAGGTCGAAAAGGACATGATTTCGTTGGTGTTCACATACCCTAACGCTTGCATTTGTGCGCGGACGTTTTGGATCTGTTGGCCCAGTTCAGCGATCGGGGCGTCGCTGACCACGCCGCCGATCGGCAGAGGCGCATCGGCAACCAGTTGGCCGCCGGCTGCGACCACGTAACCGCCTTGTTCTTCGACCAGACGGTTTTGGGCGATCACCATGTCGGCGATATTCGTCCCTAATACCAGGATATTATGGTGATCGTGTGCCCAAGTCGCTCCCACGGCCCCTTGACCGGTTAAGGTGTTTTTCGCTAAAGCCAAGATCAAATGCCCGCCTTGGCCATAGCGCTCTTGCACCACTGCCAGGCTTAACCCAGCGGCTTGCCATTGGACGTGATGATCCTTAACGGCGAGGGTGACTTTTTCTAAGGCGGTGAAAGTCCCCACTGGCGCGATGGCGATCACATTGGCGACGACCGTGCCGTCTGCTTGCGGCACTTTGAGCGCCAAGTCGGCGGCTTTAAGCGGCACCGCCGCCACCGTATGGCGCAAGGCGGCTGGAAAATGCGTGGTGACCGGCGTGGCCGCATCCACGGTCACCCGCTGGCCAGCCTTGTAAACCGCGTCGATGGCAAAGCTTTGCAGATCATCCAACACGACAAAATCCGCCACCCGCCCTGGGGCGATCAAACCGCGATCCCACAAGCCCATGCGTCGCGCTGGGGTGTACGTCGCCATATAAATCGCCAACTTGGGATCTAAGCCCAACTTGATCGCCAAGCGCACGATTGCATCCAAATGCCCGTGCAAAAGGTCATCCGGCATCACATCATCAGTGACTAACGCGACATGTTCAAACAAGGCTTTTGTTTGGACAGCATCTACGACCGCTTCGGACAGAGACTTGCGCTGCAATTGAATGAACATGCCGTTTTCAATTTTTTCGACCAGTGATGCAGGCGTCTGTTGGGTGTGGTCGCTGGTAATGCCGCTGTAGATGAACTTCGCCAAGTCTAAGCCGGTATACTTCGGGCAATGCCCTTCCAGCGGCATGGTTGGCCGCGCTTGGCGGCAGGCCGCGATGATCTGATTGATCAGCGAATCTGGTTCTTCGGTCAACCCGTGGAAATTCATTGCTTCGCCAAGCGCGATCACCCGCGGGTCTTTTAACAGCGTTTGGGTTTCCGCCACGCCGATCACCCCGCCAGTGGTTTCTAGTTCTGGCGTGGTCGACGGCACAGATGACGGGATCGCATAAAAGGTATCGATCAAACTCGGCTGCGCCATGAAATCTTCCAAGCCTTGCAGCCCGGCGACATTGGCGATTTCATGAGCATCAGCGATCACGGTGGTCGTCCCATATTGGGCCGCGGCTTGCCCAAAGGCAGTCGGCGTGGTCATGGAGCTTTCAATATGCATGTGCGAATCGATCAGCCCTGGGATCAAAAACTTCCCAGCCAGATCTAAAGTCGTTTTAGCTTGGATCGTACTGGTATCTTGCGTCAACCAATAGAACTTTCCTGCTTTGACAGTCACATTGATCCGGCGAAAATCCCGCGTTACGTGATTGAATACCTGAGCATTGGTGATTAACATGTCGACTGCGACCATTTGTCCATCCTCATTTCTATTGTTCGTGTTTTGACCGAATTTTACTTGAAAATAGCCGCCGGTGCGCGGTGGACACGCAAACAGGCGGCTATCGTTCGGAAATTACTTATTCATCAACTTATTCCATTGGCTGATCCAACCCTTGAGGTGGCTGTTCACATACCCGAAATCAATGGTTTTCGCCCGCGCAGCGATGTCGCCATAAGTCTTGTTCTTGGCATCAGCGGCACTTAACGTCACGTCAGTGTTGACCGGGGCGTTGTTCAACGAATCCGCACTGGCGACTTTAGTTTGCGCCACTTTGCCTAAGCGATAATCGATGTACTGATAAGCGGCCTGCTTGTTCTTGGAAGCCTTGACGATCGAAACCGTATCATAGTTGGCATAGGTGCCACTGGCAGGCACGACATATACCGCACTCGGCGCTGCGGCTTGGATCATGCTGACGGCAAAATCGCCCACCACCGCGGCATCGATTTCACCGCTCTTGAACATGTTGGCCAAGTCAGAGCTTTGGGTGTAAGTCTTCACCACATTGGGTTTCAAGGCGGCCATCGCCTTAAAAGCGGCCGCCCCATTATCCTTGGTTACCGCTGTCCCCGCATGGTCGCCGGCAATGTAGAGCATCGCTGGACCAAAAGTGGTGGTAATGTCTGGGATCGCGATCTTGTTTTTCAACTTGCTGTCCCATAACTGATCCCAGCTGGTGATCTTGCCGACTTTGGCCGGGTTGTAAATGATGCCCACGGAGTTCACCGTGTAAGGCACACTATTGGTTGCTTTGGCGAGTTTTTGTTGCGCCGGGCTGAGGGCCTTGAAGTTTTTCAGCTTGCTGGTATCCAGCTTTGCCCACAACCCCTTCTTGTAGCCGGACAAGGCGTTGTTTTGCGATAATTCCATCACGTCAACGCCATTATTAGGGTTATGTTCAACTTGGGTATACCGCGCGGCACTGTCACCGCTTTGCGTCTTGACGGTCACCTTCGTCTTTTTGGTGAACGGCTTGGTGACGTCGCGCGCCATTTGTTTGGTCGACAGTCCAAAAGTCGATAAGGTCAAATGCTGGGCGGCGCCGGCTTGACTGCCGCATCCGGCTAATACCCCGATCAACAACAATCCGGCAACCAATAAACCTGTCTTTTTCATGATCTGAACTTCCCCTTTTTGATTAAGCTTGTAAGGCCAACAATGCCTCTTGTGGCAAATGCAACTGAACGCTGGTTTGATCCGCCAAGCGGTCAAAGCCGACTTGATCGACTTTCAACTCGCCTAGTGCGGTTTGGACCACGTACCGATAGGCATTGCCTAAGTACGTGCTTGATTTCACCTGCCCGCCCACGGTATTTGCGCCTGGCTCTGTCACTAACTGGATGCGGTCTGGGCGGATCGTCAATGCGGTGGCATCAGGTACGGCTGCGGCCGCTTGGAACGTGTCGCCTTGGACTTGATATTGCCCCTGCTGAGCGCTAGTCACCGGCAAAAAGTTTTCATAGCCGATAAAGCGGGCGACAAACACCGTTTTCGGGGCGCGATAAATGTTTTGCGGGGTATCGAATTGCTCGATCTTCCCTTGATTCATCACCGCCACCCGGTCGGAAATCGCAAAACACTCTTCTTGGTCATGGGTGACAAACATCGCGGTCATCTGCAGACGCTGCTGCAGGCGGCGGATCTCTTCGCGCATCGACACCCGCAATTTGGCATCCAAGTTGCTCAGCGGTTCATCTAACAGCAACAACCGCGGATTGACCACCAACGCACGCGCTAAAGACACCCGCTGTTGTTGGCCGCCGGACAATTCCGCTGGGAAGCGCTTGGCCAGCGCATCTAACCCGGTGATCGTCAAGATCTCGCTGACTTGCTTTTGGATCTCAGCTTTGGCCACTTTGCGCTGTTTCAGCCCAAAGGCGACATTATCAAAAACAGTTAAATGCGGGAACAGCGCGTAGCTTTGAAACACCATCCCAAACTGGCGCTTGTGCACCGGCAGCTTGGACACATCGGTGCCATCCACCAGCACTTGTCCACCGGTTTGCGGCAGCAGGCCGGCAATGATCCGCAGCGTCGTGGTTTTCCCGCAACCGCTGGGGCCTAAGATCGACACCAATTCGCCGTCTTTGATCTGCAGATTCAAGTCTTTGAGGATCTGGTGATGCTTATCGTAGCTCATTTCAAGGTCGCGAATCTCTAATTCCGCCATCATGTACTCCTATCTGTTCCATGTTCACCGGACGGTTGGTCCGGATCATTTTTTCTCTGTGGCAAAACGTCCTTGCGCTTGGTCCTACATTTCGTTCAACGCTTTGAGCCCTAAGCCTTTTTCTACCAGCAGCATCATTGCGGCGGTAAACAGCATCAACAACACGGAAATCGCCGAAACGGTGGGATCGTAGTTGTTTTGCAAGTAATTCAAGATCGCTGTCGGCAGCATGCTCAAATCCGGCCCATTTAAAAACAGCGAGATCGGGATGTTGTTGAACGAGTTGATGAAGCACAACATGAACGCCGCCACTAAACTGGCGCGGATGTTGGGGATCGTCACGGTCAAAAATGCCTTCAGCCTGGATGACCCATAAACCCAAGCCGCTTCTTCGATGTGTTCATCCATCAACACCATGCTGGCCGTGACCAGCCGTACCACATAAGGCAGGCATAACAGGAAATGCCCGATCAATAACGTCAGCAGCAAGGGCAGCTGCACGGTGATCACCAAGCCTTGGTACAAAGCAAAGCCGATGACGATTTCCGGAATGAACGTTGGGCTTAAAAACAAGGTCTGAAACCAAGCTTGATGATGGACGTTGTAGCGAGTCAGCGCGTAAACCAGCGGCACCCCGATCACCAAGGCCAAGAGGCTGGCCGCCAAGGCGATGATCAAGCTCATTTTGAACCCAGCAACAAAATCCGGTTGAGCAAAGACATTGGCAAACCAATGTAAGGTAAACCCGTGGATCGGAAAAGCGATCGTCGCGTCGGTGCCAAAGGCGGTGATGATCACCATGATCAAAGGGGCGATCAAGAAGAATAAAACGATCGCGCTGATGGTGACTAACACCTTATTATTAGCTTTAAGCATTGGCAGGCCTCCGATCTAACCAGCGGGTGACCAGGCGCATCAATCCCATGACGATCACCGTCATGATGATCAACACCACTGCGACCACACTGGCTTGATTCCAATCACCAAGCGTCATGGCTTGTTGATAGATCAGCGTTGACATCACCAAGTGGCGATTGCCGCCTAACAGCTGCGGCGTCGTGTATGCCGTCATCGCCCCAGCAAACACTAAGATACTGCCAGTCAAGATCCCGGTGGTCAATTGCGGGATGATCACCTTGGTCAAGGTGGTCCAAGGCTTGGCGCCTAACACTGCGGCCGCTTCTTCGACTTCGATGTTCAACTCATCGACACTGCCGATCAAGCTGGTGACCATGATCGGCAAGAATAAGTACACGGACCCGATCACGATCGCCGCGTTAGTGTATAACAGCGTCACCGGATGCTGGGTGAGGTGCAACCCCAGCAAGACCTTATTTAAGACCCCATCTTTACCTAAGATGATGATCCAAGTAAAGTTGCGCACCACCGCGTTAGTTAAGATCGGAAACAAGATCACCACTGACAGCAAGCTTTTGACGCTGGCTTTTTGCCGCGCGATCCACAATGCCAATGGCAACCCCAAGCCTAATGCCAAGGCGGTGGTGATCACAGCGATCAACAACGTACGGCCTAAAACATTGCGGTTATAGCCGCTGTGTAAGAAATGACTGTACCCACTGCCACCCAAAGTCGGCCAGATCGTCTGGAGCAACGGGAAGAAGAGGAACAGGCAAATGGCTAAGACTCCCGGTAACAGGAGTAAGAAAGCGGAACGATTCTTCAATATTAGCAACTCCCATTCGTGTTTGACACCAACTAATATAACATCATTTCCGGAATATTCAAGTCTAAATTTGAATTATCGTTCGTGTTTATTTCAAGATAATTTCTCTCTTTTCAGACCATTCACGCTGTTTTGTCTACCAATGCCTTGACACTGGTGGCGCTGAGGCCATACCAATCTGCCTTTGCCCACCCTGCGACGTATTAAAACGCTGCCACTCATTTAAGCCAAGCAAAATAGGCCAGCCGCAATGCGACTCGCCTATTAATGTTACTGTTTATGACTACTTTACCTGCTGATAAGGAACATGTGCCATTGCCGGCACTTGATCCCAAGCGACGGGATAACCGGCGCCATGCGCACAAAACACCGAGTCTGGGGTATTCGGCAAGTCCCCTACCGGATCATAATCACTAGCCGCCAATACCGCGGCTTGATCATGACACGGCTGATAACCGGCCACGACGCACTCCAATTGTCCCCGACCATGGGTGTAGGCGCGCACGGTTTGCGCATAACCTTGCATCTCACTGACTGGCGCTTGGCCGCTGACGCTGACAAAGCCGTCACCAGCTGGCTGCGGGGCGTCGGCAGTGCCGCTCATGCGCTGGATATCCGTCAACGCCCGCCCGACTTGTGCTTGGTCGACCACCAGCCGAAAATCATACCAAGGCTCCAGCAGCTGACAGCAGCCGGCTTGTTTTTGCATCATCAGCCCTTGCCGCACGGCGCGCCAAGTGGCTTCGCGAAAATCACCGCCGACTGAATGGACATTGCTGGCCCGCCCGCTGACTAAGGTGATCTTAAGGTCTGTCAAAGGTGCTCCGATCAACACGCCTAAATGTTCCTTGGCGGTCAAACTTGAAAGCACTTGATGCTGCCAGTTGCGGCCTAAGACTTCCAACGAACACTCACTGTCAAATACCAACCCTCTGCCAGGCGCCCCTGGCGTCATTCGCAGGTGCACTTCGGCATAATGGCGCAAGGGTTCAAAATGCCCGACGCCTTCGACTGGCGCCGTCAAGGTTTCTTGATAGCGAATGCTGCCTTGATCAAAATCCACGGTCAAATCAAACCGCTCTTTGAGCAATTGCTGCAGCACTTCTTTTTGCACAGTCCCCATCAATTGCACGCGCACTTCTTGCAAGTGCGTCGACCAAGTCACATGCAGCTGCGGGTCTTCATCATCGAGGATCAAAAGCGCCGCTTGGCAAGCATGCAAGTCTTCTGCCATAGGGTCCAGCCGGTAAGTCAACACCGGCTGGATCACCGGCGCCGCGGCATTTTCCGCTTGCCCTAAGCCCATCCCCGGATAAGTGTCCGCCAAGCCTGGCAAAACCCCGACTGCGCCTGCTTTCAATTCAGGGACGACTTGATATTTCTCCCCGTCATACACCCGCAATTGGTTGACTTTTTGCGTGCCGAATAAGACCGCCTTTGGCCGCAAGCGCCCGCCATCCATCCGGATCCAAGTCAAACGCTCGCCTTTTTGATCATGGGAGATCTTAAACACCCGTGCGGCAAACTCCGGCGCAAACTCCGGCGTGACGGCCCACTTGGCCAAGCCTTGCATCAGCGCGTCAACGCCAGTCAATTTCAACGCCGCCCCAGCGTATACCGGGAACACTTGGCGCTTTTGGATCATGTGCTGCACCGTTGCAGTTGCCAGCTCACCCGTTTCCAGATAATCCGCCAACACCGCCTCATCTTGCAGCGCGATGTTTTCTTGCACGGCTTCAGGCAGCGCATCTTGGCCTGATGAAAAATCCAAACATCCCGGCGCTAAAGACGCCTGCAGCTGCGCAAGGGTCTTGGCCAGATCGGCCCCTGGCACATCTGTTTTGTTGATGAAAATAAACGTCGGCACCTGATACCGCGCCAACAGCCCCCACAAGGTGCGCGTATAGCCTTGCACCCCGTCTGCGGCGCTGACCACCAACACCGCATAGTCCAACACTCGCAGCACCTGTTCAGTTTGGCTGGCAAAATCCACGTGGCCTGGCGTATCCAGCAAGGTCAGATCCAAACCATCAAACTGCAAATGCGCCTGATGCGAAAAAATCGTGATGCCGCGCGCTTTTTCCAGCGCATCCGGATCCAAAAACGCGTCGCCGTTATCGACACGGCCAATCGTACGCAAAGCGCCGGCGCGGTAAAGCAAGGCTTCTGATAACGTGGTTTTGCCGGCATCGACATGCGCGACGATCCCAGCAGTAATTTGTTTCATCCATAATCTCCATTTCGCTCATTTGCTTACTATCATACGCTAAAATTTGGCGGTGTTGCCTTTAATCTTGCATCAAGAAAGCTAACGCCAGCTATTAATCAAATCAGCAAGCACCATTGTGGCTAGAGCGTGATCAAAGACTGGCATCCTGAAAACCCTTTCTATTAATTGTCACCTTCACCATACCGCATGTTTCCCGCAACGTCAGGCTCCTTGAGACACTCACCTAAAACCGCGATCAGTCACGCTCTCACCAAACGCGTTCTCCAAGGCACGGGGGCGCGTGCTAATCGGACGCGTCGTCCGCCGGCTGCGCCGACTGCCGCCACGTCCGATTAGCCCAACCCCCTAAGTACGCCTTGGGTCACCCTCTCATCTAAACGCGTTCTCCAAGGCAACGGGGTCGCGGGTAAGTCATCCTGGCCTTGGCACGGCTGCGCCGCACCCGACCAGGCTGCCTTACCCACACCCCTAAGTGCGCCTTGGTTCACGCTCTCACGACAAAGACACGTCCAGTGGTGTGCTGACGTGTCTCGGGCGATTCCTTGCAAGGCAAGGCGCGGTTGCCGGACCGCGGTTTGTTGGGATACGATGCCTGAGTTTGCGCTCAGGGCTTGGCCGTTTTGGCCTCTTGGCAGGTTTGGCCCTGCTTTGAGGGTGGTACACCAGTGTCTCGCCCTTGCCCGAGTCTTTCCAGGCCATCTTCGGGATGTACCCCTTAGCGTGTGCGAGGCCCAGGTTGCCCCGGCTGGCTGCCCCGCTGTCGATGTCTGGGAAAACTTATGGAGTGCGCACCACCATACCCAGCCACATGATCGTTCGATTAAAATACCACGTCTTACCGATAATGTAAACCCTTTTTTAAAATCTTTTTTCGTGATTAATTCACATATACCAATTATAATATTTCGAACTATTTCAACGATATTTATCATCAAAATTAACAAACCAATTATTGGCATTTATTAATGAAAGCGTTTATAATACGACCACTAGGATACCGTATTTAGATTGGAGGAGTACTCATGCGCGATCGCTTTCAAACCATTCGCTTCGTTGGCGTGGTGGCTGCTGCCAAAAGCCGGCGTGTCCGCTTAAGCGATAATACCTTCACTCAATTGGATCTCTTGTCGCTTGGGGCTTATTATTACTTCGATAGCCATGGCAACCCGCTTGATTGGCCGGCATGGACGCTGTTGGTGGCGCATAATGCCAATTTCTTGAAGCTGCCAGGCAGCGTGAGCATTGGAGATTATTTGAAAGTTACTGGCAAGCTTCAAGCCATCAATCTGGAAACCCGCCGCCAAGATGAACACACCGTGGCCCACATCCTCTCTGCTCAACGCCAGCAAATCGCGTCTCGGTTTGCGCACTGGTTGCACCACCTGCCGCGCACCGCACCGCTGCTCAAAGCAACCCGGCAATACCTGGAAGCCGCGCTTTTAGCCTACACCGCCAAACAGCTTTCCTTAGGCACTTTGATCACGCGCACCCGCCAAGCTTTATTACCGCAGGCTCATTGGCTACTTGACGACTTTCAAGGGCTGCAAAACGACCTGCGCCCACTGATCGCCACGACTCAAGCGCAAATCGACCAGCTGATGACGCCGGCATTTTTGATCACCCACGGCCGACGTTTGGAAGTCAGCCGGGCCTATCACCCAGCCATGGTCGACTGGCATCCCCGCGCAAATGACCCGACTCGCGCTCAAGATGACGCCTATCGCCATGAACAGTTTCAACAGATCGTGGCCAATCAAGCCTTTCGTTCTTTGCATCAAGTGCCATTGGTGCCGCAGTCGTATTTTAAAGGCAAGCGGTTTTGGGATCCGCAAAACCTTGAGCGCTACAGTTAACTCACTAGGCGTTGGAGGGAGGGAGACCCGTGACCACACTTGATTTTGCCATTACCGGCACCTTAATGTCAGCCCAAGCAGAAACTGCCTATGACCTTAATGGCGACACCCATCACTATGACTTCACCGTGATCCAAGTGGCAGGCGTCGCTTCCGCAGATCCGCTGCAGATCGTTTGGCCGCCGCAAGAAAAAGTTGTGCGGCTGTTATTTGATGGCGGCTTGCCGTTTATGGGGATCCATATGGGCGATTCGATCAGACTGGAAGGCGCAGTCGGGGTGATCTATACCACCGCCCAAGCACAAGTCCCGCCGCTGGCCCGCAACTTGCACAACCTGACCCAGCGCATGATCAGCGACGCCAGGCGTTGGAGTATGCGAAAAGCCGGGAGCCAGCGCCGCCGATTCGATCACCTCACTGACTTATTTGCCGCGGAAAAATTACCGTTTCCCGATTGGCTGCAAAAACAAACCCGCTTATTTGCCATGAGCGTGCCGCACAGTTTGACGCACCTGCAAGCGGCTTTGACCGCCAATAACGACCAGCGCATTCGCTTGCGGCAACGCTTTGCCCAACCAGTGATGGTTTTCGTCAAAGACGTTGGTTTGGCATTGCTCAAAGCCGGCCCCTTGCCGCATCCGCCCCTGCCCACCTCCCCGCCAGGCACGGTGGTGCGCTTTGACCCTGACCAATTGCATCAGCTGTTTCTTGATTACGTCGCAGAAGCCAAAGCCTATCACCAAATAGAAAAATAAAAACCGGCTGTCTTGGCGTTTGACCAAGACAGCCGGTTTTGTTCGTTACGCGAATTCGATCACTTGATCAACTGGATAACGCGCGGACTTCATTTCATCCTGGCCGTTTTTGGCTGGCTTGCCGATCGCAATGGCCATCACTGGCACATACCGGTCTGGATCCAACCCAAAGGCCGCCGCGGCTTTAGTGGTATCATAGCCGCCGATCGGGTTGGTTTCATAGCCATGCGCCCGCGCGATCAACATCAGTTGCGTGGCCGCGATCGTACCATCAACTGTCGAATCATTGACTAAGACTTGCTTGGGTGCTTTTTCATACAGCGGCAAGAAAGTCCGCAGCACTTCATCGCGTTTTTCTGCTGTGATCTGACCGTTTTCATACGCCTTGTTCCATAAGTCTCGATAAGACTTGAAAGCTAAGGTGTCCCCAAAGATCTGCACCATCGCACTGCAAGATTCTAATTGTGGCGTATTAAACTTCATGAAGTAAGACCGCAGCTTATCTTTGCCTGCGTCATCATCGACCACCACAAAATGCCAAGCCTGCAAATTGCAAGCTGAAGGCGCCGTGATCGTTTCGGCAATCATTTGTTGCAGCTCAGCCCGCGGGATCTTCACACTGGGATCAAAATCCCGAACTGATTCCCGGTGTAACAAGACGTCGCCAAAATCATTATTGACAAAAGCCATCGTCGTCATCCTTTCTGTTCATTGCTTCACTTACAAGACCAGTATAACCCTTTTATACAATTAGCCAACGGGCAATCGATCAAAATATCAATAATATCATGCTGAACTGCCGCCTTGCTCGATCACGGCACTGAAAAATGCGCAATCGCTCATCGCTATACAAGCACCCGCCTCGACCAACCAAAAAACCGCCAGCCGATGACAGGCAATCATCATCAGCCAACGGCTAAGGGCTTATTCAGCAAAATTGGTGCTGGCCACGTTTTGCGGATAAGGATCATCCACCATCCGCTGGTAATCAAAGTAGCCGGACTCGACTTGATGCAGCTGCAGCAATGATGCACCGATGCCAGCGGCGCCATCATAATACCCCAGGCCAAACGCCAGGTTGTCTGGGCGCTTGCGTTCAAACGCCTGCTGCCACATGATGCCGGCGTCAGTCGCCACCGCGCGTGCCAATAAGCCGTCTGCAGTCACCTTGGCCAGCTCAAGCATCCGCGGATCATGCAGCGCCAAGAATGCTCCAAGATAAAACTGCAACACCCCAGCGGTGCCGCAACAGTAATTTTCAGTTTGCCAATAACCTTCTGAACGCTGCGTCGGCACGCCGAGTTCATCCAGCCCAGCGATCGTCTGGTTAAAGGCGGTTAAGTACGCCGGGTCGCCGGTTTGGCGATAATACTCGTAAAAATACCGCGACGTGCCCACTGGGCCGCCACAATAGCCCACATAACACATGTGATTGTCGTCGGGTAAATAATGCGGCAGCCGGATCGCCTGCTTGCTGAGCGAATGGTTTTGATAGAATTTGTCGACGCCGACGGTGGCTGCCAAAAAGCGCTTTTCGCCGGTGAATTCATAAAGTTTCAACAACGTGTAAGCTACGCCTGCTGGGCCCAGCGGAAAGCCGGTGTTGAACTTGCCCAGCGGCCCGCCGACAAATTTCAAGTCGAAGCCGATATAATAATTGCTGCCATCGGCTTCATGGCGTTGTTGGCTGATCAAGCGATCGCCAAAGCGCACCAGCGCTGCTGGCAAGCCTTTGACATGGTATCTTGGTGCAATTGCTAACAAAAACAACGCCGTGCCGCCATCTGCCACCACGCCGATTTGGCCGCTCCAGTCACCGCTAGGCCGCAGATCGCGCACGATCGCTTCGGCAATGCTTTGAACAGTTTGGTGATACCGCGGTGTTTTGGTTACCGTATACAATTCGTCTAAGACGAAAGCCACGCCAGCATACCCTGTGGTAAACGCATATGGGGTGAAGGCTTTTTGCATCGGGCTGTGGCTTTCCCAGCGGTAACATAAGTAATCGCCGGCAAGTTTGGCTTCAGTGAGATAATCCTCTTGCTCGGTTGCTTGATACAGCGCCAATAAGAACTTCAAGATCCCGGCGCTGCCAGCATATAGCGAAATGTCATCATAATAGCGCCAATCCCCGTTAAACGCGTCGCTTAAGTCCCAGTAGATCCCCTGAGGCGTGGTGACTTGGCGGGCATCGATATAATCAAACACGGCTTGGGCCGCTTGTAAGTATTTCGTCAAAATTATCCCTCCGCATTTTCATAGATCCGGTTGAGCCGTTTTTCAAAGGCACTTTGTAATAGGGTGTAAAAATAAATCACGATCACATACAAGATCCCCACCACCAGATACACGTCAAAGTATTTGAAATTCTCAGAAGCGATCATCTTCCCCGCCCCAAACAACTCGGTGACGCCAATAGAAAACGCCAAGGAGGTTTCTTTCAACAACGCGATGAAGGTACTGCCTGTTGGCGGCACGATCGCCCGCAACGCTTGGGGAATCACGATCTGTCGATACACCAGCGAGCGGCTCAAGCCCAGCGACCGGCCGGCTTCGATCTGTCCTGGATCCACAGACACGATCCCAGAGCGGAAGATCTCTTCTAGATAAGCCGCTTCTTTAAAGGCTAAACACAGCGTGGCGGTGATCCATGCCGGCGTCGTATCGTTGACATGCAGCATTTGCGGGATGCCGTAATAGGCGATGAACAACAACACCAGCGTGGGAAAGCCGCGAAAGATCAAGAGGTAAAACTGCGCAAACCACTTCATCCGCCGGCTGTTATACACGATCGTCAATAACGCCCCAAACACGATCGCCAAGCCCATTGCCACCACCGCCATGGCTAACGTTACCGGTAAATAGGCGACGATTTGGGGAATGATGGATAACGTGTAATGTAGATTCATGTTGTGCCCTCCGCTTATTGCTTGGTAATATCTTCACCAAAATACTTCACCGACAGCTTCTTCAGCGTGCCGTCTTTGGCTAAAGCTTTCAGCGCCTGGTTGTACTTAGTGCGCAGCTTGTCCGCTTTGGCGTCGCCTTTTTTGAATGGGAAGGCGGTTTCGTTGATGCCGATCTTGTCGCTTAAGATGCGCAGCTTTAAGTTTTGCTTCTTGATGGTCGTGCGCAACAGCTGGCGTTGGTTCAACACCCCGGCGACCTTGCCGTTATTGGCATCGGTGAAGACGCCGTTGCGATCATCGTAAGGTTTGACATTGACTTTCGGATCGTATTTTTTCAGCAAGTCGATGTTGCTTGATCCTAAAGTCGCCGATACCGTCTTGCCTTCCAGATCCTTCACCGACTTGGCGCTGGAGCTGGTCGGCACCGCGATTTGACCCGGATCATAAGCGTAATTGTCGGAAAAAGCATAGGTCTTCTTCCGCGCTGGCAGCACCGTGACGGCATTGGCAATGGTATCGACTTTGTTGGAATCAAGGGCGCCAAACAAGCCTGGCACATCGCCGATCACCTTCCAAGTCACCTGGTAGCCCATTTTTTTGGCGATCGCATTGGTCACATCGATATCAAAACCAGCCAGCTTCCCGTTTTTCTTGTAAGAATTTGGGTAAGTTTGTTCCGTCGTCCCCACGACGAGTTTCTTTTGGCTGCTAGCGCTTTGTTGGCCGCACCCGGCTAACACGGTCAGCGCTAAAGCGGCGGTCACGACTAAACTGAGCAATCCTGTTTTCTTCATCATAGTTCTCCTTTATGTTTGGTTTTCCTCGCGATTTCAGGCGGCGGTTTTGCTGGGACAAAAAAAGTCCCTGCATATGTGTTCACATATACAGGGACGATCAGCCGTGGTACCACCCTTATTCGCTGCTTTAAGCAGCCTCATCAATACACTTTGCCACTAAGACAAGGTCATATCTGGAATGATATCGTATTCTGACGTGCGCGCAGCTTTCACCGTTTGCTCGACTCGGAGCTCATCTTCACCTTAGCCTCGACTCCACCTTTGCACTGACGGTGGTCACTGGATAGCCTAATACTAAACTTACTCTTCTCGTCATAGTCGCGTGATATTCACTTGGTCGCTTGATTAGAACTTGGTGATTATACTAACGTTAAGTCAGCAGGATTGCAACCATATATTAATATTTAAGTCATAATAATTTAATCACGGACTAATTTAAACCCATTAAGCATGATGCATCTTCTTTTCAAAATGCCGCAATAACCGCGACAAGCTGAAGGTCATGATGAAGTACAAGACCATGGCAATGGCGATCGGCAAGACCCCAGAATAGGTGTCGGCTTGCACCACGCGCAGCTGATAGATCAAATCAGCGACCCCGATGATCGACACGATCGACGTTTCCTTGATCAAGGAAATAAACTCGTTGCCTAATGCCGGCCAAATCGAGGTGATCGCTTGCGGCAAGACCACATAGCGCATGGTGTCATGCTGGCTGAGCCCCAGCGACCGCGCCGCTTCCGTTTGGCCTTTGGCAATAGATTCGATCCCGCCGCGGAAGACTTCGCTGACATACGCCGCCGAATTCAACCCAACGGCTAAAGTGCCGGCGACCACCGCCGAAATGTTATAAAACATCCCGATCCCGAAATAGATAAACATCACTTGCACCATCAATGGCGTGCCGCGCACGAATTCGACATACGCGGTAAAAATGGCCTTAAAGACTTTAACATGCCCTAAGCGGATCAAGGCGATCAGCGCCCCTAAAAGCATCCCGATGATCACGGCGACTAGTGAGATCCCGACAGTGTAGCCGACCCCTTTGGCAAAATACGGCCAGTAATGCCACATCGACTTAGTGGCGTTGGTCTTGGCGATTTCTTTACCGGCATCTTTGAGATAAACCTTGTTGAACAAGTCTTTTTGCTGCACCTTAGCGATCGACTGGTTCACTGCCAGCCGCAAGCTGTCAGCGCCTTTAGGCAAGGCAATGGCGTTGCCGGCTTCGGCGCTGGACACGGAGAACTTCCCGTCGATCGCCGCCAGCGTCGCGTCGCTTTGCGCATAGGCGATCGCAGACGCCGAATCTTTGACGATGCCGTCGATCTTATGCGCTTTTAACGCCAACACCAGATCCGACGCATTTTCCATCGTGACCAGCTTGGCGCCAGGCATTTGTTGCTTGACCAAGTTGGCCGCGGTGCTGCCTAACACCGCCCCGACGCGTTTGCCGGTAAACGAACGGCGGTTTTTGTAATAGCCGCGTTCCGTTTTGTTCAAGATGATGTATTGCTTGGAAACATAGTAGTTATTGGAGAAATCCACATGCTGTTTACGCGTGGCAGTTGGCGAAAACCCAGACAAGATCATATCGACTTTGCCGGTTTCCAGCGCGACCAGCAGCGAATCAAAGGACATCTTTTTGATCACCAACTTAACGCCTAAGTCTTTGGCGATTTGTTGGCCTAATTCGATATCCATCCCGACGATTTTCTCTTTGCCATTTTCATTAACGGTAAATTCATATGGCGGGTAATTCGGCGAATTCCCCATTACCAAGGTACCCTTGGCCTTGACTTTCGCCAGCGAATCATCGCCAGCCGCGTGCACCGGCGTCGTGCTTACCCCCACCAAACACAGGATCAATGCGATCAATGCGATCAAATGCCACTTCAGTTTCATTTTGCTACCCCTTTAAGAAAATAATGGGTCAAGTATACGTCAAAATGAAATAATATTCAAATTAAATTCAATACATTTTGAGGGAAATTGACGCATCCGCACAACGCCTGCGGTATACTAAAATTCGAAAATGGAGGTTTGCTTATGCAAAACACAACGCGGGGGATCGTTTTCTTTGATCTCGACAGCACCTTATTAAATCATGATTCGCAACTCGCCCCAACGACGCTGACCGCCTTGACCCAACTGCAAGCCAACGGCTATTTGCCGGTGATCAACACCGGCCGCTCTCCAGTTGAAATCACCGCTATTGCCCAACAAGCGCACATCGACACGATTTGCGCCTTGAATGGCAGCTACATTGCCCACGCCGGCCAGCCAGTTTATCAAGCCGCGATCAAAACAGCAACCATCGCAAAGCTGGTGGCACAAACCCAAGCGCTTGGCGATGCCTTGGCGTTTTACACCGGCGATGCGATCATGGCCACGGAAGCCTCGGCGCAAGTTGCGGCGGCTTATCACTTCATCCACACCCCAGTGCCGCCAGCTGCGCCTGATTATTACCGCGATCATCAAGTCGTGATGCTGATCATTTTCACCACCACTAACGACGCCGTGTACCAACGCGCCTACCCGGAGCTCACCTTGTATCGCAACACACCGTATTCCATTGATACTGTCGCCAAGGGCAACTCCAAGCAAACCGGAATGGCTAAGCTGCAAACTGCCTTGGGCCTTACCGGCGTGCCGACTTATGCCTTCGGCGACGGGACCAACGACGTCCCAATGCTGCAAGCCGCCGATCACGCCGTCGCCATGGCTAACGGCATTCCAGCAGCCAAAGCCGCAGCAAAATTCGTCACCGCCGACAACGACCATGATGGGATCGCCATAGGCTTGAAAAAGCTGGGGCTGATCTGAGCGCGAGCACGCCAAAGCGCCGTCACCTATGAGTGAGGTGACGGCGCTTTTGATTAAGGGCGCAGCAAGACCAAGATTCGACGGAACGATCAATTGGTATGCCTCGCTTTATTTATTCCAAGGGATTTGGTCTACCAACTGGACCCGCTCGTTATCTGCACTGAGTGGTGTGCTCAGCGCGGTTCCAAAGGACTCAATTGAGATTGAGTTACTATTTGACGATAAACCATGAGTAACGCCTCCGAAAGGGTTGTCCAAACTACACTTGCAATCACGGATATGCCGTACTCCCTGTACCGCAATTGTAAAACGGTGACGGGTTTCCGCACTGTTACAAGGAACTTGGACAAATTAATCACCAGCCACTAAATAATTATTGACGCACACATGTTTTGTTTTCTCTACATTGTTGATATCTGTTGGAATAGGGACACTGCAAAGTTGATGCTTATGATTAACTAAGTTGCTTGCTTTCCTTGTAAACATTAATCCAACGATAAATTGTTGGACGTGCTGGATTACTGTTTCCAAACGTAATCAGTACGTCTCGAACGATTTCATGCAAATCACTATCACCATCTTTTTCGCGCTTATCAATCATAGCAACAATTCCTAGTCGTATATAGTCTTTTAGCTTAAAGTTTGACTTAGTGTCACCTGTTAATGCTACATACTCGCTGGTAAATTTCTTGATTCTTCCAAGCATCGCGGTCTTTTTGAGCGGACCGACGTTCTTTGTTTTCCCACTACGGACGACTGGACGAACAAGATAGTTACTTTCTGTGAGGGCAGACATTCTAACACCCTTTAACGGGCCAGTTCTTACGACTGTATAATATTCTGTTTGCTGCATAGCCTTAACAAGAATTTGGTCAGCAATAGGATCTAAAGAAATATCTCTTTCAGATTCCCCTGGAATATGAATAACTCGACCCGATACATTAGATGTTTTCAAATCGCTAAGCTCATCGTCGTTTCCAGATGACGTGATGCGAACACCGGACATGGCTAATACAACCGGTAAGGCATCCTGCGCGTTTACCATATTCAAAGCCGCTGCAAGAACGTCGTCTCTATTTGGAGTTTTACGAACAACTTTGCGATCAGCAATGACATTAGCAACATCGATAGCTTTAACGGTTGTTTTGATATCGCTGAACTCCGACATTTTTTCAATCATGTTGCGATACGCCAGAATTCGCGAGACGACCGTGACATTTCCGTCGCCTTGATTCTTTACCGTATTTACAGCTTCAACGACTTGCTCTGGATCGAAGTCGAAAAACGCCACTTGGAAGGTGTCTTCAACTTTTTGTAGAGTCTCAAGAAGTGCGGTATATTGATTGATTGCCAATATCGGTTGCGCGTATTTTTCAACAGCAAGAACCATAGCTGCCTTCTTAAAATTATTCGCCCATTTATACGTATAGTTCTGCATCTTCGTAGATGCACCATCGTCTCCAGAAAATGACACAAGTGCATTCTCATCAAACAGCGGATAGTTTTTTTCGTTCAAGACAGCAACAACCCTTGCTTGCTTAACCTCATCCAATTCATTAAATTCTTTTTCGAAACTATCAATCAATTTTTCTGGCCGTTCTAATCCTACAAACTTTTTAAGTAGCACTTTAGCTTCGTGGATGTGTTTTTCATCTGGAAAGATTTTAACTACTTCACATTTCACCAATTCTAATTTCAAACTAACGTCCCCTTCTGTGATTATTTCCTTTTTGACACTCAACAGCTTAATATAGTCCATTATGTTGGTAAAGTCTTATTGATATTTTCTCATTTTATTCTATTTTCAAGAGACTCTTTCCACAATCCGCTTAGCATTGAATTCACGGATGACGGCAAGTGCGATCTGGGGACGACTCCTTACGATGGCCTCGATGGTTTCAGAACTAATATTGTTGATTGCAGATAAATCAATTCCTTCGGACATAATAAGGGTTCCCTTTTCCTTGTTGAGCCCGCTGGAACGAATATATCGCTGAGTTGTTTCGATACTTTCGTGGTCGGCAAATTATTGACAATCCATGATATTGTGCGTCAGATCGTACAAGCGTGTGACAGCGCCGACCTTTAGCGAGTGAGGCGTTACATTACGACCACTAACCTTGGAGAAATCAGTCATCATATTGGTAAAGGTTCGCTCCGATAGCTCATGAAAGAGAGTATCGTTCTCTTCGCAAGTAAAATACATTTCGCGAAGGCTTTGATAGTAGTTGTCAGCCATAACCTTGACGTTGATCTTGACACCCTTGTCGCGTACATAGGCAGCCTTATTGACATTACCGTTCACGTCTTCAAGGTCTTTGATGTCAGTCCATCGAACCTTAAAAGTCGCCGATACACGAGTCGCAAATTTGAACATGAAGTCTGTAATTCCTGCATACTTCTCACCGGGGTTTTGAATATCGGATCGATTAGATCTACTCATTTCAAAGTCCTTCAACGCCTCGAAATCATTGATTGACATTGGAGACGTATGTCCAACGTCTTTTCCTAATTTCCCTTGTCTAGGACATACTTGACGATATAGTTATAATCTACCTCGTCAAAAACTCTGTTTTTTTCAAGAGCTTCAATGAAGGAGGCAACTGTCATCATATCCGTTTTAATCGTGGAGTCCTTGATGTCCTGATCTCGGAGCGTTTCAATGTACTTTGCTTGAACTGAACTAGGCTTGGATAATGAGTATCTGCGCTTAGATTGTCCCCAGTGATGTCTACTGGGCGCTTATGGAAAAGCATATCGCAGAAGCGCTCAACATTTCCCTTGTAGGTTCGGCGAGTACGATCTGATCGTTGACTATCCAACCATGTTTCGTAAACTGATTCTACTGACTTTTCCATAATTAACTCTCCCCAATCTTGGGCATTTTTTTATTTCTGATATCGAGATAAAACATCTCTTTGCCAAAACGTTCGCGGTAAGCTCGATACAAATTTTGGCTTGATCCACCAAAGATGCTGCGCGCTGTGTCTATCGACGGAGCAAGACGTGGATCGCAGCTTTCGCTATATTCAAGTAAGGTACGAGCTCCAGTAGATTTAATCATGAAATTCATATGATCTAGGATCTCTTCTTTGCTAAGATAGACCCAGTTTCTTCTGGTAACCTTGCTGGGAACACCATATTCTTCGAATGATCGTTCAAGGAGCTGGGAAATGATGTTCGCACCAAAGCGATTACGAAGTGCGCCGGCTCCCGGAACCTTATTAGGGTCTGAACGCTTAGTGTAGTCTACAGAGGAGTAAATCATGTTTTCCCCCATAAACTTAATCACGGAGTTTTTTAGCTCCGAGTCAGACCTTTTCGACCAATCATAGGTCAGGGTCTTTCCGTCTAAATTGAGCTTCTCGAGAACCTGATGCCAATTTAGACCAAGATTCTTACGGATCCAAGGAACTGATGGTTGACCCTTGAGACGTTTATATTCAGTTTGTTTAGGCGAATTAAGTAGATCCAATCTTTCAAGCTCTTTCCGGATTACTTCGAGCATAATTTTTTCATCTTTAGGGTATCTGTCGGGTCTCATTTTTCTGCCTCCTTAGCTGATATAAGTATCATACACGAAGCTTATTTGTTGTCGAGTAAACATTAAAATGCTTTTTAATCTATATGAAATGAATTATTCCGTCATGGTAAAATTTAAATTTTATCATAATTCTGGTACGAACGCCCGGCTTTTCGAACGCTAATTTCTTAGATTAACCTTTACCGCGAGTGTTGACCATTCTACTGAACACCCGAATCGCTTCTGGCGTTCGCAGAACAGATTACATTTCAATCCCTAAATCAAATAGCATTTGAAACCATTTTTCAATGAACTTGTGTGCATCCAAAATTTTATCAGCTTCTTCCTGATCTTCTTCACCAAGTTCAAAAGCGCTCAGATAATCCTGGAGAGATAGCGTCGTCAACTCAACCGGATAGTTATTCAAATTCATTTTGGCGTAGTCCACAGATGTTTTTCAGCATCTTCGAAGCTCACGGAAGTCCGCTTAGTTCAACTTTACTTCGTGTTATGTTGTACGAATTATATGTACTGTCATAAGTTTCTGCACATTTTTGATCTACGAGTTGCTTTAATGCTGCACGGAAGTCGGCCACTAACGCCTCGAAGACGTCCAGACCATCAAGCGTGTTATCGTTGTCGCCCATTATTGTCCTCACCTTGTATCGCAACACGCCATATTCCATTGATACTGTGGCTGAAGTCAACTCCAAATAAACGGGGATGGCCAAGGTGCAGGCCGCCGACAACGACCATGATGGGATCGCCATAGGCTTGAAAAAGCTGGGGCTGATCTGAGCGCGAGCACGCCAAAGCGCCGTCACCTATGAGTGAGGTGACGGCGCTTTTGATTAAGGGCGCAGCAAGTAGCGATTACTTGCCTTTTTTCCCTTTGGCCATAAACGCCAAAGCCAAGGCGACAGCGCCAGTGGCCACTGCGGCGCCTTGTTCCTTCCAAGCATTAAATGCCCGCTGGTGTTCTAAGCAAAACCACGCTTTGGCGTTCACCGTTTGCTTTTGGCACTTAGGCATTTTACAGATCCGAGTTTTCGAGTGCATGCTGATTCCCTCCTGCGATCCGATCGGCAGCGGCATGGTCTGCCAATTCACCGATTTGCGTCGACAATTGTTGCAAAGTTGCCTCGACAGCACCATCTGCGCCTTGATGCGCATTATCGATCAGCCAAGCCAAAGAACGCCCTGAGGCTGTCGGTTGCAGCAGCACTTGATCCACAAAGGCGCGATAGTTCATCAGCGTGGCCAACACCGGCTGTGATTCGCCTAAAGCCGTATAAGCCGTCACGCTAAGCGAAACCCCGCCATCCAAATACCCCAAAGCCCGCCGCAACAGTTGTTCACTGGCTTTAGCTTGACTGGTTTTGACCTTAGGATCCGTAAAGGTCAACGCGTCTTGGCGGCTGCTCAACATCAATTGGGCATTCATTTGCGCCAATTCGGTCACCGCTTGCGTCAATAACGTCTGCCGCAATTGCGGGTCTTGGGCACTGAGTCCGGTGATGATGAGCTGCCGGGCACTATAATAAGCGGCAAACCGATCGTTGTATTGCCCTTGTTCCACCCGTTTTAGCGTCTGGGACACGGTTTGGATCTGCGCGGTGATCGTCGCCAGCTGGTGGGATAAGGCCGCTAATTCTGGCAAATTCCCCAGCTCTTGCACGGCGCGTTTTTCTAGGGTGACAAAACTGCGCGTTTGCCCGCTGGCGGCATCTTTTAACACCGCATACAGCTGCCCATTGTCTTTGCGCATGCCTAATTGCCATTCTCCTGAGCGCAACTTGGCCTTGGCGTAATCAGAAAACTGGGCCACATATTCGTCTGGTGATTGGCTGAGCAGCTGCTGCAGCCAATCGCGCATCGGCACCTGCGCCACCAATCGTTGTTTGAGCGCCTCAAACAACTCAGACTGGGCAACTTGCTGGATCGGCGCCAAGTCATCTGCTGCCAGCTCATAGCGATAAAGACTAGGGTCTAAAACATCAAATGCCGCTGGGTCTTGGGCGGGCAATGTGAATTGATAATCTGTCATCATGATCTCCTCAATATCGATCGGCGAGTCTCTAGTTAGATTATAGCATTTAGGCACCGGCTTTTACTGGGCAGGAGGTGATTGAAAGCCAGCACAAACAGGCGCACCTGACCTGAAGTGCAATAGAAAAGTTAGACAATTTAGAAATTGAATTAAGCAACTATGGCTTGTTCCCGGTATTCAACTGGGGTCAGGCCATTTTTGTTTCTTGAAATTCTGACGTTGTTGAACCAGTCCACGTAATCATTCACCGTTTCCGTAGATCTGAAAGCGTGTTGATCTGATACCGTTTCAGGCACTCACGTTTCATGAGGCTGAAGAAGCTTTCGATAGGCGCGTTGTCATGGCAATTTCCTTTGCGAGACATACTTTGCGTAATGTTCATGTCTTTGAGGCGTTGCTGGTAATCGGCCATTTGATACTGCCAACCCTGATCTGAGTGCAGAAGTGGTTTGATCCCATCCTTGAGATGATGCTCTAATTCGTCAAGTGATGCTTGAATTAAGGCCTTGTTTGGAGAAGCGCTAACGATGGACGCAAGCACTTCACGGCTGGCGCTACCACATCCTGGTGGTCGACAACCACTACCTGAACGAGTACCTCTTCTTCCTGCAGAGCTACCGCCACGGCACCAAGCTCCACTACTCAGATGACCTACTGGAAATGCCGCACAACAAAGCCCAATATGGCCAGGTCATGAAGGACCTCTAGGCGCACACCAACCTCACAATCGAGTACCGCGACACCCACCACCTCGTATATCCCGGCACCGACATCACCTTCGACGCCAGCCACGGGCATGCCTTCAGCACGAGCTATTACCCTGACGAACCTTAAACTCCGCCAGAAGCGCCGCCCGCATATCGCGATACGCCGTGACCTCCGCCAGCTTCCACACATCCATCCGGGCAATGATCTCCTTCCGCTCTGTCAACATTTCAGCCGCAATCACCTTCAGCAGCAACAGCTCAGCCTCGAGTCCGGCCTCCGTGTACCGCTGCGCCGCCACTAAAAATTCTTCCATGTCTTCCCCTCCTCACCCAATTAATACGCCAAGTCGGCTATATTTCCTGCATGAGTTACGATTTTCACCCTATCGCGATATCGCTAATGTCGTGCAATTATATTCTTCAAAAATTTTATTGTCACAGCATATCCAACTCTGGTAATCTACCTTTGAACAATTATCTTTTATCGCTTCAAGGTCTTTCTGTTGACCCAATTCGTAAAAATAAGAGGAGGATATCTATGGCAAAATACAAAGTGATTCTTCATTTTTCAGACGGTGATGTTGAGGATGACAACTATGGTGAATTCTACAGTAGCAAGGCAGAAGCTGAAAGCGCTGGCCAGGAAGGGCTGCATGACACTCAGACCGGCGCAGAAATTTTGAACCTCTCAAACCCTGGCGATAATCCGTACGATCCGCAAGACTTTGACCAGGCATGGTATGAAGTGGTGAAAGTTAAATAGACTATCCGTTAGTTGAATTACCCAGCATGCCGACTTGCTCCAACTAGCATACACGTCACCTTCGAGTCACCATGGCTGTGAAATCTTGACACGCTATATTAATCCTCCCTAAGACTGATTGACGGCACCTAGAGGGAAACGCTAACATTAAGGCAAAATCAGCGATAATTGGAGGACAATGCTATGCAAAAGTGGCCCTATTCAGAGCTCTCACACGCGGCAAAAGAAGCCGGTGGTCCCGAAGCGTTAATCCAAAAAATTAAAGATGCCGCAAACGCCGCTGGATATCGCAACGGGCTTAACATTGGTAAGCAGCAGGGACTTGTAACTGGATCAATGGCCACCCTCGCTGCCGTTTCGTTAGTAGGTGGCGGAGCCTACGCAGTGAAGAAATACCGTGACCATCTTCGTCTTCAACACGACTCAAGCATCAAACAGGCTGTCGATGACGAGAAGTTACGCGAAATGCAGGCTGAAAGTGACGTTGCAGAAGAAAAGTTGAAAACTGCGTTAGCACAGCACGATTCTGTAAATCCCAATGATCCGGATACCCAGCTTCCCTCTGATCCCGTCTAAACTGACATATCCAGCCAAATCTGTAACTAATAAGTACCCATTTTCTGGAGGCCTCTTAATGAAAAAGGAAAAGTTCCCCGATATCGACTGGTGGTGCGACAACTGCCGTGCATACCTAAATGATCAGCCGGGATTTATGGACTCAAAGGGTAGTTGGAAATGCGCAGAGTGTGGCTATACTAGCAGTATTACAGAAGCCGACATCGTCTACGACTCGCCTGCTGAGGAATATTCGGATGCGGACTTTCAGACCTGTACCAACTGCGGACGCTCAATTGCAGATGCCAATCTTACATTACCTTGGGAAGCTGGTAACAACCCGTCTGCCTACGTCAGATGCCCACACTGTGGCTATGATAATATTCTCAGCGGTTTTGGTGAGGATGACGACTAGCTAAGAGATTACTCTCTATCCGCATAACCTGTCCCTACGGACCCACTATGAGGCTCTCTTCTCACCCATCTCCAAAAATATTGAAAAGCGTCAGCGCTCGCGGCCGGAATCAAATCCCTGGCTGCGGGCGCTGTCTGTCTTCTGCTCTGATCACGCATCAATTGAAACATCATAAAGAAAATTACGCACACCGTCCCCAGCCAACAAGCGGAATGTCCTGAGGTCGAAACGGCCGCAATCATCTTGAGCAACAGCAACTCAGCTTAGGGCCCTGCATTCGTACACCGCCGCTTCGCTTCAAAAAATATGCCATCTCTTCACGTACTTATACAATAAATTTACCAAACCATCTGTTTTTACTCTTTCATCTTTCTCTTATGCTAAAATTATTTATGATGGGGGATGTTTTCTCTTCCCAAAATATTCGTAAACACATCTTAGTAGCGTATTGAATACGGCTACTAATACTCTGGAGGAAAAATGATGAAAAAGATTGTACTGGGGGCTTTGCTCTTACTGGGACTGGCAGGATGTGGTGCACAGAACACGGCACCAATTCCACACTATTCAAGCACCAAGGAGCAAGAACTACTATCATCCAAAAAAGATAAGTTGAACGATACACAAAAGAAGCAATTTTGGAAAATCGGCCGTGCTGCGGCAAAGCGGGCTACAAAAGTCGATGGTAATGAGAAAAACTGGAAGTACTTGAAGGACGACACTCTTTATGTAGCGAAAACTGCTAAAAAGCAGCAATACGAAATCGTCTATCAGGTCAAGGCCACTAAGCCTTTTCCAGTAAAAGTTAGCTACGGCATGCTAATCAAATTCAACAAAAACTCGCTAGAGAAACCAAGCTACAAGGTTCAGAGTCTCGATACTAACCTCGTCGATTTCTGATAGTGTTTCCTGGTTTGAAGTGCAATAGAAAAGTTAGACAATTTAGAAATTGAATTAAGCAACTATGGCTTGTTCCCGGTATTCAACTGGGGTCAGGCCATTTTGTTTCTTGAAATTCTGACGTTGTTGAACCAGTCAACGTAATCCTTCACTAACTTGCACAGTTCCTCGAGATTATTGATCTGATATCGATTCAAGCATTCACGCTTCATCAGACCGATAAAACTTTCCATTGGGGCATTATCGTGACAGTTACCTTTGCGAGACATACTTTGGGTAATGTTCATGTCCTTTAAGCGTTGCTGGTAATCTGACATTTGATATTGCCAACCTTGATCGGAATGCATGATGGGCTTGAGTTCATCTTTGAGATGGGTTTGTAATTCATCAAGCGTTGCGCTGATCAAGGCTTTATTTGGCGAAGCACTCACAACAGCAGCGAGAACTTCCCGACTGGCTTCATCCGTAACTGACGAGATATAGCCCCATTCGCCATTGTACAGTCGTACCTGCGTCACATCGGTATGAAATACTGTGAGTGGCTGAGTGCGTCAAACTTCTGTTTCAAGATGTTAGGCGCAACGTGGCCGACATTGCCTTTGTAGGAATGGTATTTGGCTGTATGTTTCGAGTAGATCGCACATTTCAATCACATATAACTCATTAGATGCCTAATGGTTTCCTCGGCGTAATGAAGGCCGTTCTTATCTGCTTCATCATGAATTCGTCGGTAACCATACGTTTCCTTAGAATCATAAAAGCACTTCTTGATGAATACCTTGATCTCGGCATACTTATCAGGTTTCTTATCGCGGTTGAGCCGATCGTAATAAGTCGCTCGTGGTAAGCGGAGAGATTTAAGCAACTCATTGAGATCATATTGCGACCTTAACGAAGTCACGATACCAGCCTTTACTTTCGTAGAGAGTGTTTTTGTGAATTCTTCGTCAGG
>NZ_RHOI01000024.1 GCF_003946165.1 Lacticaseibacillus baoqingensis | reverse complement strand
AGAATACCGAAAACTTGCCCTCCAAGAAGCTGCTTAACTAAATTTTTTTGATTGTCCAACCTCTTGGGTTCACATCACAACTGCAGTGCCTTTTTGGCAGCGGGCATGCGCTCAATAATCGGGATTGTAGATCGTATAAGTTTGATCTGCGGTCGTATGCCAACTAAATGAAGTGTTCGCATCGTTTTCTTTGGTACTTTGGTTGGCCACCGTCGTACTGTCTAGACCTAGTGCCGCGCGCAGCTTATCCGAAACGCGCTGGAGCTCGTCGTTAGAAGGCACTTGGTAGTCTAAGTAGTCGCCGTATAAGTTGGAATAGATCTTTGCGGATTGGCCTTGTAAGGTATCGGTTTTGATGGTGCCGGTGGCCGCACGGTAATTCGTGAAGATCGTGGTCATGTCATTGAAGGTCAAGTTGGTTTGGATATTATTGGAGACAGTTTTCAACAATTGGTTGAACTTGGTGAGGCCGTTGAGGGAGATCGCCTTTTTCAAGATCGCCTTGATCACTTGCTGCTGGCGCTGTTGGCGGCCATAGTCGCCTTGCGGGTCTTCATGGCGCATCCGCGCATAAGCCAGCGCCTTGGCCCCGTTGAGATGCATCGGGCCTTTGGTGAAGTGCCAATTGTGAGAATGTGAATCCGTATAAGAAAATGGCACGTTGACGTCGATCCCGCCAACGGCATCGACCACATTTTCCAAAGCACCCATATTGATCGTCATATAATATTTGATCGGGACATCCACCAGCTTAGACACGGTGTCGATGGCCATGTCGGAGCCGCCCACGTTATAAGCGGCGTTGATCTTTTGCATGTTGAATGATTCTGTGCCGATCAACTGGGCGACGGTATCGCGCGGGATCGACACCATGGTGGTGGTTTTCTTTTGCGGATTGACGACCGCAACGATCATCGTGTCGGAATTTCCTTTATACGAACGCCCTAAAGCGCCAGTATCCACGCCTAGCAATAGCGCGGCAAAAGGCTTCTTATCACTGATGGTGGTGGCGACGGCTTGATTTTTTAAGCCGGAATAGGTGCTGTCTAGGGCATATTTGGTTTGGCTATACAGCCTCAAAGCGTATGCTCCGCCGGAAAATGCCAAGATCCCAATGATCACAAGCACCCACCTGATCCAAGGAAAACGGGATTGCTTGGGGGGATGGCGTCTGGAACTGCGCGTTTGCATGGGCGGCCTCCTTATTTACTTATCCAGTGTACCGCCATCAGAATCTGTTGCGATGGTGAGACGGCCGATTTTAGCGCTTTTTAACGTTTGTGGGAAAATCCTTGCAGCTTTTAGTATAACATTGCCGGCTTAGGGGTTGCATTCTGTGACGAAACTGGTTATAGTATCAGTTGTGGTTAGCACTTAACTATTGCGAGTGCTAAAATCAAAAATGTTTATGGAGGGATTGCCTTGTTAAAGCCATTAGGAGACCGCGTTATCGTTCAAGTCGTCGAAGAAGAGGAACAGACTGTTGGAGGAATCGTATTAGCCAACAATGCCAAAGAAAAGCCTCAATCTGGTAAGGTCGTTGCGGTCGGTGCTGGCGCACAGACCCCAGAAGGAAAAGTCTTACCACTTACGGTTAAGGTCGGCGACGTCGTGGTTTATGACAAGTATGCCGGTTCTGAAGTGAAAAATGATGGTGAAAAATATCTGGTCTTACACGAAAAAGACCTGATGGCCATCGTTGAATAATCGTTGCTCAAACGCTGTTGAGTGACTTATTAAAATAACAATTATGAGGTGAAATTACACATGGCAAAAGAAATTAAGTTCTCTGAAGAAGCTCGCCGCTCCATGCTTGCCGGTGTTGACAAGCTGGCGGATACCGTCAAGACGACACTTGGGCCTAAGGGACGCAACGTTGTTTTGGAAAAGTCTTATGGCTCTCCTGAGATCACTAACGATGGTGTGACCATTGCCAAAGGGATCGAATTAGAAGATCACTATGAGAACATGGGCGCTAAGCTGGTCGCTGAAGTCGCATCCAAGACCAACGATATCGCTGGTGACGGGACCACGACTGCGACCGTATTGGCCCAAGCGATCATTCGCGAAGGCATGAAGAACGTGACTGCCGGGGCTAACCCAGTCGGCATTCGCCACGGGATCGAATTAGCCACTGCCGCTGCAGTTGACGAATTGCATAAGATCTCACATAAGGTTTCTGGCAAGAAGGAAATCGCCCAAGTCGCTTCGGTTTCTTCTGCTAATGAAGAAGTCGGCAACTTGATCGCTGACGCCATGGAAAAAGTTGGCCATGACGGTGTGATCACCATCGAAGAATCTAAAGGGATCCAAACTGAACTTTCCGTTGTGGAAGGGATGCAGTTTGATCGTGGCTACTTGTCTCAATACATGGTCACAGACAATGATAAGATGGAAGCGGATCTGGATAACCCGTATATCTTGATCACCGACAAGAAGATCTCCAACATCCAAGACGTCCTCCCATTGTTGCAAGAAATCGTGCAACAAGGTAAGGCATTATTGATCATTGCCGATGATGTTGACGGTGAAGCATTGCCAACCTTGGTCTTGAACAAGATCCGCGGCACCTTCAATGTGGTTGCTGTTAAGGCCCCAGGCTTTGGCGATCGCCGCAAGGAACAACTCCAAGACATCGCGACTTTGACCGGCGCAACAGTGATCACTGCCGACCTTGGGTTAGACTTGAAAGACACCAAGCTTGAACAATTAGGCCAAGCTGGCAAGGTCACCATTACTAAGGATAACACCACCATCGTTGAAGGGGCAGGCGACAAGGCTGCCATTGACGAACGTGTGGCAACGATCCGCAAGCAAATCGAAGAAACCACCAGTGATTTTGATCGCGAGAAGCTGCAAGAACGCTTGGCTAAGCTGGCTGGCGGCGTGGCTGTGATCAAAGTTGGGGCCGCAACTGAAACCGAACTCAAGGAACGCAAGTATCGGATCGAAGATGCGCTCAACGCGACTCGGGCTGCGGTTGAAGAAGGCTACGTTGCCGGTGGCGGTGTGGCTTTGATCAACACGATCAAAGCGGTCGCTGACCTCAAAGAAGACGGCGACGTTCAAACTGGGATCAACATCGTTTTGCGGGCCCTCGAAGAACCAGTGCGGCAGATCGCTGTTAACGCTGGTTTGGAAGGTTCCGTCATCGTTGACCGCATGAAGAAAGAAGACGTGGGCTTCGGCTACAACGCCGCTACAGATAAGTGGGAAGATATGGCCAAAGCTGGGATCATCGACCCGACTAAGGTGACCCGCTCTGCCTTACAAAATGCGGCTTCTGTGGCTGCTTTGATGTTGACCACTGAAGCGGTTGTGGCTGACAAGCCAGACGAAAATGCGCCAGCAGCCCCTGCAGCTAACCCTGCAGCCGGCATGGGCGGCATGATGTAATCAGCATCACACTAAAAGGCAAGCTGACTTTTCAGCTTGCCTTTTTCTTTGGCGCTTTTGGCCGGGTTTTAGATTGCTTTTCGCGTCGTGCGGGTGTATATTGTGCGCAAGTCAAACATCACGGGGGGATGCGTCATGTTTAAACGTCACAAACCGGACTTACACGTCCTATCAGCATTGACTGCCGCCATTGCGGCGACAGCGGCGATGCCGAAGTTGCAACAACAGTTGATGCAGTTTTCCAGTGATTACCAACAAGGTAAAGTGAGCCGGGTGGCCATTGGCGTGTTTTCCAGCCGCATTTCCCGTGTGATCTATCGGCATGATTACCAAGTGCCAACCGAGGTCTTGACCTTATTGTCTTTGCTCAATCAAAGTACGACGACAGCAGATCCTGGGTGGTCATAAGCAAAAA
Source organism: Lacticaseibacillus baoqingensis (assembly GCF_003946165.1). GTDB lineage: Bacteria > Bacillota > Bacilli > Lactobacillales > Lactobacillaceae > Lacticaseibacillus > Lacticaseibacillus baoqingensis. Next base: position 40,960 of record NZ_RHOI01000024.1, on the reverse strand, counting down.
AGTCTGGCGGCAGCGCCAGACTTTTTTAATGCATCCGGCAATTATGCTATCATGAACTAAAGGAGTGAACGTCCATGAAATTAATTGAAAACCCGATCCGCTTAAATGCGAGTCTGCACAAGATGCTGCCTTATACCATGCGCTACCTTTATGGGAAGCATAACGGCACAGTCAAAATGTTTCGGTTGTATACCCTCGGTTCGGTGCATGTGCATTATGTCGAAGGGTTTACCAAAACCGACGTGATCTTGACGCATGAGCATCGCCAGATCAAGCAAGAAGAAATCGATTTCGTGATCGGCAAGCTGTTTCCTGAAGCAGCCAAAGACCAATTGCGGGTCGATCCAGAAGCAAAGCCCGAAATTGAAGCGGCGGTGCGGCGCAAGCTCCCATTCAAAGATATGGTGATCATTGAATTGCCAACCGCCTAAATGCGGAAAATCCCATCAAGAAGGCTTTTTGAAGCGCTTGGTAGGATTTTTATTTCGCTAGATTTAAAGTACTGATAGCTTTTCAGAAAGTGATGCGCTAGAATAGCTTCTGTTTGTTTTCTAGAAATGGGAATGGAGAAACGAAATGGCTCATTTGAAACGCTTATTAGTGGGGAAACCCCTCAAATCCAATGAGGAAGGGGGGCAAAAGCTCGGCAAGCTCAAGGCCTTGGCGATGCTATCCAGTGATGCTTTATCCAGTGTCGCATACGGGACTGAACAGATCGTCTTAGTATTGACGACGTTGTCGGCGGCGGCTATTTGGTATTCACTGCCGATCGCCGCGTTCGTGTTGATCTTACTGTTGGCCTTGACGATGTCGTATCGGCAGATCATCCATGCTTACCCAAGCGGCGGCGGCGCTTATGTCGTAGCCAGCGAGAATTTAGGGCAAAATGCCGGCTTGGCGGCTGGCGGGAGTTTGTTGATCGACTATATGCTGACGGTGGCGGTATCGACGTCAGCTGGGGCTGAGGCGATCACCAGTGCGATCCCAGCGTTATATGGCCATCAAGTCGCGATTTCATTGGTGATCATCGTGATCTTGGCACTGATGAACTTGCGCGGGATGAGTGAATCGGCGAATTTTTTGATGATCCCGGTTTATTTATTTGTCATTTCCATCACGGCGATGGTTTTTTGGGGCTTGTATCAAATCGCCACCGGGGCGATCCCGTTTCGGGCTACGGCAGTCGTTGGCGGCGTCGTGCCAGGGATCTCTGCGGCACTGATCTTCCGGGCTTTTTCCAGCGGGTCAAGTTCGTTGACCGGGGTCGAAGCGATCTCAAATGCCGTGCCGTTTTTCAAAAAGCCGCGTGAGCACAATGCGGCGTCGACCTTAGCGATCATGGCCGCGATCTTAGGCTTCTTCTTTGCCGGGATCACGTTTTTGAACTATTGGTATGGCATCGTGCCAGAAGCCAAAGTCACGGTGTTATCGCAAGTGGCTGCGCGGACGTTTGGCAATGGCGGCATCATGTATTATGTCGTTCAATTTGCCACCGCCTTGATCTTGGCAGTGGCGGCTAATACCGGATTTTCCGCGTTTCCAGTGTTAGCGTATAACTTGGCCAAAGACAAGTATCTCCCGCATATGTATATGGATCGCGGGGATCGGCTGGGCTATTCCAATGGGATCTTGACGCTGGCGGTAGGATCTGGGTTATTGATCACGATCTTCCAAGGGTCCACCGAGCGGTTGATCCCGTTGTATGCAGTGGGGGTGTTCATTCCGTTCACCTTGTCCCAATCAGGCATGATCCGCCATTGGTGGCGCAATCGCGGCCGCGGCTGGATCGGCAAGAGTTTTGCCAACTTCTCTGGGGCGTTGATCTCTTTTGCGATCTTGGTGATCTTGTTTGTTTACCGGCTGCCAGACATTTGGCCGTTTTTCATCATCATGCCATTGTTGATCGTGGTGTTTTATCAGATCCATACGCATTATAAAGAAGTGGCGGCGCAGCTGCGCTTGCCTGAAGAAGTCCAAAAACACGAGTACTCAGGCTCGACGGTGATCGTTTTGGTCGGTAATGTCACGCGGGTAACGCGCGGGGCGTTGAATTATGCCCAGACCATCGGGGATTATGTCATCGCCATGCATGTGTCGATGGATGAAAATCCGAACAAAGAACATGAGACGCAAGATGAATTCAAGCGCGATTTTCCAGATGTGCGGTTCGTCGATGTGCATTCGTCTTATCGCTCGATCACCGGGCCAACGATCCGATTTGTGGATATTATCGCCAAAAATGCGGCGAAGCGAAACTTCACTACCACGGTTTTGATCCCGCAATTCGTGCCGAAAAAGCCTTGGCAAAATATCTTGCACAACCAGACCAACGTCCGGCTGCGGACGGCATTTGCCTCGCGTGAAAATGTCATCATCGCCACGTATAGCTACCATCTCAAGCGTTAAGGCATGGTCGCGCAAGGAAAAAAAGAAGCTGAGAGCCAAAGCGGTTTTAGCCCATCACAACAGCGCCTTGGCGCCACGATTCGCCTTTAGAATCGCGACTCCAAGGCGTTTGTGTTGCTGGACGAAAATACACTTGTAATTAGTAAGCGAATATGGTGCGGTTTGGCCAAGATCCGACGGCTTGCTGCTAGTTGCCAAGCCGCACAACCAGTGCGTGGCCGGCTTTTGGCCAGTCGGATCGGTGCCGTTGCGTTGTTGCTATGGGCTTAGCAAGTTCATGGCTCGGCCAACACATGAGAGGAAGGGTCGTCTTTGGTCGGGATACGGCAAAGGCGCCTTTTTGCGTTTGAGCGACGCTGTGGCAATCATGATACAATAAAGACAGCCGCGCCAACGCGCAGAATTCGAAGATAAGGTGACAACATGCCCCAAAAAACCCAAGATACCCCAATGATGCAACAATATCAGGCCATCAAGGACCAGTATCCTGATGCCTTTTTGTTTTACCGCATCGGGGATTTTTATGAACTGTTCAATGATGATGCGATCAAAGGCGCGCAATTGCTTGAGTTGACGCTGACGGCGCGCAATAAATCAGCCGATGATCCGATCCCGATGTGTGGGGTGCCGCATCATGCGGCGCAAAGCTATGTCGATATTTTAGTGGATCAAGGCTACAAAGTGGCCATTTGTGAGCAAACTGAAGATCCTAAGCAAGCTGTAGGGATGGTCAAGCGCGAAGTGATCCAATTGGTCACGCCAGGCACGACCATGGACGTGCGCCCAGGCGCCGCCAAAGCCAATAACTATCTCACTGCGGTGCTGCCAAAAGCCGGTCAGTATGGCTTTGCTTATGCGGATCTTTCGACCGGGGAATTGAAGGTCACAGCATTAGCGCATCGCTTTGCCGTGCAAAATGAACTGGCTGCCTTAAGTACCCGCGAAATCGTGGTGCCAGATGATTTAAGCGATGAAGATGCCCAGTGGCTGGGGCAAGGGCGTCTGTTGTCGCCGCAGCCGGCAGTCGCAGCAACAGCAGAAGCCAGTTATGTCAGCCAAGACCTCAAAGACCCGTTGCAAACCGCGGTGGTCGTGATGTTGATGCAGTATTTGCTGACCACGCAAAAAAGGCGCTTGGCCCATATCCAAAAGGCCATCAGCTATCAGCCGTCGAGTTTTTTGGAAATGGATCAAGACGCCCGGACGAATCTTGATATTTTGAAGAATTCGCGGACCGGGCGCAAAGCCGATACGCTGTTGAGTATTTTAGATCAAACTAAAACCGCCATGGGTGGGCGTTTGCTGAAACAATGGCTGGATCGGCCTTTGCTTGATCTGCAACAGATCAAAGCGCGTCAAGACCAAGTGCAAGATCTGCTTGACCATTATTTTGAGCGCAGCGAATTGCAAGAGCGCTTGACGAAAGTGTATGATCTTGAACGCTTAGCCGGGCGGGTGGCGTATGGGAATGTCAACGGCCGCGACTTGATCCAATTACAAACGTCGTTAGACCAAGTGCCGGCGATCCAAGATATTATCGCCAAGCTTGACGATGGGGCCTTTGCCGCGCTGCAACAGCAAATCGATCCGGTACAAGATGTGGCTAATTTGATCCGGCGGGCGATCGAGCCGGAAGCGCCGATTTCGATCACTGAAGGCGGCGTGATCTTGCAAGGGTATGATCAACAGCTGGATACCTATCGCGATGCCATGGCCAACTCCAAGCAATGGATCGCGGATCTTGAAGCTAAAGAGCGTGAAGCAACTGGGATCCATAACTTGCGCATCCGCTACAACAAGGTGGCAGGGTATTATATCGAAGTGACCAAAGGCAACTTAGACAAGGTGCCTGAAGGCCGCTATGAGCGCAAGCAGACGCTGACCAACGCGGAGCGCTTCAGTACGCCGGAATTGAAAGAAAAAGAAACCTTGATCTTAACGGCGCAAGAGTCGGCGACTGCGTTAGAATATCAATTGTTTCAAGATATTCGCCAACAAGTTCAACAACAGATCACCCGCTTGCAAAAACTCGCGGCAGTAGTGGCGGCGTTAGATATTCTCCAAAGTTTTGCCGTGGTTGCCGAAAACAACCATTATGTGCGCCCGGTGATGCATGCCGGCTCGCATGCGGTGGCGATCCATGGCGGGCGGCATCCAGTGGTTGAACATGTGTTGGGCACGCAGCAATATATTCCCAATGATGTGATCATGCAAGACGATACAGACATGCTGTTGATCACCGGGCCGAACATGTCCGGGAAAAGCACGTACATGCGACAGTTGGCATTGATCGTGATCATGGCCCAAGCCGGGTGTTTTGTGCCGGCGGAATCGGCTGACTTGCCGGTATTTGACCAGATCTTCACCCGCATTGGCGCTGCTGACAATCTCGCCGCCGGGCAAAGTACGTTCATGGTCGAAATGATGGAAGCCAATGCCGCTTTGGCCCATGCAACAGCCAGTTCATTGATCTTGTTTGATGAAATCGGCCGCGGGACCGCCACGTATGACGGGATGGCGCTGGCTCAGGCGATCATTGAATACTTGCATGATCATGTGCATGCCAAGACCTTGTTTTCAACGCATTATCATGAGCTGACGAGTCTGGAAGAATCGTTGGTGAAGCTGCGCAACGTTCATGTCGGGGCGGTCGAAGAAAACGGTACCCTCGTCTTTTTGCACAAAATGCTCCCTGGGCCGGCGGATAAGTCTTATGGGATCCATGTCGCCAAGCTGGCCGGGCTGCCGGCTGACCTACTGGCGCGTGCAGATACGATCTTAACGACGCTGGAAGACAATGGCGCCAAAAAAGCGCCGGCTTTGCAAGCCACCCCGCAGGTGCAAGAAGCACAGCTCAGCTTATTTGAAGAAGCGCCGGCAGCTCCCAAGCATGATCCGCTATTGGCCAAGGTGAAGCGGTTTGATCTCATGAATGCTACGCCTATGGACGCGATGAATTTATTATATGACCTGCAAAAGCAATTGAAGAAGAAGTGAGTGTATGCCTAAAATCCATCAATTATCGGCGACGTTGAGCAACCAGATCAGCGCCGGCGAAGTGGTCGAACGACCCGCCAGTGTGGTCAAAGAGTTAGTCGAAAATGCGATCGATGCCAAAAGCACTCAGATCGACATCAATGTTAAAGAAGCCGGCATCGCGTTGGTGCAAGTGATCGATAATGGGATCGGGATCGCTGCCGAAGATGTGCCGACCGCTTTTTTGCGGCATGCGACTTCCAAGATCTTGACGGTCAAGGATCTGTTCAACGTCACCAGCCTCGGCTTTCGCGGCGAAGCGCTGGCATCGATTGCCGCAGTGGCAGATGTCACCTTAGAAACCGCCACTGAATCAGGGTTGGGGACCGTGGCCCAAGTCAAAGGCGGGGAGTTGTTATCTCAGCACACCGCAGCGGTGCGCCAAGGCACGCAGATCTCGGTGCGCGATTTGTTTTACAACACGCCGGCGCGCTTGAAGTACGTCAAATCGCAACAAACAGAATTAGGCAAGATCGTCGATATCGTCAATCGCTTGGCGTTAGCCCATCCAGAAATCGCCTTTACCTTGCGTCATGATGACAAGCTGGTGTTGAAAACTGCCGGCCATGATGACCTGCAGCAGACGATCGCCGGGATCTACGGTGTGGCGACCGCCAAAAACATGTTGGATTTTCAAGGTGAAGACCTTGATTTCAAGGTGTCAGGCTATTTTAGCTTGCCAGATACCACCAGGGCGTCGCGCAATTACTTGACCTTGATGATCAATGGGCGCTACATCAAAAACTACCAGCTCGCCAAAGCGGTGCTGGCTGGTTACGGCTCAAAGCTGATGGTGGGCCGTTATCCGATCGCTGTGATCGCCATTGAAATGGCCCCGTTGTTAGTGGATGTCAACGTCCATCCCACCAAACAAGAGGTGCGCTTAAGCAAAGAAGGACAACTTGCCGATTTGCTGACAACGACCATCAAAGCCCGCTTGAGCAAGGAAAACCTGATCCCAGAAGCGCTGCATAATTTGCGTCAGCGCCCGCCAGTCGATTTGGCGCAACTCAGCCAAACCTTGCAAGAAGTCGGCCCGACCACGTCTGCGACCACCCCGAATGCGCCGGCCCCAACAGCCGTGTCATCTGCAGCAGCGGCGCCGCCTGATTATGGGTTGACCATGGCGGAGCTGGACGCCGCGCCGATTTTTGCAGACCCTGCACGTTTAGCCGCTTGGGATGAAAAATATGGGCCGCAAGCGGTTGCTGACTCACCAAAAGCCGCCACCCAAGCGCCAGCCGCTCAGCCGCGTTTTCCAAAACTGCGCTATTTGGCCCAGTTACACGGGACGTATTTGTTGGCAGAAACACCAGAAGGGTTTTATTTGCTGGATCAACACGCTGCCCAAGAGCGGGTGAACTATGAGTATTATCGCGATGCGATCGGCCAAGTGGCCACCGACCAACAGCGCTTGTTAGTGCCTTTGGTATTGGATTATCCTGCCAGTGATGCGGTGATGATCAAAGCCCGCCAAGCCATCTTGCAAAGTGTGGGATTGTATTTGGAAGACTTCGGCCAAAACAGTTTCGTGGTGCGCCAGCATCCGACTTGGTTCAAGGCCGGTCAAGAAGAAGACACGATTCGAGAAATGGTCGATTGGATCTTGCGCGATGGCAAGTTGACTGTGGCAGAGTTTCGCGAAAAAACGGCCATCATGATGAGCTGCAAGCGCGCGATCAAAGCCAACCACCACCTTGATGACCAACAAGCGCAAGCGTTGTTAGAACATTTGGCCCAAGCCGAAAATCCCTTTAATTGTCCTCATGGCCGGCCAGTATTGGTGCATTTTTCCAATACTGACTTAGAAAAGATGTTCAAACGCATCCAAGACAGCCATGCCGCGCGCGGTGCAGAATAATGCTGGTGTTAGCCAGCCGCTCTCCGCGGCGCCAAGCGTTGATGACGCGGATCACCCCAGATTTTACCGTCTGTCCTGCGGCGATCGACGAGCGGGCACTGCCGGTTTTACCGCCGGCAGAATATGTGCAAGCCTTAGCGCTGGCCAAAGGGGCTGCAGTGGCCCAAACACATTCCAATGCGACGGTGGTGGCAGCAGATACCATGGTGGTGTGGCAAGGCACTCTATTAGGCAAACCCGCCGATCAAGCCGCAGCGGCGCAGATGCTGCACCAACTAAGCGGCCAGACCCACCAAGTGATGACCGGGTTGGCGGTGTATTTTCCCAATGGGCAAACCCGCCACACGGTCGTGACAACAGACGTCTTATTTTGGCCGTTGACGGAAGCGGTGATCGGTGCGTATCTGGCACTGGCGAGTATCAAGATAAAGCCGGAGCCTATGGCATCCAAGGCCAAGGGGCGCTTTTGGTCCAAGCGATCCAAGGCGATTACTACAATGTGGTGGGCTTGCCGATCAGCACCTTGGCGCGGATGCTTGAAATCACGCCCTTTAACGCCTAAAAGGCTACCAAAGCCGGGATTTTACCAGCTTTGATAGCCTTTCTTGCGGTGTTTCAGCCCAACCAATGCATAAGCCATTGGGCACCTGTGACCAAGCCCCATGAATAAGCGGCGATGGTGATCGGTTTGCCTAGGAAAATGATCAAACAAAAGCGCCGCCAAGACATTTGCGTCAACCCGGCGATCAAACATAACGCATCATCAGGGGCGACTGGCAAGACGATCGCTAGCGCAAAAAAGCGATCAAAGCGGCGTTGGTTTTTGGTGTAAGCCATATATTTGTTGAAGGTGTGGGCACTGATGATATGGCGGATGAAGGCTTGACCATAATGGCGGGCCAAGGCAAAATTGATCAGTGACCCAATGACGATGCCGATGTAGTTATAGCTGAAACCGGCAACCGGTCCGAATAATAAAACGCCTGCAGCGGTGCTCACCCCGCCTGGGATCACCGGGATCACGACTTGGATGATCTGGATCAGGATAAACGCCAGCGGCCCGAACCAACCGGCACTGTTGAGAAATCCTTGGAGGCTGTGCAGATCGTGAAAGACCCCAAGGTGGTACCAATAGACGCTGACGGTGATCGCAGCGGCAAAACAAACTAAGGTGCTGGCGTTGAGTACCTGACGTGAGCGGGGTGCTTCCATGGCTCTCCTCCTTCTTTGCTGCTATTAGTGTAGCAAAAAGCGCAGGCCATGCCGATTGGACTTCAGCCCGATATTGGGTGGACGCGCAAACTATGGTAGAATAAACCAAACGTATGTACTGAAAGGATGCCCCATGTACGAATTTATGCAAGGACGAGTCGCAGCAGTTGATCCTGGGTTTATTGTGCTTGCCGTCAACGGGATCGGTTATCGACTGTTAGTCGCTAATCCCTATCACTTTACGGTCGGGGATGAAACGACAGTTTACGTCCAATTGATCATTCGCGATAATGATCAAGCCCTTTACGGCTTTGTTGACGCCACAGACAAGCAGACGTTCAATCAATTGTTGACGGTCACAGGGATCGGCCCGAAATCGGCGTTGGCGATCTTAGCCAATGCCAACACTGAAGGCTTAGCCAATGCCATCGCCCAAGATGATGTGCATTTTTTGACGAAATTTCCTGGTATCGGCAAGAAAACCGCTCAACAGATTATCTTAGATTTGAAAGGCAAATTAGAAGCCAGCGGCCCGCTAATGCCTGACTTGACGGCACAACCGGTCCAAGACCCGCAATTGGCAGATGCTACCGCTGCGTTAGTGGCACTGGGCTATCCGCAAAAAGCCGTGGATAAACTGGTGCCCAAATTGACCGCTGCCGACGCGCAAACCACAGATGCGTATATGCGGCTGGGTTTATCATTGTTAAGTCAGTAAAGGAGGACGTTAATGACTGACGAGCGATTGATGGCAACCGGAGCCAATCCGGAAGAAGATCCGATCGAACGCAGCTTGCGGCCACAATTATTGGCTGATTACATTGGCCAAACCACGGTCAAACAGCAGTTAAGCGTCTATATCCAAGCGGCCAAGAAGCGGGAAGAAGCCTTAGACCACGTGTTGTTATATGGCCCGCCTGGTTTAGGTAAAACCACTTTAGCCTTAGTGATCGCCAATGAGCTGGCGGTGCATATCCGCACGACTTCCGGCCCAGCGATCGAAAAGCCAGGTGATTTGGTGGCGTTGTTAAATGAGCTGCAGCCGGGGGATGTTTTATTTATTGATGAGATCCATCGTCTGCCTAAGATCGTTGAAGAAATGCTGTATTCAGCGATGGAAGATTTCTATATCGATATCGTGGTGGGCCAAGGCCCAACGGCACATCCGGTGCATTTTCCGCTGCCGCCCTTTACGTTGGTAGGGGCCACGACGCGCGCTGGGATGTTGTCGGCACCATTGCGTGATCGGTTTGGCATCACTGAACACATGGCGTATTATACGGCCAAAGAGCTGACTCAAATCGTCCAGCGCACCGCGGGGATCTTCAATATGGCCTTGCCTGGTGAAAGTGCCTTAGCGCTGGCGAGCCGTTCGCGCGGCACGCCGCGGATCGCCAACCGCTTGTTGAAACGCGTGCGTGATTTTGCCGAAGTCGCATCAGCGGATTCGGTTTCGGTCGAGTTGGTCGATCACGCCTTAACGCAATTGCAAGTGGATGACCAAGGGCTTGATCAAATCGATCGCAAACTGTTGTTGATGATGATCCGTGATTATGATGGCGGGCCGGTGGGCTTGTCAACGATCGCGGCGAACATCGGTGAAGAAACTGCGACGATCGAAGAAATGTATGAGCCGTATTTGTTGCAGATCGGCTATCTGAAGCGCACACCGCGCGGCCGGATGGTCACACCAGCCGGTTTTGCCCATTTGCATATTCCCTATTTGACTAAGAAATGATTGGAAGGATAAATTTTGTTAACCACAGAAGATTTTGATTATGATCTGCCGCATGAACTGATCGCCCAAACCCCGTTGAAAGAGCGCGATGCCAGTCGCATGCTGGTCTTGAACGCCACGACTGGCGCCACGCAAGACCGACACTTTTATGACATCCTCGACTACATTCAACCAGGCGATGCGATCGTGATGAACGATACCCGTGTGATGCCAGCCCGCTTGTATGGCGTGAAAAAGGCCACTGGCGCGCATATGGAAGTCTTGCTTTTGCACAATACCGAAGGCGATCAATGGGAAACCTTGATGAAGCCTGCACGCAAAGCGCCAGTTGGCACTGAGATCGATTTTGGCGACGGGTTATTGACTGCCGTGGTCAAAGAAGAGCTCGATCACGGCGGTCGGATCGTAGAATTCCACTATGAAGGCATCTTCATGGAAGTCTTAGATCAACTTGGCGAAACACCGCTGCCGCCTTATATCAAGGAAAAGCTGGATGATCCCGAAATGTATCAAACGGTGTACGCCAAAGAAGTTGGCTCTGCCGCTGCGCCCACTGCCGGCTTGCATTGGACCGAAGACCTGTTGCAAAAAGCGCAAGCTAAAGGCGCTAAGCTGGTTTATTTGACCTTGCACGTAGGGTTAGGGACCTTTAGGCCGGTTTCGGTTGAAAACATCGAAGATCATAAGATGCATAGTGAATTCTATCGCTTCTCTCAAGAAGCAGCGGATACCTTGAATGCTGTGCGGCAAAATTGCGGCCGGATCATTGCCACCGGCACGACCTCGATTCGCACCTTAGAAACTATCGGCACCAAATTTGATGGGGAGATCAAGCCTTCTAGCGGGTGGACGGATATCTTCATCAAACCTGGCTATCAATGGCGCGTCGTGGATGCGTTCATCACCAATTTCCACTTGCCCAAGTCCACATTAGTGATGCTGGTGGCGTCATTTACCGGCCGTGAGAACATTTTGAATGCCTATCACCATGCCATCCAAGAGCGTTATCGCTTCTTCAGCTTTGGCGATGCGATGTTCATTCACAAATAGGGCCAAAAAACGCCGGTGCTGATCCAGCATCGGCGCCCCACGTGGTAGGCGGACCCCATTATCGTTAGTACCTTGACGACGGAGACGTTTCTTCTAGACGCAAACTTGCGCTAAAACATCGAATCAAAAATCGAACGCTTGAATGGCGGCAAAAAAGCTGCCGAGATCGGTTTTTGGATCCGCCTTAACCGCATTATCGCATGTCTTGTAAGCGCGAGCAACATATCTGCTCATCATAAAGGAGTGTTTATGGAACCAGCTGTTAAGTACCGCCTCAAACACGTCGATGCCCACACCGGAGCGCGCCTTGGCGAGTTGATCACCCCGCATGGGACTTTCCCCACGCCCATGTTTATGCCGGTTGGCACCCAAGCGTCTGTCAAGACGCTGGCGCCTGAAGAACTTGAGACGATGGGGGCCGGAGTGATCTTGGCCAACACCTATCATTTGTGGCTGCGGCCAGGTGAAGACATCGTAGAAGCGGCCGGTGGGTTGCACAAGTTTATGAATTGGGACAAAGGGATCTTAACGGATTCCGGCGGCTTTCAAGTCTTTTCGTTAGCTGAATTGCGCGACATCACCGAAGAAGGCGTGCATTTTAAAAATCATCTCAACGGCAGCAAGATGTTTTTATCGCCAGAAAAAGCGATCGCGATCGAAAACGCCTTAGGGCCGGATATCATGATGAGCTTTGATGAGTGCCCACCGTTTTTTGAAAGCTATGATTATGTGGCTAAAAGTGTGGCGCGCACCACCCGCTGGGCAGAACGCGGGTTGAAAGCCCATCAAAATCCTGATTGGCAAGCGCTGTTTGGGATCGTGCAAGGGGCCGGCTTCAAGGATCTGCGCCAACAAAGTGCCCGCGATTTGGTGAGCCTGGATTTTCCTGGCTATTCGATCGGCGGGTTGTCAGTTGGGGAGTCCAAAGAAGAAATGAATCACGTCTTGGATTTCACCACACCGTTATTGCCGGAAGACAAACCGCGCTATTTGATGGGCGTCGGGTCGCCAGATGCTTTGATCGATGGGGTGATGCGGGGGATCGATATGTTTGATTGCGTGTTGCCGACGCGGATCGCGCGCAATGGCACGACCATGACGTCTAACGGCCGCATCGTGATCAAAAACGCGAAATATGCCCGTGACTTTGGCCCCTTAGACCCTAATTGCGATTGCTATACTTGTCGGAATTACTCGCGCGCTTATATCCGCCATTTGATCCATGCGGATGAAGCTTTCGGGATCCGACTGACAAGTTATCACAATCTTTACTTTCTGTTACACCTCATGCAACAAGTCCGTGAGGCGATCGCCAATGACCAGTTAAGTGATTTTCGGGCCGCCTTTTTTGAACAGTATGGCTATAATCGCCCCGGGGCAAAGAGTTTCTAGGGTAGCTGAAAGCCGAATAATCTGTTACAGTGTTCTACGAACAATAAAAAAAACGAGGTGCCTACATTGGGTAATTATTCCATGATTCTACTGATCGTCGTCATGTTTGCCTTCATGTACTTTGGCATGATGCGGCCGCAAAAAAAGCAACAACAAAAGCGCGCCGAAATGCTGCAGCAAATGAAAAAAGGCGATAAGGTCGTGACGATCGGCGGGTTGCACGGTGTGATCGATAGCATCGATAACGCTAAAGGAACCGTTGATCTTGACCTAGACGGGATCTTTTTGACCTTCAACTTGAGTGCGATCCGCACGGTAGAGCCAACGACGACGACGCCGGCGGCCACAAGTGACGCTGTGCAGCCGCAAGATGACGCCAAGTCGACTGACGACAAGCCATATTCTGAACCTACTTCGGAAGATGAGCACAGCGATAAAGACTAACCAGCGTCAAGCCGCCCAGAGATGGGCGGCTTTTTTTGTCCAAATTTTTAGAGTTCGTGAAAAAGATAATACAGTTTTTAATCAGGGGACAAACAGAAATCCAGCTTAAGATTCGACTTAGTTCATGTGGTAACAATTAATAAGCAAGGCCGACTACTCCGTGAAAGCCGATAATACCGGCGTTCCTAAAAAAATCGTGAAAAAAATCACCGAACCTGTTTACAAATTCACAACCATCGGGTATATTGTTCTTGTGAAATGGTTAACGAAAATTTTTCGACTCGTGGAGGGACTGCAACATGCTGAAATCAACTGAGAAAGCGACTACTAAAGAACCCCAAGCTGTTGATGTGGATAAGATGATCGATGAGCTGGTCAAAAATGCCCATGCAGCATTGGAGGTCATGAAAGGCTTCGATCAAGCAAAAGTGGACCATATCGTGCACCGCATGGCGATTGCCGGCTTGGATCACCATATGGAGTTGGCTAAATTAGCGGTTGAAGAAACCGGCCGTGGGGTCTATGAAGATAAAGCTATCAAGAACATGTTTGCCACTGAAGAAATCTGGCACTCGATCAAAGACGATAAAACCGTTGGCGTGATCAACGAAGACAAGCAAAAAAACGTCGTGTCCATCGCGGAACCCATCGGTGTAATCGCCGGGGTAACGCCGGTGACCAACCCGACTTCGACGGTGATGTTTAAAGCTGAAATTGCCATTAAGACTCGCAACCCGATCATCTTCTCGTTCCACCCAGGGGCCCAAAAGTCTTCTGCACGGGCGCTGGAAGTCTTGCGTGATGAGGCAGTGAAAGCCGGATTGCCTGCAGGGGCGCTGCAGTACATCGCCGTGCCTAGCATCGAAGCGTGCCAAGCGTTGATGCATCATCCTGGCGTTGCCACGATCTTGGCGACTGGCGGTCCTGGCATGGTGAAGTCCGCTTATTCTTCCGGCAAGCCGGCTTTAGGCGTCGGCGCCGGGAATGCGCCGGCTTATATCGAAGCCAGTGCTGACATCAAACAAGCGGTCAACGACATCATGTTGTCGAAGAGTTTTGATCATGGGATGGTATGTGCATCTGAACAAGGGATGATCGTCGATGCACCGATTTATGACCAGGTCAAGCAAGAGTTCAAGGACCAAGGCGCTTACTTCATCCAGAAAAAAGACCTGCAAAAGTTCACCGAAACCGTGATCAATACGGAAAAGATGGCCGTCAATCCGCGGATCGTTGGCCAAAGTGCTTGGCAGATCGCCAATTGGGCAGGGATCGATATTCCTAAAGACACTCAGCTGATCATCGCTGAATTACCGGAACCAGGGGATAAATACCCTCTGTCTCATGAAAAGCTCAGCCCGGTATTGGCAATGTTCAAAGCCACTGATCACCAAGACGGCTTTGCTAAAGCCGAAAAGATGCTGGACATCGGCGGCCTTGGGCATACGGCAGTGATCCACACCCATGATCAAGACTTGGCGTTAGAATATGCTGATAAGATGCAAGCTTGCCGAATCTTAGTGAACACCCCATCGACCATGGGCGGCATCGGGGATCTGTATAACAACATGATCCCATCTTTGACACTAGGCTGCGGCTCTTACGGTGGTAACTCAATTTCGCATAACGTGGGGACGATCGACTTGCTCAACATTAAGACATTAGCTAAGCGCCGCAACAACATGCAATGGGTCAAATTGCCGCCGAAGATCTACTTCGAACGCAATTCGGTGCGCTACTTGGAAAAGATGGACGGCCTTGATCGCGTCTTGATCGTTGGCGACCGCGGCATGGAAAAGTTAGGCTATGTACGCATCGTTGAAGATGTCTTGAAGAACCGGACCAACAATGTCGATGTGCAGACGTTCTTGGATGTTGAACCAGATCCATCCAGCAACACCGTTTATAAAGGCACTGCGATCGCCAAAGACTTCAAGCCAGATGCGATCGTGGCAGTGGGCGGCGGTTCTGTGATGGATGCGGCCAAAGGGATCTGGCTGTTTTACGATGGTGATGGGGACTTCTTCGGCGCTAAGCAAAAGTTCTTGGATATTCGCAAGCGGACCTACAAGTTCCCTAAGCCAACTAAATCCAAGCTGGTTTGCATCCCGACTACTTCTGGGACGGGTTCTGAAGTGACGCCATTTGCCGTCATCACCGATTCTGATACAGGCATTAAGTATCCATTAGCAGATTATGCCTTGACCCCGGATGTCGCCTTAGTGGATTCACAATTCATTGAAACTGTACCGCCAAAGGTCGTCGCAGATACTGGCTTGGATGTGATCTGCCATGCCACTGAAAGTTTTGTTTCGACGATGGCCAGTTCTTATACCCGCGGACTGTCGCTGGAAGCGTTGAAGTTGGCCTTTGACAACTTGGAAGCTTCTTATAACGGGGACTTAGACGCCAAAGCCAAGATGCATGACGCATCCACGATCGCCGGGATGGCATTTGCCAATGCGCTGTTAGGGATCAACCACAGTATCGCGCATAAGCTGGGGCAAACCTATCACTTGCCTCATGGCCGCTGCATTGCCATCAGCTTCCCACATGTGGTGCGCTACAATGCCAAGACCCCGACCAAGCGGGCGGTATGGTCTAAGTATAACTACTTCAAAGCCGATGAAGACTATGCCCAAATTGCCCGTTACTTGGGACTCAAAGGCAACACCACGGCAGAATTGGTCGAAGCCTTTGTTCAAGCTTATATCGACTTGGCCGGCCGTGTCGGGGTCAAGATGAGCTTGAAGGAACAAGGCATTGCCAAAGAAGATGTCTTGGCTAATGCTGATCGGATCGCCGAATTAGCTTACGAAGACAACTGCACGGTCACCAATCCTGTGGAGCCGCTGATCGCAGACATGAAGCAGATCGTTTTAGATGAATATGAAGGCACCGCTTCGGATCCATCCGTTCGCGCCTAAGCACTGAATTGTCCCTCCGCATTTCAGTCTGAAGAAGTCGCACTTGTGCGGCTTCTTTTTTTGTGAGATTCATGCCATAATAGAAAAAGACAAATGGCTAAAAAGTAAGGATGCGCTATGACACCAAATAAAGAAGATTATTTAAAAATGATTTTTGAACTGGGCGGCGACACCCAGCTGATCTCTAATAAACAGATCGTGACCGGGCTTGATGTTTCGGCGGCGTCAGTCAGTGAAATGATCACTAAGCTCGTTGAGCAAAAATATGTGACGCATACGCCATATCAAGGGATCAAGCTGACTGCGGCAGGCCAAAAGCGCGCCGCGTTACTGGTGCGCAATCACCGCTTGTGGGAAGTCTTTTTGGTGGCGTCATTGAAATACCCCGTCGATAGCGTGCATCAAGAAGCCGAAAAACTGGAACACGCCACAACGCCTGAAATGGCAGATCGCTTGGCCAACATGCTGGGTGAGCCGCAGTATTGTCCGCATGGCGGGGTGATTCCAGATTCTGATGGCCATTATATCGATCAAAGCCGAGTCCCCTTAGCTAGTTTAGTGACGGGCCAAAAAGCCCATATCGAGCGCGTCGTGGATGAAGCGGCGGTGATCGATTATATTCACGACATCGATTTGCAGATCAATGACCATTTCACCGTCGTCGGTGTTGATCAAGCCACGATCACGATCCACCAGGTGCGCACCGATCGCGACGTGGCCGTTGATCGGGTGCGGGCGGCCCATATTTTTGTGGATCCAGCATTCAATTTGTAAGACATTATAGGAGCAGTGCAATGGCAGAAGAAAAAGCAGCAGTGATCATTTTATTTGGCGGTTCCGGTGATCTTGCCCGACGCAAGCTGTACCCAGCGATGTTCGGGCTGTATCAACGGGGCTTTTTGCAAGACCGGTTTGCCGTGATCGGCACGGCTCGGCGACCGTGGTCGGATGATTACTACCGCGACATCGTCACCAATGCCGTTAAAGACCAGCCTGGGGCGACCCCAGAAACCGCAGAGGCGTTTGCGACGCATTTTTATTATCAATCGCATGATGTGACCGATGCGGCGCATTACATCACCTTAAAAGAGCTGGCCGCAAAGTTGGATGCGCAATATCATGTTGGCGGCAATCGCTTGTATTATATGGCCATGGCACCGAACTTCTTTTCAACGATCGCAGAGCATTTGAAATCAGAATCCTTGTTGACCGCCACCGGGTTCAATCGGTTGGTGATCGAAAAGCCGTTCGGCCATGATTATCAAAGCGCCAAAGCCTTGAATGAATCGATCACGGCCACCTTTGCGGAAAAGCAGATTTACCGGATCGATCATTATCTAGGCAAAGAAATGACCCAAGCGATCATGGGGTTGCGATTTGCCAATCCCTTGGTCGCTGCCGCTTGGAACAAAGAGCACATTCAAAACATCCAGATCACGTTGGCTGAAGCAGTCGGGGTAGAAGAGCGCGCCGGGTATTACGAAAATTCCGGGGCGATGCGCGATATGGTCCAAAATCATGTCATGCAGCTATTGGCCTACTTAACGATGGCGCGGCCGCAAAGCCTCACGCCAGAAGCAGTGCATGCGGTCAAAGGCGCGGTTTTTGATCACTTGCACAGCTATTCTCAAAAAGAGGCGCTGGCTAATTTTGTTCGCGCCCAATATGCCCCAGCGGTGATCGATAAGCTGACCGTCGCAGGGTATCGTGATGAAGCCGGGGTGTCGCAATCGTCTTTGACGGAAACGTTTGTTGCCGGCAAGCTAATGGTCGATACGCCAGAATTTGCCGGGGTGCCGATTTATATTCGCACTGGGAAGCGTTTGACCCGCAAGTCGACGCAGATCTCCGTCGTCTTTAAACCCGTTGCCCATGATTTGTTTGGGACGCAAGCAAAAGCCAATGTGTTAACGATCTATGTTGAACCCAGTGAAGGCTTTTCGTTGACGTTAAACGGTAAAGTGTTAGGCCAATCCACAGAGCTGATGCCGGAAGAATTACGTTTTCGCCATGATGAACGTGCGGCTAAAGCGGCACCAGAAGCGTATGAGCGCTTGATCCAAGACGCTTTGCAAGGCAATCAAACCAACTTCACGCGCTGGACAGAGTTATCGCAAACCTGGCAGTTTGTCGATACGATCATCGCCGCATGGCAAACCACAACGGCAATGCCGACTTATCCCGCCGGTACCATGGGGCCAAAAGAAGCAACTGAGCTATTGGCACGAGATGGCAATCAATGGGTCTGGCAGCCGACGCGGGTGCAATTAGCAGACTGACACTAAAACACAAGAGGGCAAGCCGTTGCGGCCTGCCCTCTTGTGTTGCGCATTGGTCCTCAGACATGCGAAAGGAGGGATGGCGATGGCGTGGTTGGAAGTGCCGTTAACTAATGATATCAGTCGGCGAATTTTGCATATTGATATGGATGCGTTTTATGCGTCGATCGAACAGCGCGATGAGCCGTCCTTGCGGCAAAAGGCGTTGGTGATCGCGCATGATCCGCGCCAAACCGGCGGCAAAGGCGTGGTCACGACGGCTAATTATGTGGCGCGGCAATATGGCGTGCACTCAGCCATGCCTGCCAATGAAGCGTTGAAGCTGGTTCCGCGGCGGCTATTGGTGTTTAAAGCGCCAGACTTTACAAAATATCGCGCCGTGTCACAACAGATCCATGCGCTGTTTCATCAAGTGACCGACTTGATCGAGCCGGTGGCTTTAGACGAAGCATATTTGGATGTGTCGGCGAATCATGATTTTGCCACGAAGATCGACTTGGCCTTGTGGCTGCAAGCCCAGATTCAAGCGACTTGCCAGCTGACATGTAGTTTTGGGTTGTCTTATAACAAATTCTTAGCCAAAGAAGCGTCAGAATATAATAAGCCCAACGGCCGTACCGTGATCTTGCCAGAGCAAGCAGAAGCGTTTTTAGATCGCTTGCCGATCGCGGCGTTTCGCGGTGTGGGCAAAAAGACTTTGCCACGGCTGGAAGCGTTAGGAATCACCGATGGCGCCAGCTTAAAACAACATTCGCAAGATGAACTGATCCAATTATTTGGCAAGATGGGCTTAGGACTGTACCAGCATGCGCGCGGTGTCGATAATCGCCCGGTACATGTCGCCGACGCCAAATCGATCGGCAAAGAGCGGACCTATCGCGCGATCAAAACCACCGATGCCCAAGTCGAAAAAGAGCTGCAAAAACTCGCTGCCCTCGTGCAAGACGCCTTATCACGCAAACAAAAACACGGTAAAACCGTGGTGTTAAAAGTGCGCGATGCCGACTTTAACACCATTACGCGGCGGGTGACAGCGGCCAATTACATCGAAGGGGAGACCGCTATTTTTCAAGCGGCCTGGCAACTGTGGCAACAAAGCCATCCTGCTGAACTGGCGATCCGGTTGTTAGGCATCACCGTGACGGGACTTGATCCGCAGCAATTTGAAAATATCGATCTCCCGCTGTGATTAGTACAGCACTGAGATGTGTTATACTAACACTAACTGAAATGACATGAGGTAAGACAATGGCAACGAAACATGAACAGATCCTACAATTTATCGCAAATCTTGCGGTAGGCACCAAGATCTCGGTCCGCTCGATCGCAAAGCAGCAACAAGTCTCTGAAGGGACTGCTTATCGTGCGATCAAAGAGGCTGAAGCGACTGGTTTAGTGTCGACGATCGAACGCGTGGGCACGATCCGGATCGAACAAAAGCCGATCAACAATATTGATTCTTTGACCTTCAAGGCCTTGTTGAAGCTGATCGACGCCAAAGTCTTAGGTGGCTCTGCGGGGTTGGCCAAGAAACTGGACAAGTTCGTGATCGGGGCGATGACGCCGGATGAAATGATCCGCTACATTACCAAGAATTCCCTGATGATCATCGGGAACCGTGAAGATGCCCAGAAGTTAGCCTTAGAAAATGGCGCCGCAGTTTTGATCACTGGGGGCTTTATGACCAGCGATGCGGTCATTGCCAAAGCCAACGCGGCGTCTTTGCCGGTCATGCAAACCAGTTATGACACGTTTACCGTGGCGACCATGATCAACCGGGCCTTGTCTGATCAGGCAATCAAGCAAGATATTTTGACAGTCGCGGCGATTTATACCCCGCTGAGTAAGACTAAAACCGCTTTGCCAGACGAAACTGTAGCTGAATTTCAACGTTTGCGCGGCGATCAAAGTGACTTTTATCTGCCTGTGATCACCGCTACCGGGCGGCTGGTGGGGATGGTCACCGAATCGATGGTTGCAGGTAAAAAAGGCACGACGCCGCTGGAACGGGTGATGTACAAAGATCCGCAAACCGTCAAGCCTTACTTGAGCGTCACCACAGTGGGCCATACGATGCAAGGCAATGGCTTGAAGGTGCTGCCGGTAGTGGATGATTCCTGGCAGCTGTTAGGCATCGTGACGCGCCAAAGTGTCTTTGCCAGCATGGCAGATCTGAACCATAGCCGCGATGCCGCGACCTTTGCTGATCAAGTGGCGAGTCAAATGACGTTAGTGGAGTCGGCGGCGGTGGATCAAGCCGATTATCGCCTGCACACGACTCCAGTCATGACCAATCAATTAGGGACGTTGAGTTTTGGGGTGTTGAACGAAGCGGTGAATGCCGCTGCGACCGGATATTTGAACCGTGCCGGGCGCCGCAATGTGTTAGTGGCCCAACAATCCTTACACACGTTTCGGCCGATCCAATTAGAAACGACGGTCAACATCCATGTGCGGCCATTAGAAATGACGCGACATGAAGCCACGCTTGACATTGAGTTGGCAACAGACGGTTTGCCAGTGGCTAAGGCATTGGTCACTTGTCAGTTGCTAGAAAGGAACTAACATGAACTTAGATGCGATTTTAGACCAAATCGAAGCCGCAGACACGATCATCATTCATCGCCATGTCAATCCCGACCCGGATGCTTTAGGATCACAAGGCGGCTTAGGGGCCAGCATCCAAGCGGCATATCCGCAAAAAACCGTCTTATTAGCCGGTGGTGATGTGGGGAATCTCGATTGGCTGTCCACGATGGATGATGTGCCGGATTCAGCGTATGCGCAAGCGTTAGTGATCACGGTCGATACCGCGGATACGCCGCGCGTGAGTGATCAGCGTTTCAACTCCGGTAAATTTTTGATCAAGATCGATCACCATCCCAATGATGATGATTATGGCGATTTGACTTGGGTGGTGCCAGAAGCCAGTTCCACCTCTGAGCTGATTTATGATCTGATCCAACATGCTGCTGGGCGTTTAGGGTTTAATGCGGCAGTGGCAAGACTGTTGTATGCAGGGATCGTTGGCGATACCGGGCGCTTTTTGTTTAACAACACCAGCGCACATACTTTGGAAGTAGCCGCGGCGTTGATCCAAGAAGATTTCGATCCGACGGCGTTGAATAACCGGATGAATCAGATCTCTTTGGCCCAAGCAAAGTTACAAAGTTACGTGTTTGACCATTTGCAAGTGACTGCCCATGGCGCAGCCAGCGTGGTGATCCCATTATCAGTCGTGCAGACGCTGGGGTTGACTAGCGACCAAGTGCATGCGGCAGTTGGCACCCCAGGCCGCTTAGGCGAAGTGGTTGCTTGGGCGATCTTCGTCGAACAAGCAGATGCCCCATATCGCGTCAACTTGCGTTCCAAAGGTCCGATCATCAATACCTTGGCTAAGGCCCATCATGGCGGCGGCCATCCGCTTGCCAGTGGTGCTAAAGCGCAAGATCAATCAGAAATCGCCGCGATCCAAACCGAACTAGAAACACTGGTGACCCAATTTGTGGCGCAATAACGCCACGTCCCGATATAGGAGGATTCATGAACCAATTTAAACAATACGCGCTTAGCGCCGACGTGATCGCAGGCCTGGATGCCATGCACATCACGACGCCCACGCCGATCCAAGAACGGGTGATCCCGGCGGTATTACGCGGTGAAAGCGTGATCGGTCAAAGTCAAACCGGTTCGGGGAAGACCCACGCCTTTTTGGTGCCGATCTTATCGCAGATCGCGCCAGAAAAAGATCAGGTGCAAGCCGTCATCACCGCCCCTAGCCGTGAATTGGCGACGCAACTTTACACGGTTGCAACGACTTTGGCTTCGGCACTGCCAGAGGTGCGCATCCAGCGCTATGTTGGCGGCACCGATAAAGCCAAACAAATCGAAAAGCTGAAACACCAACAACCCCATATCGTGATCGGTACGCCTGGGCGGATTCTTGATTTGATCCGAGCAGGTGCGCTAGCTGCGCATACCGCAACGACTTTTGTGGTGGATGAAGCGGATATGACCTTAGATATGGGGTTCTTATCAGCAGTTGACAGTATTGCCGCGACTTTTCCTAAAGACTTGCAAATGTTAGTCTTTTCTGCGACGATCCCGCAGAAGTTGCAACCATTTTTGAAGAAGTATATGGCCAATCCGACTGAAATTGAGATCCGGCCGCAAACCGTGATCGCCGACACAGTCGACAATTGGCTGATCGCCGCTAAAGGGCGCGATAAAAACCAAATGATCTACCAACTCTTGACGATCGGCCAGCCGTTTTTGGTGCTGATCTTTGCCAACACCAAGACCAGTGTGGATCATATTCATCAATATTTGACCGATCAAGGCTTAGACGTCGCGAAGATCCATGGCGGCATCCCGCCGCGCGAACGCAAACGCGTGATGAAAGACGTGGCGGCGTTGAAGTACCAATATGTCGTGGCGACGGATCTGGCTGCCCGCGGCATCGACATCAAAGGGGTATCACATGTGATCAATGCTGAGATCCCTAGTGATAACGAATTCTTCATTCATCGTGTCGGCCGGACCGGGCGCAATGGTATGTCTGGGATTGCCATCACGCTTTATGCGCCTGGACAAGAAGACCAGATCGCTGAGCTGGAGCATATGGGCATTCACTTTACGCCTAAAGCGATCAAGAATGGCGAGATCGTGGATTCATATGATCGCAACCGCCGTACCACGCGCAAAGCCAAAGAAGATCCGCGCTCCTTGGCGATTCGGGGGTTGGCGAAGAAGGAACAAAAGAAGCACATGCCTGGTTACAAGAAAAAGATCCAAAAGGCGATCGCGACTGAACGCCGGCAAAATTCTCGCATCAAGAAGCGCGAAGAATTGCGCGCAGCCCGTAAAGCCAAAAAGTCGTAGCCAACAAATGGGGGAGGATCCGGATGGTCAATGCAGAATTGTTGTTTCCAGAATGGGAAGGGTTAAAGCCACAACGGCGGCAGTTTATTTTTGAGCAGCTGACCCGCTATTTTCTCAGCCCATTGTTGGCTGTCGATCAATTAAAACCGGTGACGGTGGATTATTTTGGCCAAACCCTGAACACCTTTGATGCGCTGATCGGAGGGGAATGGCTGCGGTTTGTCCCAGGCAGGCGAGAAGTCAGTTTAGGCGTCGATCGCCATGAACCGGTGATCGCCGAGCTGTTAGCCCAATTACCGCCGGCTGCCCTCAGCCCCAAGCGGGTCGTGGCGATGCCGCCGATGTTAGTGGCGCGCCAAGCGGTACCGGTGAACGAAGAAGTCATTGGCCAAGTCAACTTATTGACCCAAGTCTTCAAGGGCAATCACTTTGCGTATGTGCCGTATAAGCCGGCTGTGTTATCGTTGCTGCGGCCGACGGTCACCAGTGTCGATCCCGAGGCCCAACCGACTTGGGCGCCGGTGTTAGCTTCTGGCAAGGTAGTCTTGCGCCAAGCCAGTGCGCATCATTATCAAGTGCGCCTGCGGCATGATTGGGACCAAGCTGGCTTAGCTAAAGCACTTGGCGGGTTTGGCTTCAGTCTGCCGACTGAAGACCAATATGAATACTTGCAAGGCGGCGGGTTTGACCAGCTCTTTACCTGGGGCAATCACTTGCCGAAAACATTACCCGCTTATTTGCCTAATCGCTTTGGCTTGACCATTCCCACCCAAACCAGCACCCCAGAGTTAGTGGCTGAAGCAGTGGCCAAACGCGGGGCCGGCTTGCTGGGCTGGTCGCCTTATTACCGCGCGGCGGAGAATGTGCCGTTTGCTGCGCACACCTATCGCAAAGTCGCCGTGATCAGTTTGGATTAGCCGGGATGGCAGTTGACACCAGTCGGACAGCTTCGTATAATTAGCAAACGTTAGGATATGCTGATAAGCCAGTGGTCATACAGAAAGCAGCGGGATGTTGAGAACGCTGCGGATCCGCTTAGCCAGTGCTCCCTGATGCATAACTGAACACGTTAATGAAGAGGTATACGATCAACATCGTTGCAAACAAGGTGGTACCGCGCGTCAGCGTCCTTGGATTGCAGCGGTGTTTTTATATTTTGTGAACAAAATTTTAGGAGGTAACTATGAAGCAGCTTAGCAGTGCAGAAATCCGCCAGATGTTTCTTGATTTCTTTAAGTCCAAAGGTCACGATGTAGAGCCCAGCGCGAGTTTGATCCCGGTGAATGACCCGACGTTGTTATGGATCAATTCAGGCGTTGCGACGTTGAAGAAGTATTTTGATGGCAGTGTCGTGCCGAAGAATCCGCGGATCACTAACGCCCAAAAATCGATCCGGACCAATGATATTGAAAACGTCGGCAAAACTGCCCGGCATTTGACCTTTTTTGAAATGCTGGGGAACTTCTCCGTAGGGGATTACTTCAAAGCGGAAGTGATCCCTTGGGCTTGGGAGTTCTTGACTGCTGAGCAGTGGTTAGGGTTAGACAAGGATAAGCTGTACGTCACCGTCTACCCTAAAGATACCGAAGCTCGCCGTATTTGGCATGAAGTGGTTGGGTTAGCCAATGAGCGGATCTTTGATGTGGAAGACAACTTTTGGGATATCGGCGAAGGCCCATGCGGCCCGGATTCAGAGATCTTCTTTGATCGCGGCCAAAGCTTCAATGATGTGGCTGAAGATGATCCGGAAAACTATCCTGGCGGCGAAAATGAACGCTATGAAGAGATCTGGAATTTGGTCTTTTCTGAATTCAATCATCTCCCAGATGGCCGCTATGTCGAACAACCGCATAAAAACATTGATACCGGGATGGGCCTGGAACGGCTGGTGTCAGTCATTCAAGGCACACGGACAAACTTTGAAACCGATCTGTTCATGCCGATCATCGAAAAAACCGAGGCGTTATCAGCAAATAAACACTATAATGCCAACGCTAAAGACGATGTTTCGTTTAAGATCATTGCCGACCATGCCCGTACGGTGACATTTGCCATCGGGGATGGGGCATTGCCTTCCAATGAAGGCCGCGGCTATGTGTTACGCCGGTTGATCCGCCGGGCAGTATTGAACGGCAAGAAGTTAGGCATCGAATCTGATTTCTTGTACCAGCTCGTGCCAGTGGTCGGTCAGATCATGCAAAGCTATTATCCAGAAGTGCTGAAGAACAAGGAATTCATTGAAAAAGTGATCCGCTCTGAAGAAGCGCGCTTCCGTGAAACCTTAGATGCAGGGGTGGCCTTGCTTAACCAAACGATCGCTGACCTCAAAGCCAAAGGGGAAAGTGTCGTGCCTGGGGCGACGGCCTTTAAATTATTTGATACGTTTGGTTTTCCAGTCGAAATGACCCAAGAGCTTGCAGAAGATGAAGGCTTAAGTGTGGATATGGATGGCTATCAAGCCAACATGCAAGCCCAACGTGAGCGGGCGCGGGCCGCGCGCGGTGACGCGCAGTCCATGGGCAGCCAAGACAAGCTGTTGATGGGGATCGAAACTGAAAGCAAGTTCACCGGCTGGACGGATACTGAAGATCAAGCCGTGTTGCAAGCCTTGATCGTTGATGATGCGTTAGTGGCCCAAGCGACTGCTGGTGTGGCCCAAGTGATCTTTGATCAAACGCCGTTTTACGCAGAAATGGGCGGCCAAGTGGCTGATCATGGCGAGATCATTGATGCAGATGGCGCAGTGGTGGCGCGCGTCTTGGATGTCCAACACGCGCCTAATGGCCAAAATCTGCATACCGTCGACGTTGAAGGGACTTTGAAAAAAGGCGCCACCTATACGTTAAAAGTCGATTTGATCCGGCGGCAGAAGGTCTCTATGAACCATACGGCGACTCACTTGCTGGATACGGCGCTGCGGATGGTTTTAGGCGATCATACGCATCAAGCCGGCTCTTTGGTGGAACCCAACTACTTACGGTTTGATTTCACGAATTTTGGCCAAGTGACCGCCGACCAACTGCAACAAATCGAAAAAATCGTCAACACGCAGATCTGGCGCGCATTGCCGATCACTTGGAAAGAAATGCCGCTTGAAGACGCCAAAAAAGAAGGCGCGATCGCGATGTTTGGCGATAAGTACGGCGATACCGTGCGCGTGGTGACCATTGGAGATTTCAATAAGGAATTCGATGGCGGCACGCATCCGGATAATACCAGTGCTTTGGGATTATTCAAGATCACTGGGGAAAGCGGTATCGGCGCCGGTGTGCGCCGGATCGAAGCCGTCACGTCGCAAGAGGCGTTTGAGTACTTGAATCATCAAGAAGCGCTGCTTCATCAAGTGGCCGCTGCAGTCAAAAGTGAACAACTGGATGCCGTGCCGGCTAAAGTGGCCAGCATCCAAGCGGAATTAAAAGCCAGCCAAAAGCAAGTGGAAAGCTTACAGGCCAAATTAGCGGCCCAAGCGGCCAGCGGCTTATTTGATTCAGCAGAACCAGCCGGCGACTATACGTTGATCAAGGCGCAATTGCAAGTCGCCGGGATGAATGAATTACGCCAGCTTGCTGATGAGTGGAAAGCCAAGCAAGCTTCTGATGTGTTAGTCTTAGCAACGGCGGCTAAAGGCAAAGCCAACTTATTGGCAGCCGTCAGTGCCGACGCCATCAAAAAAGGCGTCAAAGCCGGCGATATCATCAAAGCCATTGCGCCGAAAGTGCAAGGCGGCGGTGGCGGCCGTCCAGACCTGGCCCAAGCTGGGGGGAAGGATCCAGACGGGATCCCGGCAGCATTAGCGGCAGCAGTGACGGTTTTAGCGGCTAAATAATCGCCTATCAGCTTTTGAATTGCCGAGCAAAGGGCAATAATGACCATTTAGTTTGATTGTACTTTGTTGACTTTTCAAGTAGAATAATAGGTGAATTGGACAGAATAGAGGTGTTAAGAATGAGCACATTAGATCAAACCGTCCACTTTGATTTTCGCGATAACGACCCGAAAAATGTTCATGAAACATTAGAAACGGTGTATAACTCGTTGGAAGAAAAAGGGTATAATCCGATCAACCAGATCGTCGGTTATCTGATTTCTGGCGACCCGGCGTATATCCCGCGGTACAACGATGCCCGTAACTTGATTCGCAAACACGAACGTGATGACATCATCGAAGAGCTCGTTCGTAACTATCTCGGCAAGGAGAAAGATTAATGCGCCTAATGGGGTTAGATATTGGGTCCAAAACTGTCGGGGTCGCCATGAGTGATCCTTTTGGGTGGACGGCTCAAGGCCTCGAAATTATTCGAATCAATGAGGATAAAGGCGAATTTGGCTTAGACCGCGTCGCTCAGATCGTGACCGAATATTCGGTCACTGGGTTCGTATGCGGCTTGCCAAAGAATATGAACAACACCTTAGGCCCCCGTGCTGAGAAATCACAAGAATACGGGAAGATGCTTGAAGAACGGTTTGGGCTGCCTGTCGATTTTACCGATGAGCGCCTGACGACAGTTGAAGCGTCACGAATGCTGATCGAAGAAGCAGATGCCAGTCGCAAACGGCAAAAGCAAGTGATCGATAAGCTGGCCGCGCAGATGATCCTACAAAACTATTTGGACCAAAAGGGTCGCTTGACCCGCTAACTTGCTGATAGGAGGCAATTATGGCAGAACAAGAACACTTGCATCCAGGTGATGATGAACAGCTGATCACGTTGATCGACGATAAGGGTAACGAAGAATTATACCAAGTCTTGTTTACCTTTGATTCTGAAGACTATGACAAGAGTTATGTCTTGTTATACCCGCAAAGTGCCAGCGATGATGAAGAAGTCGAGATCCAAGCGTTCTCCTTCACACCTGACGAGAATGGGGATGCGAGCCAAGGTGACTTGTATCCGATCGAAGATGATGATGAATGGGCGATGGTTGAAGAAGTGCTGAATACCTTCTTGGCCGATGACGACGCCGAGTAACCCAACTGGCCGGACTGTGAGTGCTCATGGTCCGGCTTTTTTCGTGTTACTTTTCATGGTAAAATGATTATCGGTATACAATTGAGGAGGCAGTGTTGTGACAGAGCAGAAGCGGCGGTTTAAGGCCGAAATAGCAGGTAAAACCTATACGATCATTGGCCCTGGGACGACCGCACACTTCCAAGCCACGACGGCGTTGCTCAATCAGCAACTCGCCCAGATCCAAAAACTCTCACCGGAGTTGAGCTTGCAAGATGCAGCGGTATTATTAGCGTTTAATGCTTTATCCGATCAAGTGGCAGCACAAGCCGCCAAACAGCTAGAGGAACACGAGGAAAAATAATGGTATCGTTGATCATCCTAGCCGTGTTAGCCTATTGTTTTTATTCTGGTGCGCGACGCGGTGTGTGGCTGCAACTCATTCACGTTGTGGGCTATCTATTCAGTTTAGGTTTGGCATGGGCGACTTATCGGCCGTTAGGAGTCGTCATGACGCAATGGGTCCCATATCCTAGCGCCACCGAACAAAGTCAGTTTGTTTTTTTCACGAATCAAGTCGGGTTGACCTTAGATCACGGCTTTTATAATGGTGTGGCCTTTGTCTTCATGTTAATGGTCGGCTGGCTGGTGACGCGCTTTGTGGCGTTGTGGTTTCACAACTTGACGTATCGCGTCGGTGATCAGCAAGTGAGCTGGCTGGTTGGCGGGGTCTTGAACTTTTTGATGGGCTATTTGTTCATCTTCTTGGTGTTGTATCTGTTCGCTTTGATCCCAGTGACGGCGATTCAAGATATGCTGGCGCATTCCTTGATCGCCCGCTCGATCGTGCGGTATACGCCCGGCTTGACAAGCTTGTTCACCACCTTATGGATCGCGAAATAAACGTTAATATCAACGACGGCTATGCTTGGGGCAGACTCCTTGCATTAGACGTCGTTTCTTTTTGAATTAGGAGGCAGCTATGAATACGAAGATCTTGACGACCTTAGAGTATGGTAAGGTCCGCGCAAGTTTACAAGGGTTAGTGACGACCGCGGTCGGCGCGGAGTTAGTGGCTAAACTCGTGCCTTCCAGCAATCCGCAATGGGTCCAGACTGCTTTAGATGAAACTGCAGACGGCGCATCGATCTTGCGCTTAGCCGGCGGCATCCCGGTGCCGCAGCTCGACAATATTGCGCCTGCACTGAAGCGGGTCGAAATCGGTGCCACGTTGAATGGACGCGAGCTGGCAGCATTGGGACGCGTGTTGAAAACCGTCAGTGCCGTGGTGAAGTTTTTAGATGATCTGCAAGCTCGCTTAGACTTGCGGCGCGTGTATGACTTGCAAGCGCAATTAGTGGCTTTGCCTGCGCTTGAGCGCCGCTTGACGGTCGCTGTAGATGAAGACGGCAGCTTGACTGATGAAGCCAGCCCGGCACTGCGAGGTGTGCGCCAAGCGATCCGCAGTCTTGAAGGCGAGATCCGCAGCCGGATGGAAAAATATACCCGCGGCAGCTCTGCAAAGTATTTAAGCGACCCGATCATTACGATTCGTGACGACCGTTATGTGATCCCAGTCAAAGCAGAGTATCGGGGCCAATTTGGCGGGGTGGTGCATGATCAAAGCGCATCTGGACAGACGTTGTTCATTGAGCCGCAAGCCATTGTCGAAATGAACAATCGCCTCAGAGAAGCACAACTGGAAGAGCAAGCCGAAATCGTTCGCATCCTAGCCGAATTGTCTGAAGCAGTTGCGCCATACACCAAAGAGCTGCGGCATAACTCCCAACTACTCGGCCACTTTGATTTTATCAATGCCAAAGCCAAGTATGCCAAGCAATTGAAGGCCACTGAGCCGCAAGTATCAGCTGAAAACCATGTGGATCTGCTCCAAGCACGCCATCCGTTGATCGATCGGCATCAAGTGGTCCCTAATACGATCACGATCGGTGCTGATTATCAAGCGATCGTCGTCACCGGCCCCAATACTGGGGGGAAGACGATCACGTTGAAGACCTTGGGGTTATTACAATTGATGGGCCAATCAGGCTTGTTCATTCCAGCAGAAGCACACTCGACGATCGGTGTCTATTCCAACGTTTTTGCGGATATTGGGGATGAGCAGTCGATCGAGCAGAGTTTGAGTACCTTTAGTTCGCACATGAAGACGATCGTGGACATTTTAGGCGCCATGGATGATCATGCGCTGGTTTTATTTGACGAACTTGGTGCCGGGACCGATCCTCAAGAAGGGGCGGCGTTGGCGATCGCGATCCTCGATGCCGTCGGGGCAGCGGGGGCTCAAGTGGTGGCGACGACTCACTATCCAGAATTGAAGCTGTATGGGTATAACACGCCTCAGACGATCAACGCCTCCATGGAATTTGACGCGGCCACATTACAGCCAACGTATCGGTTGCTGATCGGCGTACCTGGACGGTCAAATGCCTTTGATATTTCGCAGCGACTAGGGCTTGATCCGACCATCGTCGCGGCGGCTAAAGGTTTGATCGCTGAGGATTCCCATGACTTGAATAATATGATCT
This sequence comes from Lacticaseibacillus baoqingensis, assembly GCF_003946165.1. Lineage (GTDB taxonomy): Bacteria > Bacillota > Bacilli > Lactobacillales > Lactobacillaceae > Lacticaseibacillus > Lacticaseibacillus baoqingensis. The sequence continues at coordinate 10,240 of NZ_RHOI01000024.1, read as the reverse complement.
CTGATCTGGAAAGCCAGCGCAAAGCCGCGGAAACCGAATATCTGGAAACGCGCCACCAATTGGAAGCCGCACAGCAGTTGCATGATGAGCTCAAACACGCCTATGAAGATTTCTTCACTGAGCGTGAGCGCCAATTAGATCGAGCCAAAGATCAAGCGAATGCGATCGTTGATAAAGCTCAGGCTAAAGCCGATAAGATCATCGGCAACTTGCGCCAGATGCAAAAAGAGCAGCGCGGGGATGTGAAGGAAAATCGCTTGATCGAAGCCAAGACCGCCCTCAAGAATTTGCATCAAGAAAAGGCACAACCCAAAAATCGGGTGTTGCGGCGTGAAAAAAATAAGCAAGCCCTCCACAAAGGTGATACGGTGCGGGTGCTTTCTTACGACCAAACCGGTGAGTTGTTAGACCAAGTGGATGCGAGTCACTGGGAAGTGCAAATGGGCATCATCCGCATGAAAATCGCCACGCAAGACCTCGAAAAAGTCCAACCGCCAAAGACCGAAACGCCAAAGCGTCAAGTGACGGTAGTCCGCGGGGCAACTGGGCCGTCAACCACATTAGATCTGCGCGGGCAGCGTTATGAAGAAGCGATGACGAATCTGGATCAATATATCGATGCCGCCTTGCTGGCCGGGTATGCGCAAGTGACCATCGTCCACGGCCTAGGGACTGGTGCGATCCGTAATGGGGTGACCGCATATCTCAAGCGGCATCGGCAAGTCAAAAAATTCGGCTTTGCACCGCAAAATGCAGGCGGTTCTGGGGCAACGATCGTCCAGTTCAAGTAACATGGTGGTATTTTCTGGGTGGGCGTGGTAAGATATAGTTACAAAAAGTAAGAGGAGGAATCATTAATGGTTCAAGCAGTGACAGATCAGAACTTTGAAACCGAAACCGCGACCGGCGTAACCTTGACTGACTTTTGGGCAACTTGGTGCGGTCCTTGTAAGATGCAAAGCCCAGTCGTTGATGCATTAGCAGACGCACGCGATGACGTGAAGTTTGTGAAGATGGACATCGATGCAAACCCGAATACGCCACAATCCTTTGGGATCATGGCCATTCCAACGCTGCTGATCAAAAAAGACGGCAAGCCAGTTGAAAAGGTCGTCGGTTACCATACCAAAGACCAACTCAACGAGATCTTGGACAAATATACCGCCTAAATAGGCGTTGAAGGCTGAGCCGTTGTGCTCGGTTTTTTTAGTGGTCATTTTGTCAGCAAACGGCTTTGATGCCCTGACATCAGCGGCAGTAAAAAACGCCAACCCGAGCGTCTTCAAGACGCTCGGGTTGGCGTTTTTGTTATAGATCGGCTAACGTCATCTGTGATTCCGCTTTTGGCTGGGGTGTTTTTTCATCAAGGATCACCGTTAACGTGACGACTTGCTTGCGCATATCCACAGCGGCACTGGCTTCGACTACACACCCGAATGTTTGTTGCAAACTTTGGGCTAAAAAGCCTGCCTCCAGGCGAAAATCAGGGGCATCAAAATTGGCCATGCGCGTCGCGACTGTGGTGCCGCTTAGCGTGTAGAGGCGTTGGTGGCGTTTGCTAGTCGAAGCGGTCAGCTCGCCAAAGCCGATCCGCGCAAATAGTGCCGGCAGATCACCTTCTGCGACTGGCAGCCGGCGCGCTAAACTGCGGCCAGCCCAATAAGTGATCGTTTCGGTTTCTTTACCAAGCAGATCTGGCAGTAATAAGTCCCGGAGCATGAGCTGGCCGAATAATGGGCCGGTCGCGGGTAAGTTTAATAATTCTGGATAACTGGCTTTTGGCATGGTACGCCTCCTATTCATTATAAGTATACCCAAAAGCCGCCGGAGTGGCGACTTGAATTTTACCGAAAAACCGGGGACAATGAAGATTCAGAGAAGGGAGCTTTTTCATGAATACTCAGCCGATTGGCTTCATCGATTCTGGCGTGGGCGGTCTGACCGTGGTCAAAGAGGCGCTGCGGCAGCTGCCCAACGAAAATATCGTGTTTTTAGGCGACCAGGCACGTTTACCATACGGCCCGCGGCCTGCGGCACAAGTCCGTGCGTTTACTTGGCAAATGGTGAATTTTTTATTAACGAAAAAAATCAAGTTGCTGGTGATCGCCTGCAACACCGCGACAGCTGCGGCGTTAGACGATTTGCGCACGAAACTGACGATCCCGGTGATCGGGGTGATCCAACCCGGCAGCCGAGCGGCGCTGCGGCATACGCATACCGGCCATATTGGGGTGATCGCAACCGAAGGCACGGTGCGTTCGTGTGCGTATGCGCACACGATCCAAGCCAAAGATCCGCAAGTCAAGGTGACCAGTTTGGCAGCGCCTAAATTTGTGGCCGTCGTGGAATCGAATGAAGCGCATTCTGCCGTTGCCAAAAAAGTCGTGGCCCAAACTTTGCGCCCATTGACGCATACCGATATTGACACCTTAGTCATGGGGTGCACGCATTATCCATTGTTGCGTCCTTTGATCCAAAATGTGATGGGTGAAGGTGTCACTTTGATCGACTCTGGGGCTGAAACGGTGAGTGATGTTTCAATGCTGCTTGATTACTTCGATCTGGCCAATACCAGCGGCCACGCGGCTACGCGGACGTATTATACGACTGCTGGTGCGGCCTTGTTTGAGACCATTGCCAGCGAATGGCTCAACCAGCCGATCACGGCCACGCATGTCGACATCACCCAACAGCCGCAAGACGTGGTGACCGCATTGCCGACAACGGTGGTGGTGGCTTCTAAAAATGCCGGTAAAGTCCGTGAGATCGGGGCTATGTTTGCCAAACTTGGGGTCAGCGTCAAAAGCTTGAGTGATTTTCCTGCATTGCCGACTGTGGAAGAAACTGGGACGACGTTTGAAGAAAATGCCCGGTTGAAGGCTGATGGCTACGCTAAGATGCTGGAGTTGCCAGTCTTAGCAGATGACTCTGGACTGCAAGTGGATGCCTTAGGCGGGCAGCCAGGCGTCTTTTCAGCCCGCTATGCGGGCAAGGGGCATAATGATGCCGCTAATAATGCGAAGCTGATCGCCGAGTTAGCCGGTGTCCCGGCAGCAAAACGCACGGCGCGTTTTGTCAGCACCTTGGTATTGGCAAAGCCTGGCTTGCCCAACCAAGATCTGGTGGTTTCTGGCCATGTGGATGGCGTGATCGTGGGACTGCCACAAGGCGAGAACGGCTTTGGCTATGATCCGTACTTTTATTTACCTGAATTAGGCAAGACCATGGCGCAGTTGACTCCAGATGAAAAAAACGGCGTCAGCCATCGCGGCAACGCGCTAAGAGCACTAGAAGCGCGTTGGGGCGATTGGTATCAAAAAGGCTAAAAGGAGGTCCGCTATGAAGCTTGTAGTCGTGAGTGATACCCATGGGGATGCCGAGATCTTAAAGACGATCCTCAAACAGCAACCAGATGCAGATGGATATTTTTATTGCGGTGATTCTGAACTAACAGCGAATGACCCATTGTTTGACACTTACCAAGCGGTGGCTGGCAATATGGATGATGATCCGGATTTTCCCCTGACCGTCACCCAAGACTTTAGCGGGGTGCGCGTGTGGATGACGCATGGCCATCGCTTCAACGTGAATTTCACGCTGGCGCCTTTATTAGCGGCCGGCCAAGCCCAACAAGCGCAGATCATCTTATTTGGGCATACGCATCAGCTAGGGGTCTTTATGGAGGAGCAGATGCTGGTGTTAAATCCCGGCAGTATCAGTCAGCCGCGCGGCCAATATGCCCGTCTAGGCGGGACTTACGCCGTGATCACATGGACCTCCACCCAATATCATGTACAATATGTGAATCGCGATGGTCAACCGGTGCCGAAACTGGCATTTGACTGGCAGCGCTAAGCAGTATGGGGATGAAAAACTTTTGGCAATATTGCATCAAGACCGCGGCAGATCACGGTTTTGTGCAGCATACAGGCACCTTGAGACGACGGTTTTGATCGTGGGCTTAAGGGGCCTGTTTTGTAAGGCGATCATGGCCTTGTGACTTGTTAGCCACAAAAAAACCGCCAACGGCAACGCCGTTGGCGGTAGGAATAATTACATGAAGACGTTCTTATATAAGGCGATTGCGGTGATTGCAGCCAGCGTTGGTGCAACCACTGGAACCCAGGCATAGCCCCAATCAGAGGAGCCTTTGTGCTTGAGTGGCAGCAATTGGTGCAAGAGCCGCGGCCCTAAGTCACGCGCTGGGTTCAAAGCCGGACCAGTGGGACCGCCAAAGGATGCGACTAAAGTAGCGACCAAAAATCCTAAGGCCATATGCGCAGTCCCTAAATTATTGGCGAAAAATGGTGCCTTGGTGATCCCTAACGCCCCAAAGAAAAGAATAAAAGAACCAATAAATTCGTTGATGAAGCCGTTGAGCTGACTCTTGGTGGCGCTAATGGTGCTAAAAGTCCCTAAAATGTGTTGCGGGTTGGTGGTGAGATCATAATGCGGCTTATAAGCTGCGACGACCATTGCCTGGCCAAAGATAGCCCCAGCAAATTGGATCAAAATATAAGGTAACACTTCAGTCCATGGAAATAAACCAGAAACCGCTAAACCAAGTGTGAAGGCCGGATTGATGTGATTACCAGAAATCCCCCCGATGATCATGGCTGGGATCATGACCCCGGCACCATAACCTACGGCAATCAGCATCCAATCAGAGCCGTTACCCTTAGTCCCTTTCAAATCAACGTTTGCGACTGACCCATTGCCCAGGGCGACCATAATTGCAGTACCGATAAATTCTGCTGCAAGGCGAACGCCTAAATCGTATGTCATTTTTCTCCTCCATAATTATTGTGTGTGCAGACAGCATATGATTACAATGGTACCAAGTTATACAACTATAGTAAATAACTGTTAAGGCCATGTAAAGATTTTTATTTGTATATATCTTCACATGCTTGAATGCGGTAAGATAATAAAGGAAACAAAAAGGAGTGTCCATATGTTCAACCAAGCAATTGATCACATGATGATAGAAAATCGTGAGCACTTTATGATCCCTGGTGACGTGGTCGCGAGCGTCGGGGTTGATAATTCTTTGCGACATGCTTTTTTGCTCTTGACGAAGGTGCGCTATGCAAAGATCCCAGTTTTAGACAATCAAGATCACTTTAAAGGTCTATTATCGCTTGCGATGATCACTGACCAGATGCTTGGCCTTGATGATTTCAGCCTTGAGGCGCTGGATCAACAATGCGTTGGGGATGTGATGGAAACCGATGTGGTGACCATTGATAATCCATATGCCGTCGAAAATGTCTTGCATCTGCTGGTCGATAATCCTTTTTTGCCAGTCGTCCAAGATGATGGGACCTTTACCGGGATCGTGACGCGGCGTGAGGTGATGAAAGGGATCAATTACATTGCCCATAACCTCGATCATTATTACCAAATGACGCCTAAAGAACATGAAACCGAGTGATCTGCCCGCCAAAAAAGGCCAGCCAAAACAGATTGGCTGGTCCTTTTTACTGGATTCAGTGAGCGCGTGACATTATTTTTGCGGCTGGCGCAATTTCGGGGTAGGAATCTGGATCCCAGCGGCTGCCAGCGCGTTGAGATAGGCGCCTAAAAACTTTCGCTGCACCGCTAATTGTTCTCCGTTTTTCACATGCATCATCACTTGGTAGGCGAAAGTCCCATCACCATTGGCGCTCATCCCTAATAAAGCAGGGCCATCGGTAATGGCAGGGGTTTTAGCGAGCAGGTCATGGTTCACGGCGGTCAAGGTTTGACGCAGCAATTCTAAGTCCACATCTGGCGCCACTGGCAAGTTGATCAATACTTGCATTTGACTGCGAGAAAGGTTGGAGACGATACTGATATTGCGATTGGGAATGAAGTTGACCGTGCCGTCGGGGCTTTTGACCGTCGTGGTCCGCAAGCCGACTGAGGTGACGGTGCCAGAAATCGCGCCAAGCTTGACGGCATCGCCGACATCGAATTGGCCTTCTAAGATGATGAAGATCCCGGTGACAACGTCGGAAACGAAACCTTGAGCCCCTAAGCCCAAAGCGATCCCTACGACCCCAGCCCCAGCGATCAAAGTCCCCACTGGTACGCCCAGTACGGACAAAACCGCATAGAAGTAGAAAAACAACACGGTATACGAATAGATGTTACTGGTCAAAGTCCGCATGGTATCCACGCGCGTCCCGCTGAGGCGGCTGCGATTCTTGTAGGAAACGAAGCCGCGGGTGATCAATCGCTTGCCAACGCTGCGGATCACCATGAATAAGATGGTGAAAAAAATGATCTCGCCAATGACGGTGATCAGGTGATTGAAGACCGCATCCCAATTGATGTTGTCCAGATAACGCAGGAGCAGATTCGTTTGTTGCGTAAGGTTTTTGGTTTGGGTGAGAAACAACATGATCGTCCTTTCGCGTAAGCATGATTATGTCTATCTTACCAAAGTCGCACAATGATTTGAACGGCCCCAGTAATGATGATATTCTTAACATAGTCAGCCGTGTGCATCGAAACGCATAGCGGATAAGGAGGGTGTTGCATGACGTTAGGAGGAATTGCCGGACTCATTGCGGCAATCGCATTTTTGATCATCGCCGTCGCATTAGCGGCGATCGGATTTAAAGTTGCCGGTGTGACTAAAGAAGTCAAACAAACGGTCGTTTCGGTCAACGCGACGCTGGATGTGGTGAATGGCGAGTTAGGAACGTTGACGCATGAAGTCGAGGCCCTATTAACGAAGTCAAACACCTTGCTGGAAGACGTTAACGGTAAGGTCGCGGCGATCGATCCGGTTTTTGACGCGATCGGGGAATTAGGAGAAAGCGTTTCGGATCTGAACAGTTCTACGCGCAGTCTTGCGACCAAAGTGGCCAATGGCGCGGCCAATTCAGCGAAGATCACGGTAGCAGCAAGAGTTGGTAAAGCAGCAATGAATTTATTGAAGAAGAAAGACTAGGAGGCAGCTCATGGCTAAAAAAGGACACTTTTTCTTAGGTTTCATTTTAGGTGCAACGAGTGCATTGGCGACGACATATCTGTTGACGCCGCAAACTTCCGATGAATTACGGCGTAAGTTTACCCAAAAGAAAGATGATCTGGCTGATCGGGCCGCGGATTATTATGACTATGCCCGCGAAGCAACCGCTGATTGGCGCGAATCTGCGACTGATCTCGTGGAGAATCTGAAAGATAAAGCAAAACCACAAGACGCTGATCTGAACACGTATGATGACCAAACCCAGGCGTTGAAAGATGAATTGACCGCCGCCCCAGAAGTTGCGGCGAGTGATGATTTTGATGATATCGTGTTAGATGGCAAGAGCGCTTTTGCCCAAGCCAAAGACTCTGCCGACGATGCCAAGCAATCCGCACCTCAGCCGGAACCAGAACCGGAAACAACATCAGATCAAGACGACCAGCAATAACGAGTCAAAAGCGGCGGGCTAAGATCACCAATCCGGTGATCTTAGCCCGCCGCTTTTGACGTGCGTTTTTGACTAGATGATCGTGAATTCCTTGTTAGTATGCGTGAATGGTTCGCAACCATCTGCGGTGACATGGACACAGTCTTCAATGCGGACCCCAGCGACGCCAGGGATATAGATCCCAGGTTCAATAGAGAAACACATGCCTGCTTGTAATGGCATATCATTGCCAGCCATGATCGACGGAAATTCATGCGTCGACATGCCGATCCCGTGGCCCAATCGGTGATTGAAGTATTCGCCGTAGCCGGCTTTTGTGATCACGTCACGGGCGATCTTGTCTAAAGCGGCTGCGGTCAACCCAGGACGCACTGCCGCTTGTGCAGTCAGTTGTGCTTCCAAACAAACATCAAAGATCTCCTTGGCTTTAGGCGAAACCGCACCGCCAAAGGCGACTGTGCGCGTGGCGTCACTCATATAACCGTGATTGTTGGTCCCAAGGTCAAACAACACCAGCTCACCGGGTCGCACAGGGGTCGCTTCTGGGCCGCCGTGCGGGTCAGCGGCATCAATGCCAGCTTGCACGATGGTGTCAAAAGACATATGCATGACGCCTTGTTTCATCATGGCATATTCGATTTCAGCGACGACCGCTTGTTCGCTGATCCCGGCTTTGAGCGCAGCAAAACCGGCTTTAAAAGCCGCATCGGCTTGCTGCCCTGCGACGATCATCGTCTCGAGCTCAGCTGGGGTCTTGATCAGCTGCAGTTGTTCGATCTTCGGGCTGGCATCAGCTGGAAAGCTTGCTTGCGGGAATTCATGCATCAGCGCTTCGAATTTTGAGACGGCTAAGTCGGCTTTTTCGATTCCCCAACGCAGCGGGTTGGGGTTGATGGCACGAATGTGATCGGCGATCAATGCGAAAGGATCTTCGTGATCGAGATAGCCAAAGGCGGCATATGGCCAACCAGATTTTTTGACCGCTTCCAATGATAGTGCCGGGGTAAAAAGGAAGGGCTCGTGATCAGGAAAAACAAACAGGCCAGTCACGCGTTCTTCAGGATCTTGGAAGAAATCCGTGAAATAGTTGATATTGGTAAAATTTGAGATGTAAGCCACATCAAGACCTTCATCTTGGACCCACTTTTGTAGGCTGGTTAGTTGCTGATTCATGGCGAACCTCCACTCATTTTTTGCTCATAATCGTTTTTAGTATAGCATAAGTCGCATCCCGTCGGCTTTCTGAAAAACGCTCTTGAAAGTTTCAGTGAAAAATTCAGTAAAACGCTTGCATTCCCAATTTTATTCTGTTAGAGTGGGTTGTAAATTAAAGCTGAGATATTAGTTCAACTGTGAAATAAGGAGCAATTAAAGAATGGAAAAACAAACAATCACAATTTATGACGTGGCACGTGAAGCCAACGTTTCGATGGCTACCGTGTCACGGGTCGTCAATGGGAACCCGAATGTTAAGCCCGCAACGCGCAAGAAAGTACTAGAGGTCATCGATCGCCTAGATTATCGTCCTAACGCGGTTGCTCGTGGTTTAGCAAGCAAGAAGACCACGACAGTCGGGGTGATCATTCCTGATGTCACGAACATGTTCTTCTCCAGCTTAGCACGCGGGATCGACGATGTGGCAACCATGTACAAGTACAACATCATCTTGGCAAATTCTGATGAGAATAGTCAAAAAGAAGTGCAAGTGTTAAACACCCTTTTGGCCAAGCAAGTGGACGGGTTGATCTACATGGGGCATGATATTTCAGACAGTATCCGCCAAGAATTCTCCCGCAGCAAGACGCCGATCGTCTTGGCCGGCTCCGTTGATCCTGACGAGCAAGTGGGCTCTGTGAATATTGATTATGTTGCCGCAGTCGAAGCCGCGACGACACGCTTGATCGATTCCGGCAATCAAAAGGTCGCTTTGGTTACGGGTCCGCTGGCGCAGCCGATCAACGGTCAGTATCGTTTGCAAGGGTATAAGCAGGCTTTAGCCAAAGCTGGTTTAGCCTATGATGAATCGCTGGTCTTTGAAAGCGAAGCCAGCTACCATGCCGGCTTGGCAATGTTCAAGCAGCTGCAAAAAGCAGGCGCGACCGCCGCTTTAGTCGGCGATGACGAGTTAGCGTTTGGGGTTTTGGATGGGGCATTGGATGAAGGCATCTCCGTACCAGCTGACTTTGAATTGATCACCAGCAACAATACGAAGCTCACCGAAATGGCGCGTCCGCAAATGACCTCCATCGACCAGCCGTTGTATGATATTGGGGCTGTGGCCATGCGGTTATTGACTAAGATGATGAACAAAGAAGATATCGATGCCAAGACGATCCGGCTAGGGTTTGATATCACTACCCGCAAGTCAACGAAGTAAAGCGATAACAAAAAAGAGTGCGCTTGCGCACTCTTTTTTGTTGGCCTTGGTTGCGGTTCAATATAGTCAAAGCAAGAATCCCCCGATTTCAATCGGAGGAGGAATGCAAGTTGGCGAGTACCGCCAAAAATGTAGCTTGACACGGGAACGTGTGTTTGGTATATTGCTTTTACCATGATGGAGGTGACAATATGCCTAAGCCTAAAACAGTAACCATGGTACAACTCCCGTATCACTTCGGCGTACGCCTGCGTGTCTATCCATCGACTGAACAGAAATGCTTGATCAAACGCAACCGCGATGCCAGTCGCTTTATTTATAATGAGCTGGTGGCGATGAATCGTGAACTTTACGCTTTGCGGCAAGTGCACTGCCCGATTATGCTTGTGCAGCAACGAATTGCCACCTTGGTCGCCAGATTGAAGCGTCCCGCTGCCAGCATTGCCAATCTCCA